>DATMHT010000362.1:0-2261 GCA_035554795.1 Gemmatimonadaceae bacterium | reverse complement strand
TTCTCGCAGCCGGCGCTGATGGGCGCGGTCGTGGCCCACCCGTTCATCTCCTTCGCCTGCGTCTTCGCGCCGCTGCTCATCGCCGGTCGCGCCCGCACGGAGGACGGCGGCGCCATCCGCAGCCTCAGTCTGCTCTCGCTGTTCACCTTCGCGATGGGCGTCGTCATGTCGCCCGCCGTCTGGGTCCTCGAGCAGCGGCAGCCGGGCATCGCCGCGCAGGCCGGCCTCATCACCGGCGGCGCGTTCGCCGTGCTCACCGCCTACGCCTTCGTCAGCCGCCGCGACTTCAGCGCGTGGGGGAGCTTCTTCGTCGTCGGCCTCTGGGTGCTGATCGGCACGTCGCTCGTCAACATGTTCGTGCGCAGCGCCGCCGCTGACCTCTGGCTCGCCTCGGCGACGGTGCTCGTCTTCAGCGGCCTGCTGATCTTCGACACCTGGCGCCTGCGCAACGTGTACGGCCCCGACGACTACGTCCCGGCCGCGCTCCAGATCTATCTCGACCTGATCAACATGTTCCTGGCGGTGCTGCGAATCCTCGGCGGACGACGCAACTAGACCCGCCGGCACCACACGAGCGAGAGACGAGAGAATGATCACCTTCTCTCGTCTCTCGCTCTTTTCATGCTCCCCACCGCCGCACCCATGCCCCGTTCGCTAGCCGCCGTCTTCGCCCACCCCGACGACGAGACGTTCTCGATCGCCGGCACCGTCGCGCTGCTCGCCGACGCGGGCGTGTCGTGCTCCCTCTACTGCGCCACGGACGGCGACGCGGGCCGGTCGTCGGCCGTGACGGTGAGCTCGCGCGAGGAGCTGGGGCGGCTGCGGCGCGCCGAGCTGATGGCCGCGGCGCGCATCATCGGCTTCGATCCCGTGGTCGCCACCGGCTACCCCGACGGCGCGCTCGGCACGGTGGACGGGGACGAGCTCGTCGGCCACATCGTGCAGTTCCTTCGCGCGCGGCGGGCCGACGTCGTCGTCACCTTCGGCCCCGAGGGCGCGCCGAACACGCACGCGGACCATCGCGCGCTCTCGCGCGCCGCGACGGCGGCGTTCTTCCTCGCCGCGCTGCCGACCGCGTACCCGGAGCAGCTCGTCGGGAACGGCGGCGCGCTGACGACGCACCGCGCCGCGCGCCTCTACTACGTGTCGTGGGATCCGCCCGCGCCGGGCGACACCGTCGGCATCAGGAAGAAACCGGCCGCCCACGCCGTGCCGGCGACGGCGCGGCTCGACGTCCGCGCCGCGCTCGCGCGCAAGCGCGAGGCGTTCATGGCCCACGCCACCCAGCGCGACCACCTCGCCGAGTTCGAGAAGCTCGCGCTCCTCCCCGACGAGCTCTACGCGCTCGCGGCCGGCACCCCGCAGCCGGCGGCGATCGTGGACGATCTGTTCGCGGGACTGTAGGGCGACACGCGGGGACGGCCGAAGGGCAGTCGTCGACGCGCCGGTAGTACGTCCCTACCGGCTGACGCGCTCGATCGCGCGCGCGAGGTCCACGTCCTTCTGCGTCACGCCGCCCGCGTCGTGCGTGCTGAGCGTGAAGACGAGCTTCGTGTAGCGGATGTCGATGTCGGGATGGTGATCGGCGTCCTCGGCGGCATCGGCGACGCGGCGCACCATCTCGATCGCGGCCGGGAAGCTCGGCAGCGTGAAGGTCTTCGTCAGGGTGCTGCCACGCCGCGCCCATCCCGGCAGGGTGCCGAGCTCGCGCTGGATGGCGATGTCTGAGAGAAGCGGGGTCACGGCACGCTCGGCGTCGGGTGAAGGCGGGTGAGGTGCAGCTCCGCGGCGCAACTATAACGCCGCCCGGCGATGACGACAACGCGCGCCACCGCTCACGGCCGGGCGCCGCGCGGCGACAACGGCTCGCGCAACTGCCACGCCGTTCCGTCGTCGAAGCGGCCCGCGCGACGCAGCCCGAGCCGGCGCGCGATCGAATCGGGCGGCGCGACGTCGGGACTGGGTGCATTGAACGCCACGACGAGTCCGTGGGTCTGCGCGAGGCGGCGCGCGAATGTGGCGAGCGTCACCGAATCGAGCGCCATCGGCAGGTCGCGCGCGACGCGGCCGGTGTGGAAGTAGATCGCCGCCGGCCAGTTCGAGTAGAGCGCACGGTCGGCGGCGCGCTTGCGCACGAAGTCGAGCAGCGGCGACTGCCGCCACTGCGTCCCCGCGAAGTCGGAGCCGTTCTGCACCACGTAGGTGACGTTCCGCGTCGTCAGCGCGACCGAGCCGGCGAGCCACGCGAGCACGGCGACGGC
>DATMHT010000361.1:0-2376 GCA_035554795.1 Gemmatimonadaceae bacterium | reverse complement strand
CCGCGACCCGAAGCAGGCCGTCGAGGGCGCGGACGTCGTCAACACCGACGTCTGGGCGTCCATGGGGCAGGAGGAGGAGCAGAAGATCCGCGAGCAGGCGTTCGCCGGCTACCAGGTGGACGACACGCTCATGGCGCGCGCACGCCGCGACGCGATTTTCCTCCACTGCCTCCCCGCGCACCGCGGCGAGGAGGTCTCCGAGTCCGTGCTCGAAGGGAAGCAGAGCCGCGTCTGGGACGAAGCCGAGAACCGCCTGCACGTCCAGAAGGCGATCATGGCGGTCCTGATGGGTGGCGAAAAGGTGTGAACCCCAGGGTGTAGCGTATAAGGTGTAGGGTGTAGCTCTTGCCTGCACCCACTTTGCACCCTACACCCTCTCCCCTATACCCTCCGCATGCTTCCTCTCGGCACTCCCGCTCCCGACTTCACGCTTCCCGCCGACGACGGCCGCACCGTACGGCTGTCCGACTTTCGCGGCCGGCACGTCGTGCTGTTCTTCTACCCGAAGGACGACACCCCCGGCTGAACGAAGGAGGCGTGCGCGATGCGCGACGCCTTCCCTCGGTTCGAGGGACTCGATGCGGTGGTGCTCGGCGTCAGCCCGGACGGCGTGGCGTCGCACGTGAAGTTCAAGCGCAAGTACGCGCTGCCCTACACTCTGCTCGCCGACACCGAGCACGCCGTCGCCGAGGCGTACGGTGTGTGGCAGGAGAAGTCCATGTACGGCCGCAAGTACTGGGGCGTCGCGCGGACGACCTACGTCGTCGCCCCCGACGGCACCGTCGCGCACGTGTTCGAGAAGGTGCAGCCCGAGGGGCACGGCGACGAGGTCGCGGATTGGCTGGCGGGAAGGGGGTAGGACGTAGGGTGTAGCTCGGGACGTTCCGAGCGGCAGGGCTACACCCTACACCCCATACCCCATACCCTCGCCCCTATCGGCACACCTCCTGCTCTCCACCGCGGTCTCAGCCGCGCTGCGGCTGATCAACCTGGGTGAGGATGGGGGGACAGCATGGCCGATTCCGCGACGCAGAAGAACAAGGACAACGAGGTCCCGCTCGAGAAGAAGCTCGACGACCTGTACGCGCTCATCGACGGCATCGAGGTGGCGATGTTCACGACGCGCCGCCCCGACGGTCAGCTCGTGTCGCGCGCGATGCAGGTGCAGGAGCGCACGGCGGGCACCGACCTGTGGTTCATGACGAACTGGGAGTCGCACAAGCTCGAGGAGCTCGCGACCGACCCGCACGTGAACCTCGCCTTCTACAAGGATCGCACGCGCGAGTGGGTGTCGGTCAGCGGCTCGGCGATCATCTCGCGCGACCGCAAGCTCGTTCGCGAGCTGTACAAGCCGGACTGGAAGGCGTGGCTCGGCGACCAGGGGGGCGAGCGCGACGGCGGCCCGAACGATCCGCGCATCGCGCTGATCCTCGTCGAGGCCACGTCGGTGACGTACTCGAAGAAGGATCGCCCGGCGCCGGTCGTGCTCTTCAACCTGGTCAGGGGGATGCTGACCGGTGAGCCGCCGAAGGTCGCCGACCTGCGCGAGCTCGGCGCGGCGGAGATCAAGCGGGCGGGCGCGAGCGACCTGAGATAGCGGCCGCGAGGGGGCAGGACCAGAGCGCGTGGGCTCCGACGCACCGGAGTCCACGCGCTGTCTCGTTCGGGGCAGTCCGCGGCGGCAGCGCGGCCCGTGCCCGGCGCGCGACCCTTCGGGTATATTCCGGCTCTGCCCACCTCCACCGCGGAGCCGGACCCGATGGCGAACGACGCGCCGACCCAGAGCCTGAGACGCACGCCCTTCCACGACATCCACGCCGCCCTCGGCGCGAAGCTGGTGCCGTTCGCGGGCTACGAGATGCCCGTGCAGTACCCGACCGGCATCACCGCCGAGCACAAGGCGGTGCGCGAGCGCGCCGGGCTGTTCGACGTCAGCCACATGGGCGAGTTCATGGTCACCGGCCCGGACGCGGTCGAGTTCGTGAACTACGTGACGACGAACGACGTCGCCGCGCTCGCCGTCGGCCAGGTGCACTACTCGACGATCCTCAACGAGCGCGGGACGATCGAGGACGACTGCCTCGTCTACCGCTTCGCCGACCGGCTGATGATGGTCGTCAACGCGTCGAACCGGGAGAAGGATTTCGCGCACATCTCGCGCGCGGCCGGACGCTTCGACGTGCGCCTCGACGACGTCAGCGACGACGTCGCGCTTCTCGCGCTCCAGGGCCCGCAGGCGAAGGACGTCCTGCAGCCGCTGACGGACGTCGACCTCGCGTCCATCAAGTACTACCACTTCGCCGTCGGCACCGTCGCCGGCGTGCCGGAGGTCATCGTCTCCCGCACCGGCTACACGGGCGAGGATGGCTTCGAGCT
>DATMHT010000360.1:0-4177 GCA_035554795.1 Gemmatimonadaceae bacterium | reverse complement strand
GCCGCCGGGCTGGTGACGGGCGTGCAGGTGGCGCTCTACCTCTTCGACCTCTACGACGACGGCGTCGCCGATCCGAAGTCGGGGCTGATCGGGCTCGCGTTCCTGCTCGTCAGCCTGACGCTCATCGTGCGGCGCTGGCGGTCGCGCGCGCGTGGCGTCTGAGCGGCGCTCGTACTCTCATCGTACTCTCATGGCATCCGCCTTCGCGCACGCCGCCGCTGGAGCGGCGCTCTGGCCTCTCTTCCGCACACCTCGCGCGCCGCGCTTCGGCTGGGCGATCGGCGCCGCGCTCGCCGTGCTGCCGGACGTGGACGTCGTCGGGTTCCGGATGGGGATCGCGTACGGCGACCTCCTCGGCCACCGCGGACTCACCCACTCGCTCCTCGTCGCGCTCGCCGTCGGCGGCGCCGCCGGGTGGATGCTGAGCCGCGGCATGCCCACGCGCGATCGCGCATCGCTCGCCGCGTACCTCGTCGTGGCGATGGCGTCGCACGGCATCCTCGACGCGATGACGACCGGTGGACTCGGCGTCGCGCTCGCCGCGCCGCTCGACGACACGCGATACTTCTTCCCGTGGCGTCCGATCGCCGTCTCGCCGATCGGGATTCGCCCGTTCTTCACGCGGCGCGGGCTCGCGATACTCGCCAACGAGGCGCTCTGGGTCGGGCTGCCGTCGCTGGCGATCGCCTGGATCGGCGCGCGGCTCCGTCCGCCGCCACCGGCCGGCGCGCGATTCGCACAGGGAGATTGACGTGACCCCGACCTCGCCGATCACCCGCCCTTCGCCGCTGCCGACGACGACCGCCGACCCCCTCGCGCGGGCGCGCGCGCTCGCGCGGCTCCTCGACAGCGCGGCGCGCGTGCCGGGCACGGGGATCCGCTTCGGGCTCGACCCGCTGCTCGGGCTCGTGCCGGGGCTCGGCGACGTCGCCGGCGCGGTGCTGTCCGCCTACGTCGTGCTGCTCGGCGCCCGGCTCGGCGCACCGCGCGCCGTCGTCGCGCGCATGGTCGGCAACGTCGCCATCGACGCCGTCGTCGGCGCGGTGCCGCTGCTCGGCGACGCGTTCGACGTCGCGTGGAAGGCGAACACGCGCAACCTCGCGCTGCTCGAGCGCGCCCTCGAGCGGCCGGCGGCGACGCGCGCCACGAGCATCGCCGTGGTCGGCGGCGCGGTCGCGGCGCTGACGCTGATCGCCGCCGGCGGCGTCGCGCTCGCGGTCGTCGTCGTCCGCGCGGTGCTCGCGACGATGCACTGACGCGCGGGCGGCGTCGCTACGCGGCCGACCGGAGCACGGTCGGGTGCAGCGACGCGCGCCGCGACAGCGGCACCAGCCGCCAGCGGCCGTAGGCGACGAACGCCGCGAGGAACCCGACCGCGACCGGCACCAGCGCCCCCGCGGCGGCGCCGCTCGCGAGCGTGACGCCCGTCGCGCCGCTCATGACGATGACCAGCCCGGCGGCGGCCAGCGGCGTCAGCTCGGCGCGCAGATGCAGGAGCCCGGGCAGCACCATGCCGAGCGCGCCGGCCACCTCGAGCACGCCGATGAAGCGCAGGAACAGGCCCGGCAGCGGCGGGCCGCCCTGCTGCGTCAGCGTCGCGATCGGCAGCACCAGCTTCATGCCGCCGCCGAACAGGAACAGCAGCGCCAGCACACCCTGAACGCTCCACAGCAGCGCGTTGATCTTCCTCGAGTCCTTCGTGTGCGTGGTGGGCCGCATCGTCGTGTCTCCTTCGCGTGTCGGGTTCGAAGCCGGCCTCGCTGGCCACTCGGCCGATCGCCGGCTCTACCTACACGTCGAACGAGAGGCGGCGGAATCGACACGCCGGACGAACCTTTCCTGCCCTAGCCGCCGCTCGCGACCCCGGCCTTGCCGCCGACGTGCGCCCAGAGCGCCCGCTCCACCATCACCGGCGTCCACCCGTGCCCGAGCTGCCCGGCCCGCTCGCGCAGCGCCGCGGCGTACTTCGCGTAGTAGCCGAGCGTGAACGCGAGCTTGCCGGCGAGCCCCATCTGCGCCGCCACCAGCTCGTCGAAGAATGGGTAGACGTCCGGCATCGCCGCTGCCGCGACCGCCGACGCCGTCGCCGGGCCGACGCCGTCGAGCTCCGCGAGCGTCGCGATCGGCGCGGTCGGATCCGGCATCGCCGCCAGCGCCTCCGTGCTCGTCGCGATGACGACGTCGGGCGCGTTGCCGCGCACGAGCGCGAGGTTGCGCCCGCGCCAGACGCCGCGCGCCATCTTCCACTCCGTGACCTTCACGAGCTCGGCGAGCGTGACGTGCGCGTGCCGTCGCGCGGCGATCGCGGGCGGGAGGTCGTCGCGGTACCACGCGTCGAGCTCCGCCAGCCGTGCGACGCCCTGGCGCGCGACGACGGCCTCGTAGCTGTCGAGGGCGCGGCGCCAGGCGTCGAGCGAGGTGGAGGACCAGAGGGTCGGCATCGGGCGCTGCTCGAGTGGAACGGAGCTTCGGATCGCGCGGACGTCGCCGTCCGCCCGGTGATCACCGCGTCGTTCTCGCCGCCGCCCCCACATAGCAGCTCCACCGGTCGGCGTGCACGCCGGCGATCGTCGCGTAGCCGAGGCGCGGGAGCACCTGCGCCGCGACGAGCACCAGCCCCGTGACGACGAGGACCAGGGCGAGACTGTGCGTCGCGCCGAGGCGGTGGCGCCAGGTGAAGGCGGCGATCCAGAGGCCGCCGATCGCCACCATCCCTTCGGCGGCGAGGAACGCGAACAGGTCGGGGCCGCAGGCGTGGGCGTTGGGCCACCAGTAGAGCGCGGCCGCCAGCGCGACGACGAGCACCATCCGCGCCCAGGCGCCGATCCGCGCGGCGCGCTCGGCGGCGCGGGCCTGCATCACGGCCTGCTTCTGCGCGCGGATCTCGGCGGGCGACGGCTCGGGCGGGAGACCGTCGTACTCACGCACGATCTTGCGCAGCTCCACATTCCAGTCGATGTCGCTCATGCAGGCTCCGGGCGGCATGCGGGGTTACCGTGCAGACGGCTCGGACGCCGGCCGGGCAACGTGACCATCTGTCTCCGCACCTGAGCGCACTCTAAGATGACGGCGTATCGCCACACGCAGCGCAGCACCGCGCTCCTCGTCTTCCTTCTGCTGTCGGGCACGATCCCGCTGGCGATCCTCGTCTTCGCCCCAGGACCGAGCCTGCCGGCCGCGCCGCGGCTCGTGGTCCTGGTCGTGATGCTCGTGCTCGTGGCGAGCGCCGTCGCCTTCTCGTCGCTCACGATCGAGGTCGCGGACGGCCGGCTGACGTGGCACTTCGGGCCCGGCGTCCTGCGGCAGTCCGTCCCCCTCGCGGCGATCGCGCGGGCCGAGCCGACGACGACGCGCTGGTGGGAGGGCTGGGGCATTCACCTCACCTTCCGCGGCTGGCTCTACAACGTCGCCGGCCGCGGTGCCGTGCTGATCACGCGGCGCGACGGCGGGCGCTTCATGCTCGGCAGCGACGAGCCGGACGCTTTGCTGCGCGCCATTCAGGCCGCGCGCGAGCCGGCCGCCTAACGAGCGGCCGGCGCCGGCTCCTTCCGCTTCGGCACCTCGCGCCGGACCGGCGGGAGCGTGCGCAGGTAGCGGTAGATCGCGCGCAGGTCGTCGTCCGTCATCCGGCGGTACTCGGGCCACGGCATGAACGTGCTGAGGTGGTAGCCGCTCGGGTCCACGCCGGTGCGGATCGTCCGCAGGAAATCGTCCTCGCTCCAGCGGCCGATGCCCGTGGCGCTGTCCGGCGTCAGGTTCGCGGGGTTCGCCGGAAACGCCTTCGACGGGTGCGCGTCGCCGGCGAAGAGGTGGTGCCGGTCGGGCGCGGACTCGAGGCCGGTGCGCGCGGTGTGGCAGTCGGCGCAGAGCGAGACGTGCCGCGCGAGGTAGCCGCCGTACGCGGCCGTCGGCGCGCGCGGGGGCGCGGTGACCGGCGCCGCGCCGCCCACGGGATGCAGCACGAGCGCGCGCGCGATCCGGAACGTGAGGTTGGGGCGCTGCGTCACCGCGTGCCGCACCGGCGCGAGCGTCTTCAGGTAGCGCGCGACGGCGATGGCGTCGTCGTCCGACATCTCGTGCAGCCACGCGTACGGCATCACCGGCGCGAGCAGCCGCCCGTCGCGCGCCTCGCCGTTGCGCAGCGCGCGCACGATCTCCGCCTCGCTCCACGCGCCGA
>DATMHT010000359.1:0-7631 GCA_035554795.1 Gemmatimonadaceae bacterium | reverse complement strand
CGGCGGCGGACCGGCCACCGCCGTCGCCTGGCTCGCGACCGTGCGCCAGCGGTCGCCCTGGCGCACCCAGACGGTGAGCAGCTGCGTGCGGCCGGCGCGCGACCGCGCGGCGGCGCTGTTCGCGTCGCCCGCCGCCACGCTCGGCGGGCCGAGCCGCGAGCTGACGATGACGACGTCGCCGTAGCGGCGCACGATGTCCAGCTCGCTCGGCAGCACCTCGGCCTGATCCTCGCCGACGAAGCCCGGGCTCATGATCGCCTCGAGCCGCTCCCACTTGCTGAACGTCTCGCCCGACGGCGCCGTGTACGTGTACTCGTCCGCCCACCAGTGCGACAGCGTCGCCGTGTCCTGGATGACGAGCGCCGCGCGCACCTGCCGCGCCGCCGACTCCATCTCGCGCGTCAGCCGCATCTTCGCGGTCAGATGCACGGGGGCCGCCTTCTTCTTCGTGCGCCGCTTGCCGGCGGCGGCGGTCGACGTCGTGCCCCGGGTCGAGCTGTCGGCGGCGGCGGCCGCCGCCGGGCGCGTGCCCTGCTGGGCCACGGCCGCGCGGGCGGGGAGGGCGACGGCCGCGCCGGCGGCAGCGGTCCAGACGCCGACGGCGAGCACGGTAGCGAGCAGCGAGCGGTGCGACGACGATCTCGAGACGCGGACGATCACGCGGAGCTCCAACGCGGGTGTGGTGAGTGAGGTGACGGCCGGACACCGGCCGGCGGTCACGGTGGCGTGATACCCCCGCCACCCTCCGGAAGATGCGCGATGCCCGCGACGCTCGCCACGTCGCGCGTCACACCCCGCCGCACATCACACCCGCCGCCCGCTACGGTGGCGGAAGGCGCGAAGCGGATGGCGGCGTCGCCGGCCGCCGCTCGGCGTCGAGGCCCGCGGCCAGGGCGCGCGTCCGCGCCGCCGCCGCCGCCTGGGGCGCGTGCCCGTCGAGGATGTCCCGCTCGACGTCGAGCCGCAGCGCCGCCAGGCCGCCGTCGGACACGCCGCGGGCGAGGAGCGCGTCGATGGACGAGGCGGCGGCGCTGGCGGGCACCCCGCGCGTGACGAGGTCCGCCATGACGACGAGCGGCATCGCCAGCGAGCGGGCCGGCGTCGCCGCGCCGCGTCCCCCGCCCCGCCGCGCCGCCGCGAGCCGCCGCAGCTCGTCGGGCGCGACGCCGGCGTGCAGCGCGCTCGCGCCGGCGACGAGCTCCGCGCCCGACGCGTCCGCGCCGAGCGCGCTCCGCGCCGTCTCCATCTCGCGCGCGAGCGCCCGCACCGCGCCGACGATGCGCGCGTCGTCCGCGCCCTTGAGCACCCCTTCGGCGGCCTTCGCGTAGAGCGGCCCGTCGGGCAGCCCGCCGGCGCGCGCCGAGTCGGCGAGCCGCTCGAGCGCCGCCCGCGCGGCGGGCTGCAGCCGCGCCGGAAACGTCGTCGCCTGCTGCGTCGCCGGCTGCGTCACCGGCTGCTGCGCACGCGCCGCGGGCACCGCCCACCACGCCGAGCAGCATACGACCACCGCGGCGGCCGCCGCGAGACGCCGCGCTCCGCGGCACGACGCCGCTCGCGTCACGGCGACGACTCCGCGACCATGATGACCGAGCTCGGCGTGCCGAAGTCCTCGTCCGCCGCGCGCGGCGCCACCGGGTCCGCGGTGAGGCTGCCGTCCACGACGAAGGCGTAGACGTGGCGGCCGGGCGTGAGCGGAAGGGCGACGCTCCAGGTGCGTCCGTCGGCCGAGGCGCGCAGCGGCGTGGCGGCCGGGTTCCAGCCGTTGAAGTCGCCGACGAGGGCGACGCGCGACGCGCCCGGCGCCGTGAGCGCGAAGCGAACGGCCGGCACCGCCCACCCGCTCGCCGGCGCGCTGGCGACGGCGACGTCACCGGGCACCGCGGCGCTCTCCGCGCGCCGCATCACGCCCCACGCGACGCCGGCGCCGAGCGCCGCGCACAGCAGTGCCGCGGCCACGCCGGCGGAGGGCGAGAGCACCCACGCCGGCCGCCGGGCCGCGCGCAGAAATTCCCCGAGCCGCCGCACGCGCCGCGACACCGGCGTCGTCCGGCGCGGCGCGGGAAGCGCCGCCGCCTCGCGCAGCAACGCGTCGCGCCACTCGCCGCGGACCGGCACGTCCGCGCGCAGCGCCCGCACGGCGCCGTCCAGCGACGCCGGCGTCATCGGGTCGCAGTCCAGGACGTCGTCAGCGTCCGACATCGCTCACCTCCGTCAACAGAACGTGCATGCGCTCGCAGGCGCGCTTCACTCGCATCTTGAGCGCCGAGACGCCGGCGCCGGTCACCCGCGCCATCTCCTCGTAGCTCAGCTGCTCGACGTGCTTCAGCAGGAACGCTTCGCGCTGCTCGGGCTCGAGCGTCGCGACCGCGCGCGCCACCTCGGCGCGGAGCTCGGCCGCATCCGCGCTCGACGCCACAGCGAGCGTGTCGAGCGCCGCGTCGTCGTGCACGAGGCGCCGCTCGCGCCGGCTACGCCGCAGCGCGGCCGTGCGGCACCGGTTCACGAGGATGCTGAACAGCCACGTCCGGAAGACGTCCCGCTCCTCGTAGCGCCCGAGCGAGCGATAGGCGCGCAGCAGCGTCTCCTGCGTCGCATCCTCGGCGTCCTCGCGGTTGCCGAGCATGCGCGTGGCGAAGCGCAGACAGGCCGCGGCGTGCCGGTCCACGAGCGCGGTGAACGCCCGCGAGTCCCCGTCGAGCACGCGTCGCACGAGCATGGCGTCGGTCATCGTCTCCGGTTCAACCTCGCGACCGGGGCGGAGGTCACAACGGCTCTCGGCGCTCGGCGCTCGGCGCTCGGCTGTACTTGGACAGGATGCACAGGATGAACGGGATGAAGAGCACACCACATCCGGTTCATCCTGTGCATCCTGTCCAAGAGCTGGCGACGGCATCAGCCGAGAGCCGAGAGCCCACAGCCGAGCGCCGAGAGCCGCCCCTCACGGCACGACCACGACGCCGACGGTGCCGTTGAAGTCGTCGGCGACGGTGCTCGCGCCCGGCGGCGCGACCCAGGCGTCGCCGTCCACGCGGATGTTCAGGTGGTGCGTGCCCGGCGCCAGCGGCAGCACCAGCTCCCAGCCGTCACGGCCGACGCGCGTCAGCGCCACCGGGCGCCAGCCGGTGAAGTCGCCCGACAACTCGACGACGCGCGCGCCCGGCACGCGCACGCGCACGACGTAGCGGCCGCCGCCCACCGCGCGCAGGTCGAACGACGCCGCCGACGCGCGCACCACGCCCACCGGCAGCGGCGGGCGCGCGAAGAAGCGCATCGGCGACACGCGCACGCCGGCGCTGACGTATCGCTCGCGCAGCAGGCGGCTGGCGAGCGGCGTCGGACGGACACCGCCGCCGAGGACGAGCGACGCGTGCGGCCCGACGGCCAGCGTCGCGCCCATGCCGCCCCACGCCGCGCGCGCGGCGACACCGCCGGCGACGAAGCGCGCGCCGACCGCGCCGTCGAGCGCGAGCCGCCCGGCGCTCCACGCCAGCCGCGCCTCGGCGTCGCCGATGCGGCGCGCCCGCGCGGCGCGGCCCGGCGCGACGAGGAACGCGCTGTCGCGCATGAGGATCACCCAGCCCGAGTCGCTCGGGAAGGAGTCGACGATGGTGCGCATCTCGTAGCGCGCGGCGCGCGCCGCGGTGCGCTCGCTCCCCGTGGCGAAGGAGAGCGACAGCACGGCGGCCCGCCGCTGCCACCAGAGGCCGACCGTGCCGCTCGGCCGCGCACGTCCCTCGTCCGGCGGCGGCGCGTCGGGCGCGACGCTGTCCGCGGACAGCATCGTGCGCGGCGGTACCACCACCGGATCGTTCGGCGCGACGACGGCACCGAGCAGTCGCGCGCGCGAGACGTCATAGCCCGTCCACACGCCGAACGCGCCGCCGAAGGCGTACGACAGGCGGGCCGTGGCGGCGAGCCGGTCGCGCACCACGCCGGCCGCCGGCCGCTCGGCGCTCGCGGCGAGGAAGGCGCGGAAGCCGCCGAAGAGCGCCGGCGTGCTCGCGACCGCGTCGGCGCGACCGCCGAGGCTCCGGCCGTCGCGGAGCATGGAGCGCTCGGCCGCCGCGTCCACCGTCACGGTTGCGTCCTGCGCCGCCGCGCGCGCGGCGGGCACCGCGGTCAGCGCGACCGCCGCGACGAGCGGCGCGAGGAAGCTCGCCGCGCGCCGCGCCACGACACGTCTCACGCTCACCGCCGCCATCGCTTCCGTCATCATCGTCGCCATCGTCGCCTCGGGCCTGTGGCTCGACGTGCCCGCGAACGAAAGCGCGGGCGGACGTACACCTCTCCGCAGGTTGAACCCTCGCACCGGCGGCCACGTCACAGCGCGCATCCTGACACGCGGACGGGTGACGCGGCGCGCGGTCGGAAGGTTCAATTTGTGCGACGGGCCGAACCGACGGCGGCCCGCGGCCGTTCACCGCCACCAGGAGATCGCATGCCTCACTTCGATCGGAGCGCATCCGCGGCGCGAAGGGTTGCCGGCGCGCTCTCCGCCGTGCTCGCCGTCGCCGGCACCGCCGCCGTCGTCGCCTGCAGCGACACGCCCGCCGGCACCACCTCGGGCAAGGGCACGACAGAGGTGCTGCTCACCGACGCGCCCTTCCCCTACGACTCGATCGCCCACGTCTCGATCTTCGTCGAGCGCATCGAGGCGTCGCCTTCGAGCGACACGACGCCCGCCAACCACGACTGGGTCACGGTCGCGAGCCCGAACGCCGCCTTCGACCTGCTCGCGCTGCAGAACGGCAGGACGGCGTCGCTCGGCGAGGGAGCGATCCCCACCGGACGTTACCACGCCATTCGCATGGTGCTGAACACCGACCGCTCGTCGGTCGTGAACAAGGATGGCGCGACGGTGCCCGTGACGTGGGGCTCGAGCGCCGGCGAGCCGACGCTGTACGCGCTCGTCGAGTCGCCGATCGACGTCGCCGGCGGCGGCTCGGTCGTGATCGACTTCGACGTCGGCCGCAGCTTCCTCTGCCCGGGCACGTCCTGCACGGGCGAGCTCGTGTTCAGCCCCGTCTTCCGCGCCGTGGACTTCGACGCGACGGGATCCATCGCCGGTACCGTGCGCGGCGACACGCTCACCGAGAGCGGCCCCGCGCTCGGCGCGGCGACGATCACCGTCTTCGCCGGCGACCTGAGGCGGCTCGAGTCGAGCCTCCCCGTCGTCGCGACAGGACGGACCGACGACCAGGGCCGCTACACGATCGCGTTCCTCACGCCGGGCAGCTACGTCGTCCGCGCCGACCCGCCGCGCGCCTCCGGCTTCACCGCCGCCGTGCTCGGCAGCGTCGTCGTCGCGGCGAAGCAGACGACCCAGGCGCCGGAGATCCGCCTGCCGGTCGCCGGCTCCGGCGGCGGCGTGGACACCACCGGCGGCGGTCCCGACACCACGGGTGGTGGAGGCGGCGGGGGCGGAGGCAGCGGCGGAGCCACGGGCACGGTCGCGACGGTGGACGTCAGCCCGACGAGCGCGAGCCTGGCCGTGGGCGACAGCGTCGTCTTCGTCGCGACCGGGCGCGACTCGTCGGGCACCGAGCTCTCGGGCGAGGCGCTGGCCTGGACGGTCAGCGACAGCGCCGTCGTCATCCCCATCGGGATGGGAACGCGCTACCTCGCGATCCGCGCCGTCGGGCGAGGCAGCGCGACCGTCTCCGCGATCGCGCGCAGCGGACAACGCGGGACGGCGACGGTGACGGTGCGGTAGAAGCGGCTCTCGGCTCTCGGTCAACTGCCGCACAACGATGAAGGGCCGGACTCCGTTGAACGGGAGTCCGGCCCTTCATCGCATCTAGCCGAGCGCCGCTATTCTCCCAGCTCCTCGTCCATGTCCTCCGGCGCGACGACCGGCTTCACGGCGCCGCGCTTCGGGCGGCCGCCCTTGCGCGCGGCGCGGCCGTCGGCGAGGAACTGCTCGAACTGCGCCTTCGCCTCGCTCATGAGCTGGTCGTGCGACTGGGGCCGGTCGCGCTTCGCCTTCTCGGCGCGGTACGTGGCCTCGGGTGACTTCCGCTTCATCGTTCCGTCCTCCTCGTCGCTCGCGAAGCCGCTGCTGCCGTGGCCGCGCCGGTTCGTCGATGGTTCGGTGGTCGTCCGCCGTGTCGCCCGCCGCGTGCGGGTGCTCGCGCGCCATCGGCGCAAGGAGCATGCGAAGGGGCCCGTTGGGGCACCACAAGTTAGCACCGAGCCCGGCCATGGCGCCACGGCCACGTGCGCCGAGCCGCGACGATCGGGGCGACACTCCCTGCTAGTGCCATCGGGCGGCAGGAGTTCCATCGCGCGCACCGACCCGGGAACCCGCCGCCGCGCATGGCCGCCTTCTACCGGCGGGCTGTCGGGACAGCCTTGCGGGAGGGCGCCGACGGCGGTTTATCTTCGAGCGGTAACGTCCACCTACCGTACGATGAGGGCCATGGAACGAGAGCGGGGGAGCGCGGCGCGGAAGAAGGGCGGCCGGCCGGGTGGCAAGGCCGGGAAGCGCGCCAAGAAGGAGAGGAAGTCCGACTACTTCCTGAAGCCCGGGAAGCAGGGGGCCGTCTCCGTGCTCCGCCGTCCGATCGGCAACCGCATCGAGCCCAAGCTCTGCGGCACGATGCCGACGCGCGCCCTCGCCGTCGCGCTCGTCAACCAGCTCGAGCGCGCCGAGTCGGTGGTGAAGGACCTCTTCCTCGAGGCGACCGACGACGGCATCGAGGCGCTCGAGGCGATCCTCCGCGCCTGCCGCGAGTCGGTGGAGCGTCGCGGCGCGCGCCAGCAGCAGAAGAAGCACGGCGGCGGCGCGGGCGCGACGCCCGGTCAGCCACCGCAGCCGAAGCACCTGCCGCGCGGCGAGCGCGGCGGTCGTCACCCGGGCGGCGAGCCGGTCGGCGTCGCCGCGACCGACCCGGAGGAAGAGGCCGACCCCTACGCGCCGGCGCCCGCTCCCTCGGCCGGCATCGCCGACGCCACCAACGGTGCCGCCGCCGCCGAAGGACGCCGCCCCCGGCGTCGCCAGGGACGACGCCGCCGCTCCGGCGGCCGCCCGAATGGCGGCGACGGTGGCTCCGACGCGAACGGATCACCCGGCGTGGAATAGCGGCGCGACGGAGAAGATCAGTTTTCAGTTCGACTGAGAGTCGTTGGCTGTTGGTGGTCGGTGATTGGTGAACAACGACGGCGCGCGGAGGTCAGCCTCCGCGCGCCGTCGTTGCCTACTGCTCACTCACCACCAACGACCAACAGCTCTCAGTTGAACCGACGACTGGTCTTGTCAGTTGGAAGTCCGTGATCGTCCGAGCATCGTCCCGACCATCTCCTCGACGCCCGCGGATCCCGGGTAGCCGGGCACGACGCGCGTCACGCGGCCGGCGGAGTCCACGACGGCGAAGACGGGAGTGCCCGGCACGCGGAAGGTGAGGAGCACGCGATCCGCGCTCCCCGCCGGCTCGGCCACCCACGCCCCGCGCACGCCGGTGCGCGCGAGCATCTCCGCGCCGCCCGCCGCTCCCTCGAGCGTCAC
Source organism: Gemmatimonadaceae bacterium (assembly GCA_035554795.1). Taxonomy (GTDB): domain Bacteria; phylum Gemmatimonadota; class Gemmatimonadetes; order Gemmatimonadales; family Gemmatimonadaceae; genus DATMHT01. The sequence continues at coordinate 127 of DATMHT010000359.1, read as the reverse complement.
CACGCGCAGCCCCGGCAGCGGCCGGCCGCCGGCGAGCCGCGCGGCGTCGCGCAGGGCCTGGTCGCAGTAGTCGCACGACACCGAGCTGACCATCAGCACCGCCGGCTCGCCGCGCGGCGGCGCGAAC
>DATMHT010000358.1:0-3886 GCA_035554795.1 Gemmatimonadaceae bacterium | reverse complement strand
CTCACATCTGCGCCGCGCGCGCCTTCCAGTCGTCGTCGTCGGCCGCGGGCTTGGGCGGTGGCGGCGGGGCGTGGCGATGCCGGCGTGCGCGGGCGATGATCGCCTCGGCGTGGTCGAAGCAGGCGCGCTCGATCGCCTCGGCGTCGGGGTCGCCCGGATGGGCGGCCAGCGCCTCGCTCGCGATGCCATGCAGGTCGCGCACGCGCTCGGCGGCGTCGGCGCGACGCAGATACTCCCGGTACTCCGTGAGCTCCATGGGGCCGTCCGGAGAGGGGACGAGCGCCAAGGTAGGGACGGCGTGGTTGCCGGGCAAGCGGTGAGTGCGGGTCGGGGGTCGCGGGTCGGGGGTCGCGGGTCGGGGATGTGCCTCGGGATGTTCCGAGCGGCTTCTCCCCGACCCCCGACCCCCGACCCGCACTATCTTACATCTCATGCCCGACACCGACTCCCGCACGCAAACCCGCGTCACGGTCGAGCGCGAGCCGCGCCACGAAGAGGTCGCCGTGGTGCTGGCCGGGCTGCGCGCCTTCAACGTCGAGCGCATCGGCGACATGGGCTTCGAGCCGGTGACCGTCTTCCTGCGCGACGGCGACGACCGGGTGGTGGGTGGGCTGCTCGGCGAGATCCGCTGGCGCTGGCTCTACGTGTCGAAGCTCTGGGTGCGCGAGGCGCACCGCGGCGGCGCCGGCAGCCGTCTCATGGCCGCCGCCGAGCAGCACGCGGCGGCGCACGGCTGCATCGGCGTCTTCCTCGACACGTTCGAGTTCCAGGCGCGTCCGTTCTACGAGCGGCTCGGCTACGAGGTGTTCGGCACGCTCGAAGGCTACCCGCCGGGCTACCGGCAGTACTACCTCGCGAAGCGGCTCGCGCCGCCGCCGCCGCCGTCGCCTAACGACTGACGCATGGCCGCCGCCGCTCCTCCCGTCACCCCCACCGCTGCCGCCACCGGCGACGAGCGGTACCGCCGCGCGCTCGTGCGCCGCGGCGCGTGGCTCGGGGTGGCGACGGTGGCGTACAACGCGGTCGAGGCGCTGCTCTCGCTCGCGGCGGGCGCGGCGGCGGGGAGCGTCGCCCTCGTCGGCTTCGGCGTGGACAGCGTGATCGAGGTGTCGGCCGGCGGCGCGGCGCTCTGGCGGCTCCGCGCCGACGCGCACCCGGTGCGCCGCGAGCGGGCCGAGCGCGTGGCGCACCGCGTCGTCGGCGCCTGCTTCATGGCGCTCGCCATCTACGTGGCGGTGGACGCCGTGCACGCGCTCTGGACGCGCGAGGCGCCGCGCGAGAGCCGGCTCGGCATCGCCGTCGCGGCCGCGTCGGTGGTGATCATGCCGCTCCTGGCGCGAGCGAAGCGGCGCGTCGCGCGCGGCCTCTCGAGCAACGCGCTCGCCGCCGAAGCGTCGCAGACGGCGCTGTGCAGCTACCTGTCGGCGATCCTGCTCGCGGGGCTCGCGCTCAACGCGGTGCTCGGCTGGTGGTGGGCCGATCCGGTGGCGGCGCTGGCGATGGTGCCGATCATCGTGCGCGAGGGCGTGGAAGGGCTGCGCGGGCGCGACGCGTGTGGTGGGGCGTGCGGCCCGGTGAGCGGTCCGGCGTGCGACGCCGCGTGCGATACCACCTGCGATACCACGTGCGACGCCGCGAGCGGCGACGGCCGCGGCGGACGGCACTGACGCGGAGAGCCGGCGGATGGAATCCATCGCCTTCATGGGTGGCATCATCTCGGTGTTCGTGCGCCTCGGCGCGGCGACGCTCATCGGCTGCGCGCTCGGCATCAACCGCGACCTGCGCGACAAGCCGGCCGGGCTGCGCACGCACGGCCTCGTCGCGCTCGGCTCGGCGCTGGCGACGGTGACGAGCATCCAGCTCGCCTACGCCAACGGAACGCTCGACGGCGGCGCGGTCATCCGCGCGGTGCAGGGGATCATCGCCGGCGTCGGCTTCCTCGGCGGCGGCGTCATCCTGCGCGGCTCGGACGCCGACACCGTCGAGCCCGGCCACCATCGCAAGAAGGTGCGCGGCCTCACCACCGCCGCGTCGGTGTGGGTCGCGGCCGCGTTAGGCATCGCGTGCGGCGCCGGGCAGTGGCCGAGCGCGCTCATCGCGCTCGGCTTCACCCTCCTCGTGCTCGTCGTCGGCGGGCCGCTCGAGGGCGCGATCCACCGCACGCTGCACGGACACCCCGAAGAGGACGCCGCCGAGCGCCCGCCCATCCCACCGCGACCCGCCGACAGCCCACGCCTGTGATCACACGCCCCCATGGAGCTCGCCGCGCGCGGACAGGGCGCGCCGCCGCCGTGACCGCGCTCGCGGTCGCCGTCACCATCGTCGCCGGCTGCAAGGACGTCGCGCGTCGCGTCTTCACACAGCCGACGGCCGCCTTCCGCGACGTGCGGGTGCGCGGCGTCGGCATTCAGGGCGGCACGGTGGACGTCGTGCTGCGCGTCGCCAACCCGAACCCGTACGCGCTCACGGCGACGGGCGCCACTTACCAGCTCCTCGCCGGCGACTCGGTCGAGGTCGGGCGCGGCGCGACGACGCAGGCGTACACGGTGCCAGCCCACGACTCGGCCGACGTCACGCTCCCGCTCGAGGTGAGCTGGCGCGGACTGCGCGACGTCGGCCGTGCGGCGCTCGAGGGCGGCGCGGTCCCCTATCGCGTGGTCGGCACGATCACCGCCGACACGCCGGTCGGCGCGCACGTCTTCCCGGTGGACGCCCGCGGAACCTTCGCGGCGCTGGTTCCCGGCCGGCTCTAGCAGGAAGGCAGGACGGAAGTCACGGAGGACACGGCGCTGGGTGCCGAGCCGCGTTAGGTGCGGCCGCCGGGCGTCTTGTGCGCGCCACCGGGCGGCCGTAGCGTAGCGGCGGCCGTTCCCGCCGGTTCCGATCCCCTCGCCCCCGCCCGCATGCCCGCTCCCGCGCCCGCCGCGGCCGAGTGCCAGCGCCGCCTGACGACGTGAAGCGCTACGACCGCGCCTACTTCGACCGTTGGTACCGCGACCCGGCGACGCGCGTGAAGTCGGCCGGGGACCTCGGACGCAAGGCGCGGCTCGCCGTCAGCGCCGCCGAGTACCTGCTCGGACGTCGCGTCCGCAGCGCGCTCGACGTGGGGAGCGGGGAGGGGGAGTGGCGGGCGGCGCTGCGGCGGGTCCGGTCGGGCATCGAGTACCTGGGCGTGGACGCGAGCGCCTACGTCGTGCGCCGCTATGGGGAGAGTCGCGGCATCGTGGCGGGCTCGGTCGGCACGCTCGGTGCGCTCGGCCTCGACGGCCCGTTCGACCTCGTCGTCTGCTGCGACGTGCTGCACTACGTGGCGGACGACGAGCTGGCGCGCGGTGTGCCGGCGCTGGCGTCGCTCACCGGCGGCGTGGCCTACGTCGAGCTGTTCACGAGCGACGACGAGTTCGAGGGCGATCGCGTCGGCTGGCGCGGGCGGCCGGCGTCGTTCTACCGACGGCTCTTCCGCCGCGCCGGCCTCACGCCGCTCGGCATGAACTGCTACGCCGGTCCGGCGCTGCGCGACGACGTGAGCGCGCTCGAGCGGCAGTCGTGATCGGCGAACGGACGACTTGAAGGCCGACTTCGCGCTTACATTCCCCCGATGTCCGAACCGACTCTCGACGACCTGCTCGCCAATCAGACGCCCGACGTCCAGGCGATGGCGCGCCGCGCGCGCGAGCTCGTGCTCGCCGCGCTGCCGGACGCGATCGAGAAGGTGCACCTCGGCTGGCGCAACGTCATGTTCGGCGTCTCGCCGGCGATGAGCGATCAGGTCTTCGTCATCCAGCCGCTCAAGTCGCGCATCAACCTCGCGCTCTTCACGGGCACCGGCGTCCCCGACCCGGCGGGGCTGCTCGAGGGCACGGGGCAGAGCATGCGCCACGTGAAG
>DATMHT010000357.1:0-9381 GCA_035554795.1 Gemmatimonadaceae bacterium | reverse complement strand
CATCCCCTCTCGAGTGCCCGATCCTTCCGAAGAGAGCCGCCGCCTCGCGAACCTCGAGGCCGTCGTGCGCCAGCTGATGCACGACGTCGAAACGCTGCGCGCCGAGCTGCGGGACGAGCTGCGCGGCGGCGTCGCGGCCGCCGCTGCGGCGCCCGTACCCCCGCGCGCCGAGCCGCCGAAACCGCCGCCACGCTCGCTCGACGAGCCGGTCGCGCCGCCGCGCATGGCTCCGCCGAGCATGACCATACCGTCGGACGAGCCGCCGTCCGCTCGCCCGCGTCAGCCGCCCACCGCCCACCGCCGACCGGCCCTCGACCTCGAAGGCCTCGTCGGTCGGTACGGGACGATCGCGCTCGCGGCGCTCACGATCGTCATGGGCGTCGGCGCGTTCCTGAGCTGGGCGGTGCAGCACGTGCGCATCGGGCCGGCGGTCCGCGTCGCGCTCGGCGGCGCGCTCGCGGCCGCGATCGCGGTCACCGGGCTCTGGCTCCGCGCGCGCGCGCGACGGGAGGACGTGGGGTCGCGCCGATTCGGCAACGTGCTGCTCGGGCTCGCGCTCGCGCTCGTGCAGGTGGACGCGTGGGGCGCGGGCCCCTACCTGCGCGTCGTCCCGCCCAACGTCGCGCTCGCGGTCGCGGCGCTCGCGTCGGCGGCGCTCGCCGTGCTCGCGCTGTGGGAGGGGGAGGAGACGCTGTTCGCCGTCGGGCTCGGGGGCGCCCTGCTGGCGCCGTTCGTCACCTCCACCGGCGGCGGGAGCGTGCCGGCGCTGCTCACCTACGGCTGGGTCGCGCTCGCCGGCGCCTGTGCCGCGTTAGGCGGGACGCTGCTCGCCCCCGAAGGGCGGTCGCGGCCGTGGACGGTGGCGCGCCGGCTCGCCGCGCTCGGCGTCGTCGCGTACGTCGTCGCGGGGCTCGCGGCGCCGACGTACGCGCGCCCGGCGACGCTCCTGCTCGTCGTCGCGCCGGCGCTGTTCGCGCTCGCCGTCGCCTGGACGGCGCTCCTGCTCGCCGGCGCGATGCACCGCGCCGAGATCGCGCGCGCGGCGCTCCTCGGTGCGCTCGTCGCCATCTTCGCGCGGGCGGCGGACGACGCGCTGAACGGCGCCCGTGTCTTCACCGTCACGAGCCCCGCCGGAGCGGCCGTGGCGCTCGCGTTCGTCGGCGCGGCGACGGCGTTCGCCGCGGCGTGGGCGGCGCGCGCCGAGGACGACGACACGCGCGTTTTCCTCTGGGCGACGCTCCTGCCGAGCGCGTTCCTGATCGCCGCGCTGAGCGCGATGCCGAACACGCGCGGCGTCGTCGCCGCCGGCGTCTGCCTCGCCTGGACGGTGCTCGGCTTCGGCGCCGCCCGCGCCCTCGGCGGCTCCGACTACGAGGAGTCGCGCCGCGCATACCCGCTCGTCGTCGCCGGCTGGTCGAGCGCGGCGGCGGTGCTGCTGGCGCTCTCGCAGCGCGAAGCGCTCGCCGCGAGCGCGCTCGCCGCGCATGGCGCGCTCTGGGCGTTCTTCGCGGCGCGCGAGCGGTCGCGGCTCACGCTCCTGCCGGCGGCGACGTCGGTGATGATGGCCGTGTGGTGGGTGGCGGCGCTGCTCGACCATCGGCTGCCGTACGCGTACACCCCGTTCATGACGCGCGCGTCGCTCGCCGCGCTCGCGGCCGTGCTCGGCGTCGCCGCCCTCGGCGCCGCCGCGGTGCGGGGCGACTGGCGTCCGCCGCTGCCTGTCGCGAACCGGCGCCGCGCGGCGGTGGCGCTGACCGCGACGGCCGCCTTTCTCTGGGGGAACGCGGAGCTCGCGCACGCGTTCTCCCCCGACCTCGCGACGTTCCTGCTCATCGGCTACTACGCCGCGACCGGCGTCGTCACGATTCTCGTCGGACGGCGGCGGACGCTCGCGGGCGCGCGCCGCGTCGGACTCGCGCTCGCGGTGTTCGCCGCGCTGAAGGCGCTGGCGCAGGCGTCGGGGCTCACGAGCGTCGGGCTGCGCGTGGGGAGCTATCTGCTCGTCGGACTCTTCCTGCTCGGCGTCGCGTACCTGTATCGGGCGACGGGAGAGGCGGGTGGCGGAGAGGAGCGCGTAGCGCGGAGTGTGTAGTAAGGGACGGGGGACATGGGACGGGGGACGAGCGCTTCCCAGGTCCCCCGTCCCATGTCCCCCGTTGCCGAGCTCGACGTAACGCGCCGTCATGCGCCACGCGTTTGCCTAGCGTGCGCGGAGCCTCCTGCATAGCGTGAAGAGCCCCCGCTCCGCTGGGGCGGAGCAGCACGATTGGGGCGAGTAGACGCCCATTCGGAAGGTCCTCCGACGCGACGCGGCGCCGCCGGCTTTCAATGGCATCCGCACGTAGCAGGAGGCATCATGACTTCGATTCCGAATCGCTGCCATCGCGGCGCGGCGGTGAGCGCGCTTGCCATGCTCGCCGCGATGGCCCTGGCCGGCGGCGCCGTCGCGCCCACCGCCGCCGCGCAGCAGCCGACGCAGCCGCCCGCCTACGGCGCGCGCGGCGCGCGGCTCGAGCCCGCGGCCACCGTGGCCGCCGAGGCGCGGCGCGAGTACGACGCCGGTGTCGTCAACGCCGAGTTCCTCAACATCACGCCGGCGCTGCGGCACCTCGGCCGCGCGATCGAGCTCGACTCGACGCTCACCGTCGCGCGCGTGCTGCGCGCCAACGCCGACGCCGCGCTCACCCCCGAGCAGCGGCGCGCCGAATACCGCCGCGCGGCCGACGGCGCGGCGGCGCGCGGCGCGGATGGCGAGCGGCAGTTCGCCGCGATGTACCTCGCGCTCGCCGAGCGGCGGCCGAAGGATGCGCGGCTGCTCGCGGACTCGCTCGTCGCGCGCTACCCGGGCGACCCGCGGATCGCTCTCGATCAGGCGAACCGCGTGTCCACGGTCGAGGGGCCGCGGGTGGGCATCGTCCGGATCTTCGAGGTGACGAAGAAGTTCCCCGAGTACGCGCCGGCGTACAACACGCTCGCCTACGCGCGGCTCGCGATCGGCGACACGGTGGGTGCGCTCGCGGCGGCCGCCGAGCAGGTGAAGCGCGCGCCGGCCGACCAGCCGAACCCGTTCGACTCGTACGCCGAGATGCTGATGCGTGCCGGCCGGCTCTCCGAGGCGGACGTCTACTACAAGAAGTCGCTCGCGGCCAAGCCCGAGGCGGCGCTGTTCTACTTCGGGCCGGCGATCCTCGCGCAGACGCGCGGCCGCGGCCAGGAGGCGCGCTCCCTGCTCACCAAGGGGCTCGGGCTCGCCACCGGTGGCGACCGGGTGACCGCGATGGAGGCGATGGCCGCCAGCTTCCTGTATGACGGTCAGCGGTCGGAGGCGATGACGCGGCTCGCCCAGGCGGCGGCCGAGGCGGACCGGCAGCAGAATCCCGAGCTCGTCGCCGAGGTCCACGGCCAGGCGGCGCTCATCGACGCGGCGCTCGGCGACGGCTCGGAGGCCGTCGAGCACCTCGGCCGCAGCGCCGACGCGGACAAGCGCACCGCCGACTACTACCGCGCGATCACCTACGCCTATCTCCACCAGCCCGACCCGGCGCGCGAGGCGACGGACGCCGTCGAGCGCCGCATGCAGGAGGAGGGACGGGTGGCGGCGGTGCCGCGGGTGCACCTGCTCCGCGGCCTCACGGCGCTGTACGGTGGCGACGCGAGCGCCGCCCTCCCGCACCTGCAGGAGGCAAGCGCCAACAACGTCCTCGCGCGCGAAGCGATGGGCGAGGCGTACAAGAAGCTCGGCAAGACCACCGAGGCGCGGGCGATGCGCAACCGCGTCCTCGCCCCGACGACCACGGCCGATCTCAGCGACTTCGAGACGGTGGTGGCGCGGGAGCGGGCGAAGAAGATGTGAGGAGGGGCGAGGGTGTAGGGTGTGGAGTGTAGCCCTTCCGCTCGGGACGCGTCCCGAAGCAGGGCTACACCCTTCACGCTATACCCTCTACCCTCTCACGGCTTTTCCCCCGACCGGATCCGCTTCGTGATTGGCGTGTCCACGCCGGTCGCCTTGTCGGCGCCGGTCTGGGCGGTGCCGGCGCCGGGGGTGCCGACGCGGACCTCGCCGCCGGGGCCGGCGGGGCGGATGGAGGTGTCCACCGCGCCCGGCGGAGCGGCGATCGTGTCGGCCTTCGAGCGGACGACGCCTGTCGTCTCGCTGGCGATCGCCGATTCGTTCGCCTGCTGCTTCGGATTGCCCTGGCTGCAGGCGGCCGTGGCGCCGATCGTCGTGGCGGCGACGGTGGCCGCGAAGAAGGCGTGGCGGCGGAGGATGCGCCGGCGCGTGTCGCGGCGGCGGACGATTCGCAGGTGCATGATGGTCGTCGCTCCTGGAGTCCGGGGTGAGGCGCCCGCGCGGGCGCACGTCGGGTGGCTGGTGGCCGGGCTCGATGCGTGGGCGGACCGAGCCTCGCGAGGGGTGCCCGGGGCGGCAATTCGCGTTCCCCCCGACGGGGTTGGGCACGAGCGATGCACTTCCGGCCGCGCTCGCCGTACGGGCTCGAGTCGCGACTCGCCCGTCCGCATCTCCGTACCACCCGTGACCGTCACGCCCCGTGCGCCTCGTCTCCCGTCCGTGCCGTCCGCTGCTGGCTGCCCGCGTGTCGCGCCGCGTCGCCCTGGCCGCGCTCCTCGTCGCGCCCGTCCTGTTCAGCGGCGCGATCGCGGCGCCACTCGGCGCGCAGCCGTCCGATACCACGCGGCGCTCCATCGAGCCGCTCTTCACGTCGCGCGACGCGGTCGCCGCCGGCATCTTCGCCGCGGCGACGGTCATCTCGATCCCGTTCGACCGACGCGCCGCCGAGGGGCTCCAGAACCCGAACGAGCAGGCGAACCGCTTCCTGCACCACCAGGCCACCAACGCGCGGCTGATCGCGCAGCCCGGCTCGCTCATCATCGGCGGCGCGCTGTACGCGGTCGGGCGCCTCGGCCACAACGCGCGCATGGCCGACCTCGGCCTCCACGGGACCGAGGCGATCGCCGTCGGCCTCGGGACGGTGACCGTGATCAAGTCGCTCGCCGGCCGCGCCCGCCCCTACGTGGACATCGAGCGTCCGGGCGACTTCAACTTCGGGAAGGGGCTCACGCACGAGGACTACCGGTCGTTCCCGTCGGGGCACACGGTGATGGCCTTCGCGGCGGCGGCGGCGGTGACGGCGGAGACGTCGCAGTGGTGGCCGAAGTCGCGCTGGTACATCGGCCCGGTCATGTACGGCGGCGCGGCGATCGTCGGCGCCTCGCGCATGTACAACAACAAGCACTGGATGAGCGACGTGCTCGTCGGCTCGGCGATCGGCACCTTCAGCGGATTGAAGGTCGTTCGCTACCACCATTCGCACCCCGGCAACCGGATCGACAAGTGGCTGCTGTCGGCGTCCGTGGGACCGAACGGCGTGTCGTTCGCGGTGGTGCCTTAGATTGAACGAGCGGGGTCGGGGGTCGGGAGTCACGGGTCGGGGCTGTCGCTCGGCATGAGCGAAGAGCATCGGCCCCGACCCGCGACCCCCGACCCCGACCCCGTTTCCTTCACAGAGTGATTTCCGTGTCCGAGCACCAACCGTCCGACCAGACTGCCGCCGCCGCGCTCAACGGCTTCACCGCGCTCGGCCTCGCCGATCCGCTCGTCTCGGCGCTCGCCGCGCTGGGCTACGAGGAGCCGACGCCGATCCAGCGCGAGGCGATCCCGCCGATGCTGGCCGGCCGCGACCTGCTCGGCCAGGCGGCGACGGGAACGGGGAAGACGGCCGCGTTCGCGCTGCCGCTGCTGCAGCGCATCAAGAGCGCGCCGCCGGCGGAACAGAGCGGTGACGACGGCGTCAGCGGCGGCGCGGCGGCGCCGCGGCGCGGGGCGCCGGGCCCGGGCGCGCTCGTCCTCGTGCCGACGCGCGAGCTGGCGATGCAGGTGGCGGAGGCGACGCACAAGTACGGACGCGGGCTCGGCGTGCGCGTGCTGCCCGTCTACGGCGGCGCGCCGATGCCGCAGCAGCTGCGCGCGCTCGAGCGCGGCGTGGACGTCGTGATCGCGACGCCGGGCCGCGCGCTCGATCACATCCGCCGCCGCTCGCTGCGCCTCGACACGCTCAAGGTGCTCGTGCTCGACGAGGCCGACGAGATGCTCGACATGGGCTTCGAGGACGATCTGCAGGAGATCCTCGAGGCGACGCCGAAGGAGCGGCAGACGGCGCTCTTCTCGGCGACGATGGCGCCGCGCATCGCCGCGATCGCCGCGCGCCACCTGCGCAACCCGGTCGAGGTACGGATCGCGCGCGAGGCGGCGGTCGCGGGCGTCATGCCGCGCGTCCGCCAGACGGCGTACATCGTCCCGCGCGCCCACAAGACGGCGACGCTCGGCCGCGTGCTCGACATGGAGTCGCCGACGTCGGCGATCGTCTTCTGCCGCACGCGCACCGAGGTGGACGAGCTGGTGGAGACGCTGAACGCGCGCGGCTACCGCGCCGAGGCGCTGCACGGCGGCTTCAGCCAGGAGCAGCGCGACCGCGTGATGAAGAAGTTCCGCGGCGGGAGCGCCGAGCTGCTGGTGGCGACCGACGTCGCCGCGCGCGGGCTCGACATCGAGCACCTCTCGCACGTGGTCAACTACGACGTGCCGAGCGCGCCGGAGGCGTACGTCCACCGCATCGGGCGCACGGGTCGCGCCGGCCGCGAGGGCGTCGCGATCACGATCGCCGAGCCGCGCGAGCACCGGCAGCTGCGCAACATCGAGCACCTGACGAAGACGAAGATCGAGCTCGCCACCGTGCCGACGGTCGCCGACCTCAAGGCGCGGCGACTGGAGCTGACGAAGGCGTCGCTGCGCGAGTCGCTCGTCGGCGGCGAGGATGGAGCGCCGGCGACGGATCTCGACCGCTTCCGCGGCGTCGTCGAGTCGCTGGCGAGCGAGTTCGACCTGATGGACGTGGCGGCGGCGGCGGTGAAGCTGGCGCACGCGGCGACGACGGGCGAGGCCGAGGCGGAGGAAGCGGAGATCCCGGTCTTCCAGCCCCGCGAGGGGGGCGGCGCACGTCGCGACGAGCGTGGTGCGCGGGCCGTCGCCGGGCGGTCCGAGCGCGGCGGGCGCTTCGATCGGGAAGTGGGGGGGCCCCCCCACCGGGAACGTACCCGAACGGAGGGCGGCGAGCGTGACCGGTTCGGCGCCGAGCGTGGCGAACGGCCGCGGCGCCCGAAGCGCGCGCCCGAGTGGGAGGTGGCGCGCATCTACGTCGGCGCCGGCCGCAAGGCGGGAGTGCGCCCGGGCGACCTCGTGGGCGCGATCGCCAACGAGGTCGGGATCGAGTCGAGCGTGATCGGCGCGATCGAGATCGCCGACCGGTTCGCGCTCGTCGAGGTCCCGGCGGAGATCGCCGAAGAGATCATCGGCGCGCTGCGCGGGACGACGATCAAGGGGAAGCGGGTCGTCGTGCGGCGCGACCGGGACGTGCGGAGCTGACCGGCGCTCGGCGAACCGCGGCGCCGCTTCTCAGCAAGAGCACGAACCACGGAGGTCACGGAGGAACACGGAGGAAAGCGTCGAGCTCCTTCTCCGTGCTCTCCGTGACCTCCGTGGTTCATGCTCTTGAACGGCGGAGGGTATCCGCGCCGGCGCGAGGCGTGCGTCGGCGCGGGGCGCAGGCAGAATTCAACTCGACCCGGAGCTGCTCGCATGACCGATCCCGTCGCGCTGTCGTCCGTCCTCGCCGATCTCCAGGAGCCCGTGCCCGACGCGGCGGACGGCGGCGCCCCGTCGCTGCTCGAGGCGTCGAGTAGCCGGCGTGCCTTCCTCGCCCGCGCCGGGGCGCTGTCGCTCGTCATCCCGGGCATGGGCGCCGCTGCCCTCGCCGCGTGTGCGCCTGGTGGCGGCGCGAGCGACAGCGCGCGTGGCGGCGCACCGGGCGGCGCGGCCGCCGCGGGCGCGGGCAACGGCGACGGGCTCCGGCGCCAGAACTCCGACAGCCGCCTCGACTCGGCGGTGCTGCGCGAGGGACACCACGGCAACAGCTCGGCGACGCCAGACGCCACGCGCGGCGCGCAGAAGGTCGCCTTCCACCGCTTCGACCCGACGCTGCCGCCGCCGCCGGCGAACGGCCGCCTCCAGCTGCACTGGCGGGCGCGCGAAGTCCCCGTTCGCGTCAGCGACGACACCGTCGTCGCGGCGTGGACCTTCGAGGGCGACCTCCCCGGCCCGATCCTGCACTGCCGCGTCGGCGACACGGTGGAGTTCACGCTCACGAACGACGCGCAGATCCCGCACTCGATGGACTTCCATGCCGCGCAGATCGACCCGAAGGTCGCGTTCCGCTCGGTCGCGAAGGGCGAGTCGGTGACGTACACGTTCAAGCCGAAGTACGCCGGCGCGTTCGCCTACCACTGCGGCACCGCGCCGGTGCTGATGCACATCGGCTCGGGGATGTTCGGCGCGCTCATCGTCTCGCCGCGCGAGCCGCTCCCGCCGGCGAAGGAGTTCGTGCTCGTGCAGAGCGAGTTCTATCTCGAGGAGGCGCAGGCGGGCGTGCGGCCGTTCGACTACAGCAAGATGCTGTCGACGATGCCCGACTACGTGACGTTCAACGGCCGGCCGAACCAGTACGTGAAGGAGCCGATCCGGGTGAAGGTCGGCGACCGCGTCCGCTTCTGGGTCGTGGACGCCGGCCCGACGCACCCCTGCCACTTCCACGTCGTCGGCGAGCAGTTCGACACCGTCTACCTCGGCGCGCCCCCGGCGAGCGCCATCCGCGGCGTGCAGACGTTCAGCGTCTCGGCGGGCGGAGGGATGTGCTTCGAGCTCGTCTGCGACGTGCCCGGCGAGTTCCCCTTCGTCAACCACGGCTTCGGCCACGGACAGAAGGGGGCGATCGGCTTCCTCGTCGTCGAGCCCTAGCGCGCCCCGCTTAGGGCAGGTCGGGGCGGTACGCCGAGACCGGGGGGATGCCGAGCCGCATCTGCATGCTGAAGGCGACACGGTGCGCGAGCTCCTTCATGAGCTCCGCCTTCGGGCCGGCGTGCCGAGCGTCCACCGTGCGCTCCAGCGCCGCGAGCCAGCGGCCGAAGTGCTCGGCGGCGAGCCCCGGCATGTCGAGATGCGGGCGGAAGGCGTTGCCCGAGTAGCGCCCGGTGTGGAAGAGGAGCGTGGACCAGAAGTCGGCGATGCGCGGGATGTGCGCCGGCATGTCGATGTCCGTGAAGTACGGAGCGAGCACCGGGTCCCGCTCCACCGACTCGTAGAAGGCGACGAGGAGCGGCTCGATGTCCTCGTCGCGGAGGTCGGGACGCGCCGGCGTCCCGGCGCCCGCGGCGTCGTCGGGCGCGGGCGTGTCGCGGCGGGCGACGATGGGGAGGGTGGACATGGGACGAATGCGAGGGACGGGTACGTGCCTGACTCTCGCAGTATCG
>DATMHT010000356.1:0-13231 GCA_035554795.1 Gemmatimonadaceae bacterium | reverse complement strand
CGCGCCGTCGTTGTGCACCACTCACTGGCCACCAATAGCCAACGACTCTCGGTCGAACCGACGACTGCCTTTGCAGTCCTCGAGAGCCGTGCGCCGCCTAGTGGCGTACCTCGCCCGGCGGCACGTGCTCCTCGCCCGGCGCGTCGTCGCGCTCGAGCAGGACGAAGCCGAACATGCGATGGTACTCCTCGCGCCGCCGCGCGCCGCTGATCCGGCTGACGAAGCGCCAGAGCCAGCCGAAGCGCATCTCGCGGCGCAGCCGCCACGACTCCGCCACGCCCGACCGGAACTCGGCGAGACGCCACCCGTAGCGGCGGAAGAACTCCGGCCCCTCGGCGGGCGCGAACCGGAACGGCGCGTTCCCCTCCGCCGCGCGGCGGCCCCACATCCGCTGCATCATGCGCAGCAGCCGCGGGCTCGCCAGGTCGAAGAGCCAGCGGCGGAAGCTCGGCACCTCGTGGAGGGCCGTCGCCAGCGCGCCGGCCTGCTCGGCGGTGAGGTAGACGAGCAGCCCCTCGCTCACGACGAGCGCCGAGCGCGACGCGGCGCCGATGCGCGCGAAGACGGCGTCGCGCGCCGCGTCGTCGGTGAGGTCGGCGGCGATCGCCTCGTACCGGCACGCCGGCCGCGCGTCGCCGATCGCCTCGGTCTTGTAGGCGAGGATCGCCGGGAGGTCCACGTCCACCCAGTGCAGCGTCGGCGGGAGCGGCAGCCGCCAGGGGCGCGCGTCGAGCCCCGCGGCGAGGTTCACCACCGTGTCGGCGCCGCCGCGCGTCACCGCGTCGAGGATGATCTCGTCGAAGACGGCGGTGCGGACGATCATGGACCACGCGGCGGCCTGTCCGCGCGGCATCTCGGCGACGATCCGCTCGCCGCGATCGCCGGCGAGGCGCCGCGCGAACGGGTCGTGGAAGAGCGCGTCGGGCCGCTCGCTCTCCATGGCGCGGTAGACCGCCACCCAGCGCGCGGTGTCGGAGACGTGCTCGATCGGCATCACACGCCTCCGTGAGCGATCAGTCCGCGTACGGGTAGTCGGGGTCGGCGAGCCGCTCGGCGCGGGCGATCGCTTCCGGCCCCGCGACCTCGCGCGCCATGTCCACCAGCATCGGGCTCAGGTGGTCGCCGAAGCGCACCAGCCCCGCCGCGCGCGAGCGCCGGCCGAGCAGGAAGGCGAGGATGGACTGGTCCGCCTTCGCCGCGTTGCACTCGGGACAGGCGAGGACGAGGTTGTCGCGCCGGTCGTACGCGGTCTGCCCGCGCCGCGGTGTGACGTGGTCGAGCGTGATCTTGCGCGGGTCCACCCGCCGCTCGCAGTAGGCGCAGACGGGGCCGTGGCGCTCCAGCAGCCACTGGCGGGTCTCGTTGTACGCGGTGCGGCTGGTCGGCAGCGAGGTGTCCAGATGCGCCGCGGCGTAGGTGCCGCCCTTGCGGCGGCGCGATGGTCGGCGTGAGGCGCTCAGTGTCGTGTGGGGTGCGATGTCGAGGTGTCGAAGAGGTACATGAAGGAAAAATAACGACCCCGGGCTATTCCGGGCAGCGCGCGGCGTGCCGGCGGGTGGATGTCACGGCGTGGTGGTCACTGGCGGAGGGCCCACGATCGGGATCGGCGCGCTGTCACACGCCGGCTCCTACTCCAGTGAGAGGGCGACGCTCGTGCGTCCCGTCACCATCCACCCGCCGATGCCCCATGTCTCGATCCCGCGATCCACGCCGGCCTAACGATGAGGACGCCGCCGAGCGCTGGCTGCGCCGGGCCCGCGTCGCGCGCGCCTGGATCGCCGTGCTCGCGTCGGCCGCGGCGCTCTGCTCGGCAGTGGCGCCCGCGCTCGCCGCGGCGGTCCGGGCGCTGACCGACGCGCTGCGGTGAGGCGCGCCCGGTGCGCCCCGCTCAGTGCGCAACGCGCGTCGCCGAGTCGCGGCGCTCGAAGGCGCGCATGAGCTCGCGCACGGCCGCGGAATCGGCGGCCGGCGGCTCGGCGGGCAGCGACCGCACGACGAGCGTGTCGCCGGCCGCGAGCGCGCGCGCCGACGCCGGGCCGGGCGTGATGTCCACGACCCGATCGCCGAGCAGACCGGCCGTGCGCAGCCGCACGACGTCGCCGGCGCGCAGCACGACGTCCGAGCGCGCGATGCCGAGCGTGACGACGACACGCCCCGTGCTCAGGTCGATCCGCTCGACCTGGCCGGCGGCGACGCCGAGGTAGGTGACGGGCCCGCCCTCGCGCAGGCCGGGCGCTGTGGGCAGGACGATGACGACGCGCCGCCGCGCCGACGGATGCATGCGCACCGACGCGACGGCGATCGCGGCGACGAGGGCGAGCGCGGTGAGGAGCGTGAGCAGCAGGCGCGTCGGCATCCCGCGCGGTGGCTCTGGCGGCGGCGTCACCGCGACGCCTCCGCGCGCGGGTCGAGCCGGCGCGGCACGTGCACGGTCACGGCCGAGCCTTCGGCGATGAACGCGGACGACGGCGCACCGGCGAGCGGCGCGACGAACGCGGCGCCGTACAGCTCCGCGACGTCGGCCTCGAGCGACGGCTCGGCCGCGTGCCAGACGCGCCACGACGGGTGCGCGACCTCGTACTCGATCGTCCCGCCGTCGCGCTGGCGCGTGTACCCCCAGAAGTGCTCGGTGACGAACCGCGCCTCGCTCGTCGGCGGCGGGACGCTCGGCGCGGCGCCGGCCGCCGTCGCCGCGACGTGCTGCCATCCGGCGCGGCGCGGTGTGCGCCACGCGTAGCGCACGCGCCCCGGCTCGGCCGCGGGCGCGGACGGCGCCTCGCTCCGCATCGGCACGGCGCGGTATGGCTCGTTGTAGGCGAGTCGCGCGACGACGGCGATCGCCGGCCGCGGCACGAGCTCGCGCACGAACACGACGCCGCGCCGCACCTCGCCGGTGTCGGGCGCCTCGTGGCGGACGTAGAAGCGCAGGTTCACCTCGTCGAAGTCGCGGTGCAGCGGGATCGGAACGCCGAACACGCGCGTCCGCAGGAAGCGGAAGCCGACGACGCTGACCAGCGCGCGTCCCTCCCACCGGTCGAGCTCCGTGCCCGCGGGGACGAGGGGCTCGAGCACGCGCTCGTCCACCACGTAGTTGAGCATCACGAGGTAGCGCCACTCCGCCGTCAGGAACGCGCGGCGGCGCGGAAGGGGAGACGTCACGTTATCGGGAGTGGCGGAAGCACGATCGTGAGACGGCGCCGCGGATGTCGCGGAAGGGCACTAGGGCTCCTCGTGGAGCGTGTCCGTGACGAGGACGCGATAGCGGTGGCGCCAGCAGATCGTCTGCTCCTCATAGAACGGCGACGGCACGTAGGTGCTGTCGCCGTCGTCGCCGCCGTCCCACTGCTCCCACACGTGGCAGCGCACCATCCCGCGCTGGTAGGTGGCGAAGCTGCCGTCGGGGCCGTCGGCGTCGAGCTTCCAGACCCGCGTCCACGCGCTGGCGGGCCAGAAGCGGAGGTGCTGCATCGTGCTGTCGAGCCCTTCGTCGCGCCGCCCCGTCACGACGCAGGCGGCGTACGAGAGGTGCGGGTCGGCGTCGTGGTCGGCCTCGCGCGCCAGGGCGACCGTGTCCGCGCTTTCGACGACCGCGCGCGGGATCGCCCGCCAGCGTCCGGCCACCGAATCGCACACGGCGCGCACCTCGGCGGGCGGCGCGCCGAGCGAGCGTGGCGTCGGCGCGGCGACGCTGGCGACGGCGACCAGGGCCGGCGCGGCGAGGGCCGACTCCGCCGCGGCCGGCGTACGCGCGCCGATCATGACGCTGTCGCCGCCGCGGATCGCGGCGGTGGCGGGGACGGCGACCGTCTGTTGCCGTGCGGCGTCGCTCACGCGATCGCGCGTGCAGGCGCCGGCGGCAGCGACGAGCGCGAGGATCAGCGTGCGCCGCGCCCGCCGACGCGCAGCCGTGTAGCGCACCGTCACGCGCACACGGTGCAGACGTCGCCGCGCGAGAGCCAGCTGTGCTCGAGATCGCGCATGACGAGCGCGCAGTCGAGCTCCACGGCGCCCGGGGGAAAGAGCGACGCGTCGCCGAAGAACGACGACGCCGCCTCGGCGACCGCGAGCGGCTGCATCCGCCACCCGACCGTGCGCAGCTCGATCTCGTCGTAGCGGCCCGGCTCCGCCGTCGGCGACCAGCCGATCGCGCCGCATTCGAAGAAGCGTGACACGTCCGCGACGTCGGCGAAGACGGAGCCCGGCGGGAGCGCGTCGCTGACCGACGCGTCGATGCGCATCACCGGCGCGTCGCCACCCGGCGCCGGCTCGGCGATGACGACGCGGAAGTGGTCGCCCTCGTTCTCGACCGAGAAGCGGGCGCGATGGTGAATGCCGGGGAAGATCCGTCCGCCGGCGAGCGCGTTGACCGGCGAGCTCGTGTCGCGGCGCGGGATGTACACGCCCTCGCGCGCGCCCGCCGGCCCGTCGAGCAGCACCGCGATCCGGTGCGCGGCGTTGTGGCTCGAGACGCCGAACGCTGCCGGCAGGCCGCGCGGCCGCATCCGCTCGAGGCTCACCTGGCAGATCCCGCCGACGGCGGCGCCGTTGACGATCTTCGGCCGGAATCCCGGCGGCAGCACGCGCTGCGCGACCGCGGGGTCCATGCGATAGTTGAGCAGGATGCGGTGGCGGATCCTGCCGGTCATCTCGCCGAGCATGGTGCACGCCTCCGTTGGGGGACGCCGCCAATCTGCGGCCCGGCGGCGCGGAAGACCAGAGCGGAAGCGCTGACACGCAAGAGCGAAGAACGGCGCCGCGGATGGACGCGGATGCACGCGGATACAGCTGCCCTGCAAGAGCATTGACCTCGGAGGCCGTGGCGCCTTCACTCTCCCAGTCATCCCGAGCGCAGCGAGGGATCTTGCGTCCGGGTCGGGGAGCACTCCCCGCGTGTCGCACAAGATCCCTCGCTGCGCTCGGGATGACCCGGACAGGGGATCCGCGTGCATCCGCGTTGATCCGCGGCGCCGCTTCGCTGTTGCCGAGGCCCTATCCGCGTGCATCTGCGTGCATCCGCGGCGCCGCTTCAGCGCCGCGCGACCGTGCGCTCGGTCGTGGGAAGCTGCCAGATCTCGACGCGGCCGAGCATGCCGAGCGGCACGGCGATGCGGTGGCGGCGCGTGTCGAGGCCGAGGTCCGCCGGTTGCGAGAGGTGGTGCACGATCGGCTCGTCCCGGCCGCCCGGCCCGAAGGCGTGGACGGTCGAGTCGTTCCAGCAGGTGACGAGCATCCGCCCGTCGTCGAGCAGCTCGAGGCCATCGAAGCGGCCCCTGCCCCGCGCGAGCACGGTGCGCGTCGAGTCGCCGTCGCGCATCGCGTACACGTCGCTCCGGAACGGATCGAAGGAGACGACGATCCACCGCTTGCCGCTGGCGTCCCACTTGATGCCGTTCGGGTGGCCGAGCGCCGGACCCTGCGCCGCCGTCGTCACCGACCGGTTCGGCCCGACGACGAAGACCCGCTGGCTGTCGGTGTAGATGACGCCCTTGTCGGTCATGTGGATGCCGGTGTCGGTCACGTGGATCGTGCCGTCGGGCCCGACGTCCACGTCGTTCAGCATCAGCGCGTGCTGCGGCGCGAAGTCGACGTCGGCCAGCATGCGCCCGTCGTGCCGGTCGAAGCCGCGGAGGTGGTCGATGTCGGCCACCCAGAGCGTGTCGCCGTGCAGCGCGGTCCCCTTCGGCGCGTCGAGCACGACGCCGTTCTTCCCGCCCTCGGCGAACACTTCCATCTTCGCCGGGTCGGCCGCGCTCACCTTCACGATGTAGCCGTTGCCGTCCTTCACCGAGCCGTAGCCGAGGATGTTGGTGACGAAGTAGACGTCCTGCTCCGCGTCGTACTTCACCGACTCCGGCGACAGGAAGCCATCGAGCCGCGCGACGCGCCGCGCGCCCGACGGCTCGACGGCCGGCGCGTAGCCGGGCGGGGTGCTCGTGCCGCCCGCCGCGCTCGCGTTCGGGTTCGGGTCGGCACCTTCGTCGGGCATGCAGGCGGCGGCGGCGAGCGCAAGCCCGCCGAGCGCGAGGACGCGGCGCACGGCGGACACGGTCGGCGTGGAACGGGGCGCGACATGAATCGGCTGCGGCATCGGCTCGACCTCGGGCAGGACGGGACGCAAGGGGACCGATGCATCGAACAGCGAGAGGCGTGCCTCGGGGAAGCCGGACGACGGACGACTGCAGTCGTCGGTCGAACCGCGAGCTGTTGGTCGTTGGTGGGAAGTCGTCAGTCTGCAAGGACGGCGCGCGGCGCCCGCCTCGGCCCGCCGTCGTTGCCGACCGATCACCGCCGACCAACAGCCAACGACTGCCGTCCGGTTGCCCTACCGCGTGGCGTCCCGATCCCAGATGGGCTTGGCCAGCCCGTTCGCGTCGTCGTAGAAGCGCACCGCGCCGGCGGGGGCGTGCTGCTTGGCGAGCAGGATCAGCTGGCCGAGGTGGAGCGAGAAGTGCTCGACCACGTGGTACACCGCCTCGAGCACCGTCAGCTCGCGCCCCTGGATCGCCCGACGCTCGGCGAGATCGGCCGCGGTGAGCCGCGCGAGCACCGCGTCGGCTTCGTCGAGCACCGCGTCGAGCGCGGCGAGCAGCCGCGTCGCGTCGGCGCCGTCGCGGGCGGCGAACTCGCCGTCCCGGTCGCGCCCCGTCGTCTCGACGCCGCCGACGCCGGCGACGATCCACTGGCGCACGTTGCCGGCGAGGTGCATCAGCAGGTTGCCGGCGCTGTTCGACGAATCGTTCGTCCGCGCCCAGAGCGCCGCGGCGGGCATCGCCTCGATCGCGAGGCGGAGCTTCGTGCGGTACTCGTGGCCGAGGAAGTGTCGCGAGCGCGCCAGGAACAGCGCGGCCGGTTCCGCCGGTGGCGCGAGCAGCGCCGCGTCCTCGGCCGGTCGCCGTACCGCATCCACGAGCGTGGCGACCGTGGCGCGCAGCATGCCCGCCAGCGCCGCGTCGCCGACGACACCCTGCTCGTCGAGCCCGCGACCCGCGATCGGTACGATGGGCGACGCCGCCGCGACGACGCGCGCCGACATCACCGTCAGCGTCTCGGCGAGCGAGGGATGCGCGTAGCGCGAGTGCGGCGCCGCGTTGATCAGGGCGACCGGCTTGTCCACGAGCTCGCCGCTTCCCACCACCCAGTCGAGCGCGTTCTTGAGCGCACCCGGCACGCCGTGGGCGTACTCGGGGCTCGAGATCATCACCGCGTCGGCGGCGCGGAGTTGCGCGCGGAGCTCGGCGACCGCGGGCGGCGGCGTCGCGCCCTCGTCGTCGAGGTCGGGATTGAACTGCGGGAGGTCGCCGAGGCCGGTGTACAGCGCGACCTCGACGTCCGCCGGCGCCAGCGCGGCCAGGGCGCGCAGCACGGTCGTGTTCGACGACGTCGCGCGCAGGCTGCCGGAGATCGCGAGGACGTGCGTGACGGACGTCTCGGGCATCGTTCGTTCGTGGGCGCCGCCGCGGCGCGCCGCCTCGTGCGGTGGGCGGCGGCGCGGCGGGCTCGACTCGCTACTCGACCTGCTGCTCGGGCGCGGTCGTCTCCTCGTCCGCCCCCGGCACCACGGTCACGTCCATCCCCGCGTCCTGGCTTCCCTCGCCGGCCAGCTCGGAGTCGCGCGCGTCCCGCTTCCGCTGCGCCTTCGCGTCCTTCTTCGCCTTCCGCTCCTGCTCCTTGCGCCGCTTCTCGAAATCGTAGTTGGGCTTTCGCGCCATTCGACGAACCTCCGCTGCCGTGATGCCGACGACGATGGGAACGAGCGCGCCGCGGCTCTCCCAACATACCACATCGCGCACCCGATGGCGCGGGCCGCTCAGCGCGCGCCGAGCGTCTGCGTGCCACTCCACCGCGCGCCGGGCGCGAGCCGCACCGGCGCGCCGGCCGCGGCCGCCTCGACGCAGAGCATCCGTGTCGCGCCGCCGGGCTCGAGGTCGGCGAGCGCCGCGCCGCGCACCGGGCCCGGGTTCCAGACGACGGTGTCGGGGAATCCCGTCTTCTCCACCACCGTCGTGCGGTCCGGCTCGACCACCTCGACCGTGTCCGGCGCGCCGAGGTAGACGCGGTCCACCTCGCCGACGATGTGCACCTCGCGCTCCTCCTGCACGCGCTCCACGTTGCCCGCCGCTTCGTCGAGGTAGCGCACGCCCTCGAGCCCGCGCACGGCGACGCGCGCCACGTGGTCGACGCGGAGGTAGGTGTGCAGCGCGGCGGTGAACGCGAGCTCCGCGTCGCCCGGGTTGACGACGTCGAGCCGCACCGCGAGCGTCGGCCCGCCGACGGTGACGGTGAGCTCGAGGGCGAAGGGGTGTGGCCAGATCGCGTGCGTCGCCGCCGAATCCGCGAGCAGCAGCGTCGCCGACGCCGACTCCGCCGACAGCTCGCCGGCGTCGAGCGTCCACTCGGTCGTGCGCGCGAAGCCGTGCTTCGGCAGCGGCCCCAGCTTCGCGAACTGCGGGAACATCACCGGCACGCCGCCGCGGATCGGCGCACCCGGCCGGAGCTGCGCCGCCGCGCTGAGGAAGAGGCGCTCGCCGGCGGCGCCGGCGGGCGCGCCGGCCGGAGTCCACGACGTCACCTGCCCGCCGTGCAGGTACGCTTCGGCGCGCGCGCCATCGGGCGCGCGGATGACGACCATCGGCAGGCCGTGCGCGCCGGCGATCAGCTCGACGCCGGCCGGCCCCGCGACGCGGGAATCGGTCATGTGGTCACCGTCCATTCGTTAGGCATCGCATCGTCCTCGTCCCCACCACCGCCGCCATCGTCGGCCGCGACGATGACCAGGTCGGCCGCGGGGACGCCGGCGGCGAGCGCCGCCTCGACCCACGCGTCCTGGTTCCGGCCCACGCGGTCGCCCGGCCCCTTGTACTCGACGAACGCCGTCTGCGTGCCGCGCCACGCCATGACGTCGAAGAAGCCGCTCGCCCGCCCGCCGTTCTCGGCGACGATCCGGTCGTAGAGCGCCCGTGCCGGCGTCGGCAGCGCGACCGGCGCGCTCCGGTGCGGCATGTCGCGCCAGAACTTCCGGCCATGAAAGGTATCCACCCAGACGCCGTCCCAGCCGTCCACCTCGAGCCAGCGCAGCACCGCCAGCTCGCCGAAGAGCGGCGCGCCGCGGAAGGTGACGAGCGGCTTGCTCGTGTAGGTCGGCGCGAGCGTGCCCGGCCTGAGGTGCTCCGGCGTCGCGCGCCCGAAGCGCACGACCAGTCGCCGCAGCGCCGCCTCGCGCCCCGACTTCGGCAGTCGGCGCCCGACGACGTCCACGCGTGAGGCGCGGGCGAAGAGGGAGTGCATGTGTGGGACGGGAGATGGGGGACGGGGACGGGGGACGTGGTTGGCGGTTGGCCGTTGGCGGTTGGCGCGAACCGATGCGGTTGGCGATGAAACGGTGACGCGAAGTCCGCCGCGCGCCATAGACTCTGACGTGGGGGGGCCCCCCCGGCGCGCAGAAGCCCGGTACGGGGGGCTCGCGCTCACCGCGTCCCACGTCCCACGTCCCACGTCCCACGTCCCTCTTTTCGTGACCCCGCGCACATCTCTCCCCGCCGTCGTTGCGCCCGGCACCGGCGCCTCGTCACGGTACGACGGGGAGAGCGCTCCGTCGAGCATCCGGTGGGTGTCGGACCCGCGGCTCGCGAGCAGCGCACTCGGCCCGTCGCGCGTCCCATCCGCCTCTCCGGGCCCGACCATGCCGCCACGTTCGCCGCTGCCGACTCCCTGTCCCCACGAAATCCGCCCTGGCACGACGGTCTGCCTCCACTGCCGCCAGGCCGAGCGCCTCGCGACCAGTGAGCGACGCCGCCGCACCGCCGCCCGCGTCGGGCTCGCGCTGACGACGCTCGCCGTCTGCGCCGTCGTCGCCAACGCCGCCGTCGGCGCGTTCGGCCTCCCGCTGCCGCGGCTCGCCACGCGCCCGCACGGCGAGGCGCACTCCGCGTCTCCGGCCGCCGACGCGAGCGTCCGCGCACCGGCGCACGACAGCGCCGCGCCGATCTACGGCGCCACCGACGTCGTCGCGCCGGGCAGCGTGGCCCGCCCCACCGCCGCCGCGCCCGCGATCGCACCGATCGTCGCCGAGGGACGGAGCACGCTCCGCGCGCCGGCCGTCGCCGTCCGCGCGGGCGACGTCGTCACGGTGCAGTTCGACGCGCCCGAGACGCGCACCCGCCGCGCCGACAAGTTCGAGTCCATCGTGCGCGTGACGCTCCCCGAGATCTACGGCGCCGCCGCCGACTCGGCGCTCGCCCACGTCCCCGCCGGCGCGCTCGTCTCGGCGAGCGAGCTCGTCACCGAGCTGCCGACGCGCGGCGTCCGCCTCCCCGTCGGCGCGCCCGCCGCCGGCGCGATCATGCTCTGGCCGGAGACGCGCCCCGGGCGCGACGGCCCGCTCGTCGTCAACTACCGCGTCACGATCGTGCCCTGACGGCTTCGGTCCGCCCGGCGCGCCGTCAGTCCGGGCGCGCGTGGGCGGCGTTGTCCACGATCGTCTTCGCTCCCTCGGCGTGGGCGCAGTGGGCGCAGCAGTAGAAGGTGCCGTTGGCCTCGATCCCGTGCCCGACCACCTTGCACCCGCAGTGCGCGCAGACGGGCGCGAGCTTGTGGATCGCGCACTCGAAGCTGTCGAACGTGTGGCTGACGCCGGCGGCGACGACCTGGAAGGCGAGGTAGTAGTCGTTGCCGCACACTTCGCACTTGGCCATGCGTGCCTCCTCGTGGCGGCGGCCGGAGCGCGGCCGCCTCGTTAGGCATCAGACGCGGCCGGTAGCAGTCGCCGGATCGAACGCCGGTCCCTCGATCAGCACCATGCGCGTCTCCGCGCACGAGTGGCGCAGCGCCTTCGCCGCCGCGTACTCCCTGGATTCCCACCACGCCTTGGCCTGCGCCGCCGTCGGGAACTCCAGGATCACCAGCCGCTCGGGCTTCCACTCGCCCTCGAGCGACGTCGTCGTCCCACCGCGCACCAGGTAGCGGCCGCCGTACGCCGCGATCGCCGGCGGCGCCAGCTCCTTGTAGCGCTCGTACGTCGCCGGGTCCTGGATCGAGATGTCCACCACCACGTAAGCCGCCATCGGTCTCTCCACGTGTCGCGCCCGCGTGCCGGGCCGCCGACACTTCAATTCCCGTGCTGCCCCGCCCCGCCGTCAGCGACCGGCCGCCTGGTCGCCGCGCAGCGTCAGGCAGGTGCTGGTCGCCCGCGCGACGAGCCGGCCGTCGGCGTCGGTCACCGTGCACTCGACGAGCCCGACCGTCCGGCCACCCTGGACGACCGTCCCTTCCGCCCGCAGCTCGGCGCGCCACACGGGCCGGAGGAAGTTGATCTTGAGCTCGAGCGTCGTGAAGCTCTCGCCCTCCCCCAGCGTCGAGGCGTAGGCGACGCCCATGGCCGCGTCGGCCAGATCGCAGAGCACGCCGCCGTGCACCGTGCCCATCGGGTTCGCGTGGCGTGCCGGGTCCGTCGTCATCCGGAAGACGGCGCGGCCGTCGCCGCCCTCGACCAGGTCGAAGCCGATCAGCCGCGCGACCGGCGGCGCCGCGACGGTGCCGCGGAGCATCCCCTCGACGAGCGCGTTCACGGCGCGGACGCGGCCGGCGCCGGCTCCGCGAGGAACGCCTCGACCGCGGGCCACACCAGCTCGGGCCGCTCGGCGTACGTGAAGTGCGCCGCGTTCGGGACGCGCAGCAGCCGCGCGTGCGGCAGCGACGTCGCCCACTCCTCGACGAGGTCCATCGGGATGGACTCCTCCTCGCCGTGCACGATCAGCGTCGGCACGGCGAGGCCACGCAGCCGCTCGCGCAGGTCCCAGTCGCCGTAGCTCGCCATGACGTGCGCGTTCGTGACGGTGAGCCCGTAGCGGATCCCCGCCGGCGCCGACGCGCAGAGGTCGGACTTGATCAGCGGCAGCGTGCGATCGGGCTCGGCGAGCCGCGGCCGCATCCCGACCGCCCAGTAGTCGCGGCAGGCACGCCGCGTCTCGTCGGCGCTCGCCGTCGTGTCGGCGAGGCGGCGGTTGGCGTCGGCGAGGCGGGCGAGCTGCGCGCTGTCGAGCCGCGTCTGCATGCTCCGGCCGAAGCGTCCCCAGAAGTCGCCGCGGTGCGGCGGCACGGGACCGAAGAACACCATCTTCCGCACCGCGTCGGGATGCGCGAGCGCGTACGTCGCGGCGAGCAGCGGGCCGTACGAGTGCGCGACGAGCGTGACGCGCCCGAGCCCGAAGTGGCGCCGCACCGCGTCGAGGTCGTCGATCTGCTGCTGCGCGCTGAGTCGCGTCGTGTCGCGCGGGAGCGTCGAGCGGCCGGCGCCGCGCTGGTCGTAGAAGATGACGACGTGGCGCGCGCCGAGCGGGGCGAAGTCGCCGGCGATGCTCTCGAGGTCCACGCCCGGGCCGCCATGGATCGCGATGATGGTGTCGCTCCCCTGCCCGACGACGCGGTAGAAGAGCCGCGCCGAGTCGGGCGTCGTCACGTAGCCCTCGCGCGCGACCGACGACGACGGCGGAGCGGCCCCGCGGCTGCCCGAGGCGCAGGCGGCGGCAGCGAGTGGGGCGAGCAGCAGCGTGAGGATCGCGTGAATCGCCTGGCGAATGCGCACGATGGGGTGTCGCGAGTGAGTGGGGCGGCGCGTCAGAACACGAACGGCACGAGCCGCTTCGTGCGCGCCGAGTAGGCCGCGTAGTCGGGGAACGTCGCGTTGAGCAGCCGTTCCTCGGCGTGGATGCGGACGCCGGTGAAGATCGTCGCCGCCGCCGCGAGTAGCAGCGCGATTGGCGTCGGCGCGTGGCGCTGCGAGAGCACGCCGGCCCAGAGGAAGAGCAGGATCGCGGCGTAGATCGGGTGGCGCCAGAAGCGGTATGGGCCCGTCGTCACGAGCCCGCCCTCGGTCGGATTGGCCGCCGCGTGGAAGCTGCGCCTGCCGAACGTCAGCCGCGCCCAGAGCATGAGCGCGGCGGCCGCCACCTGCAGCGCGATCCCGACCGGGTGACGCGAGAGCAGCTCGCGCCGCTCCAGCAGCGCGACGACGCAGAGGACGAGCGCGACGGTGGCGAGGATGGAGCGGAGCTTGGGGCTCACGTGGCGGTCGGTGGTGAGAGAGTGGTGGTGACGGCGGCGCGGCTCACTTCACGAGCGGCCGCACGATCCCGGTCCACAGCGCGTAGCCGGCCGGCGTCATGTGCAGCCCGTCCTCGCGGAACAGCTCCGGCCGCGGCCGGCCGTCGGCGCCGAGCATCGGCGTGAAGACGTC
>DATMHT010000355.1:0-18604 GCA_035554795.1 Gemmatimonadaceae bacterium | reverse complement strand
CCATCCGAGGTCGGCGAGCGAAGGCGCCGACTGGGCCGGCACGGGACGCGCGGACAGGAGCAGCCCGCAGAGCAGCAGCACGACGCTGTGCGAGAACAGGGCGAGGGGTTTCTGCATGCGCGTCGATCCCTTCCGTGAAGTGGGGCGGTAATCCTCCGGCCGGATCCATCCGGCTCGTCTCGCAAGTTACCATGCCGCCCGGTCACGACAGGGGCAGCCGACGCGAGCCAGCACCGATCCCACGGGACCGCGAACAGAGAGCGAGGGCGGATGGATTCACCATCCGCCCTCGCTCACTCGTGCATGCCTCCGACGCCCGAACGTCGACGAGGTCGAAGCTGTTTCCGGCGCCGACCTCGCGGGCGTCGAGGCTGGCGCGGGACAGGACCTCATCCCATCCCGCGCCGTCGTGCCGTGGTTACGTCGTTACCGATCGGGCGTTCGTGACCATCACCCGACCCGGCGGCGCGAGCCACGGCGAGCCGCGAGGAACCTTCGCTACGGAACTGGCCCACGGGTGACCGGTCCGCAGCACCTCGCGACGGCTGTTCTCCGCGAACGTGCCCATCGCTGCCACGACGCTGCTCGTCGTCACCGTGCCGCTGGCGTCGAGCCGTGCCAGCCGCAGGTTCGTCGGCTCGAAGAACAGCGAGGCGCTCGACGACTCCGACACGACGATCTTGCCGGTGTCGGAGATGGCGGTCACGCCGCTCGCGACCGCCCACGCGCGGTTGTTGAGCGTCACGGGCGCGCAGTTGGCGATGTTCACCGGAAGCGGCGTGACGAAATCCTTGATCTCGGACGTGAAGCTGTCCGACGACCGGCTCTTCAGGTACGCCGCACCAAAGTGCTTGCAGACGCCCTGCGAGAAGATGCCCGCCGCCTGCAGGTCGATCGACGCCTCGCCGAACGTGAGCGGGTCCAGCTTGCGCGGCGCGTTCGGAGCGATCGGATCGACCACGGTGTCCGTGTTGATACTCGCGGCGACGTTGGTCGTGAGCGTGTCGGCCTTGCCCCAGCACGGGAACTTGTTCGACGCCTCGCACGCCTGCGCCGCGGTCAGCCCACCCGCGGACGCGGCGGTGACCCAGACGTGGAAGTCGAGCACCGGCACGGAGCCGCCCTTCGCGAGATCGTACTCGACGAGGATGTCACCGGCCGTGCGGACGGGCGTGACCCCGTTCGAGCTCAATGTGCTGGACTGGTTCAGCTCGAAGTCCATGTTCGTCGTGCCGGTCGGCGCCTGGACGCGCTCCCAGCCCAGGTACACGATGTCGTGCACCGCCGACCCGACCGTTATCCGGTTGTTGGTGATGTAGAACCGCGTCAGGTCGCTCTTGTTGTTCGGGATCGACCCGTCCACGACGGTCGGCACCGCGTCGTTTTCCGACGTGCCCTGGCCGAACGAGTTGTCGGTCGCGCCCGTCGTGTCGCGGGCGCAGCCGACCAGCGGGGACACGCAGCTCAGGGTCTTGCCGTCGAGGTTCGTCGGCGGCGACGCCCAGTCTGGGCTCGGGTCCACGATCAGGTTGCCGTCGATCGCGATGGAGCTCCCGCCCGGCACTGGCGTCTGCACCAGGAAGTTGGCCGGGATGAGCGTCGCGACGACGACCGAGAAGCTCGCGTTCGCGGCCAGCGACGTGAGACTGCAGGTCAGGATCTGCGACGACGAGACCGAGCACTCGGTCTTGTTGTCGACCCAGGTGAGGTTGCTCGGGAGCGTGTCGGTGATCACGACGCTGGAGGCCGAGCCCGGCCCGGCGTTGCTCACCGTGATCGTGAATCGCGCCGAGTCGCCCGGACTCACGCTGTACCCGGTGTCACCCGACTTGTCCGGCGTCTTCGTGATGGAGAGGCTGGGGCACTGGATCGTGACCGTGGCGCTCGCCGACACGCTCACGGCGTTGCCCGCCTTCCCGGTGGCGGTGTTCGTGTACGCCGTCGTCGAGCAGCCCGAGCCCGCCGTGGTCGTCGCATTGATCTTCGCGACGATGCTGGCGCCTTCGGCGAGGTCCTTCGGGCCGCAGGTGAGCACCCTGCCGCTGAGCGTGCACGACGCGTCGCTGCTCGCGTCCTTCGCGTAGCTCACGCCCGTGATCGTCGGCAGGGTGTCGACGATGGTCGCGCCGGTCGCGCTGCCCGGCCCGCCGTTCGTCAGCGTGAGGGTCCACGAGAACGACTGGCCCGCGTCAACGGTCTGCGTGGCCGGCGTCTTCGTGATCTGCAGGACGGGGTTCGAGACGAGCGCGCTCGGCTGGATGCTCCGGTCCTGGTTCTTGTTGCCCGAGTTGTCGAGCTGCTGGGTGCGCATGTGCCACGGCGCGCCGCTGATCTGGTCGGCGCCGTCGGGCGTGGCGCCACTGTTCTTCCAGTAGCTGGACTGGGCGAGGTGACCGCTCCACGCGAACGCCACGCTGGAGCCGGCGTTCGTGAAGTAGACGATGAAGTCGGACGTGCTGTTGCCGTCCGTCGGGCCGGCGTGCAGCGGACCCGCCGCGGGGCGAATGGAGTCGATCGTCGCGCCCCACGCATACAGGTGCCGCTTCGCGCTGACGCCGAAGATCGCGGACGCCTCGGCGCCGGAGACGAGCAGGTTGTTGGCGCCCGGCACCGCGAACCCGTCGGACGGGAAGGTGACGATGGCCGACGCGTTGTTCTTCGTCAGGCCGCCGGAGAGCACGTCGCAGAGCGCCGAGCGTCCGCCGCCGCCGGTCGCGCAGAGATCGACCTTCTCGGTCGCGTCGAAGTCGGCGAGGAAGTCGTACCCCTCGTGACCGCCGGCCGTGAAGTCGTAGTTGATGTGGATGCTGTGCGAGCCCGTCCTCAGTCCGTCGATCTCGAGCCTGAAGGGGACGGCGAGCCCTTCCGCGTAGGTCGAGTTGTTGCCGTTCAGGTCGCCGTTCTGCCAGGAGCAGTTCGCGGTTCGCGGGGCGTTCGCGCACTGATCGAGGTTGACCGTGAGGGCGCCACCGGCGGCGAACAGCGGCCCCGTCGGCGCGGTCCTGGTCGTGCCGTTGTCGCTGCAGGCGACGAACACCGCGGTACACACTATCGCGCACCCGGTGAGCGTCAGCCAGCGCGTCCTCGCTCTCGATAGTGCCGTGTGCAAGCTCGTCATGTGTGCGTACTCCGTTGCCTTGGGGGCTCCGGCGGCCTGCGGGACGGTTCCCTCCGCGAGGGCGTGGCCGTCTGAGCTCACCCGGTGGGAACGCCGAGACCCGCGACTTCGCGGACCGGCCGTGGGGCGGGGGTGCCTTCTGGCTGGTGCGGGAGTGGGGTTGCGTGGTGTGGCGCCGTGCTGCAGACGGGGGGTCGCATCGACGTTCGCGACGACATCGTCCCCAGTGGCAACCACGCGCCGGCGGCGGCGCACGCGGGGCCGGCACGGTCGTCCGCACGTCCGGCCCCGTCGCGAATCGAGATCGCGACCCGACTAACTAACACCTCTCCCGAAATCGGAGATGGGCAGTCCTGCCCATATGTTCGCGGAGGCTCGACCCAACGCGACGAAGGCGGGCTCCGTCGAGTGACGGAGCCCGCCTTCGTTCGCCGAAGCTCGATGCGCTGAGTCGCTCAGCCGGCTCGGACTCGCCGGCGGAGCGTCGGCGCGCTCGGCGCGGGACAGGACATCGTCCCGCGCCGAGGACCATCCGTTACGACGACACCACTCGTCCGCGGACCACGTTCATGGTCCGGAGCGATGGCTGTCCCACCCGCGGCTCGCCGCGGCGCGCACGCTCCGGGATGACGCTGGAGCGGTCGATACCGGCGCCGGCCACCCGCGGACGATTGCTCTCCGCCGACGCAGGCATCGCTGCCACGATGCTCGTCGTCGCCTCGGCGCTGCCGGCATCCAGCCATGCCAGTCGCCCGACCGCCTGCACGTCGAGCAGGAAGGCGCTGCTGACCGTCACCTTGATCTGACCGCCGTCGGAGATGGCGCTTACGCTATCGGCCTGCACCCACGCCGTGTTGTTCAGGGTCTTGTCCGAGCAGCTCGTGACGGAGATCGGGGTCGGCGCGATGAAGTCCTTGATCTCGGCCGTGAAGCTGCTCGACGAACGGCTCTTCAGGTACGCCTGCCCGAAGCTCACGCAGACACCGGACTGGAAGATGCCCGACGCCTGCAGGTCGATGCTCGCTTCGCCGAACGTGAGCGCGTCGAGCACGCGCGGAGCGCTCGGGGCGAGGGGGTCCGTCGCCGTATCCGCGTTGATGGCCGCGAGGACGCCGGTGCTCGCCGTCGTCGTCTTGCCCCAGCACGGGAACGAGTTCGACGCCTCGCACAGCGCCGCCGGCGTGCTGCTACCCGCGGACGTGGCGGTGATCCACTTGTTGAAGCTGATCGTGGGGACGGTACCGCCCTTGGCCAGGTCGTACTTGATGAGGATGTCGCCGGCCGTGCGGACGGGCGTCACGCCGTTGCTGCTCGTGTCCTTGGACTGGTTCAGCTCGAAGTCCATGTTCGTCGTGCCGGACGGGGCCTGGACACGCTCCCACGCCAGGTACAGCAGGTCGTGCGTCCCGACGCGGTTGCTCGTCACGTAGAAGCGCGTCAGGTCGCTCTTGTTGTTCGGGATCGAGCCCGAGACGACGCTCGGCACCGGCGTGTCCTCCTTGGTGCCCTGGCCGAACGAGTCGTCGCCCGTACCCGTCGGCTTGTCCAGATCGCAGCCGACCTTCGGGGTCGACGTGCAGTTGATGCTGTCGTTCGACCAATCGAGCCCACCGTTCGGCACCAGGTTCCCGTCGATCTCGAGGGCGGTCGTCCCCGTCGTCGGCGGGTTGAGCACGAAGCCGGCGGGGATCAGCGCCGCGACCGTGACCGAGAAGCTGCCGCTCCCGGCCAGCGAGGTGAGGCTGCAGGTCAGGATCTGCGACGTGATCGAGCACTCCGACTTGTTGTCCACCCAGGTGAGACCGGATGGGAGGGTGTCGGTGACGACGACGTTCGTCGCCGCGCCGGCGCCCGTGTTGCTCACCGTGATCGTGAACCGCGCCGAGTCGCCCGGACTCACGCTGTAGCCCGTGTCGCCCACCTTGTCCGGCGTCTTGGAGATCGTGAGGTTCGGGCACTGGAGCGTCACGGCAGCGGTGTCCTTGACGTCACTGACGCCCGTCGCCGACCCGGTCGCGATGTTCTTGAACCCGCCGGAGACGCAGCCCCGGTTCGCGGTGGTCGTCGCGTTGATAACCGCAGAGATCGACGAGCCGGCCGCGAGGCTGATCGGGCCGCAGTTGAGCGTGCCGCTCGTGATCGCGCAGTTCGCGCTCGCCGGGCTGTTCGTGCCGAGCGTGTAGCTCACGCCCGTCACCGACGGGAGCGGGTCGCTGATGGATGCGGCGAGCGCCGTGCCCGGTCCGCTGTTCGTCAGCGTGACCGTCCACGAGAACGACTGGCCCGCGTCCTTCGTCTGCGTGGCCGGCGTCTTCGTGATGGAGAGGCTCGGGCACTGGACGAGGACGGAGTCCTTCCCCGTCACCACGGCGTTGTTCGACCCGCTGGCCGACGCCGTGTTCACGTACTTCTTGCAGCTCGCGCTGGTGGTCGGACTCGTGACGTGCACGCTCGCGCTGGCGCTCGCGGCGAGGTCGCCGAAGTTGCACGAGAGCGTGTTGGTCGTGATGGAGCAGCCCGTGACCGCCGGGCTGATGCTCCACGAGACCCCGGTTCCCGTCGGCAGCGTGTCGGCGAGCGTCACCGCCTTTGCCGTCCCCGGGCCCGCGTTGCTCACCTGGATCGTGAACCCGATGTTGCTGCCCGCGTCGACCGTGTCCTTGTCGGCCGTCTTCGTGACCGAGAGGCTCGGGCAGTTCACGACGACCTGCGCGGTGGACTGCGCCGAGCCGTCGTTCCCGGTGGACACGTGGGCCGTGTTGGGGATCGTGGCGCAGCTCGCCGATGTCGTCGGCGAGACGATGTGCACCGACGCCGAGCCGCCCGGAGCGAGCGAGCCGAAGTTGCACGTGAGCACGCCGCTCGCGATCGAGCAGGCGGAGTTCGTGGGCTTGATCGTCCAGTTCAGCCCCGACGTGGTCGGCAGCGTGTCCTTGATCGTCACGCCGGTCGCCGTGCCCGTGGCGGTGGCGCTGTTGGTTGCGGTGATGGTGAAGCCGATGCTGTCCCCGGCGCTCACCGGCGACGCGTCCGCGGTCTTCACGACGCCGATGGAGGCGCAGTTCACGGTGACCGACGCCACGGCTGGCGGGGGAACTGTCCCGCCGGTGGCCGTCGAGAAGCTCACGGTCGCCGTGTTCTGGTACGTGCCGCAGCTGCCGGACGTCGTCGAGCTCGTGATGTGGATCGTCAGCGTCGCGCCCGCGGCCAGCGTGCCGGTGCCGGTGGACGGACAGAGGAGCGTGCCGGAGCTGATCACGCACGTCGGCGAGCCGGACTGGCTGGCGATCGACCAGCTGATCCCGACGCCCGTCGGCAGCGGGTCGCTCAGCGCGAAGCTCGTCGCGTCACCCGAGCCGCTGTTCGCGGCGGTGATCGTGAATCCGATCTGGCTCCCCGCGTTCACGGTCGCCGAGTCGGCCGTCTTCGTCAGCGTCACCGTGGGCGGATGGATGATCGCGCTCGGCTGGATGCTGCGATCCTGGTTCTTGTTGCCGGCGTTGTCGAGCTGCTGGGTGCGCATGTGCCACGGTGCGCCGCTGATCTGCCCGGCGCCGTCGGCCGTGCCGTCGCTGTTCTTCCAGTAGCTGGACTGCGCGAGGTGGGCGCCCCAGGCGAAGGCGACGTTGCTGCCGGTCACCGTGAACGTCACCACCATGTCGGTCGAGCTGTTGCCGCCCGTCGGGCCGGAGTGCACGGGGGTGGTGATGTTCGTGATCGTGCCGCCCCAGATCTTGAGGTGGCGCTTGTTGTTCACGTTGAACAGGGACGCGGACTGGGCCCCCGCCACGGTCAGGCTGCCCAGGGTGCCGGACACGTGGAACGTGTCGGAGGGGAAGTCGAACTGCGAGCCGGTCCCGATGCCGCCCGACTGGTCGCACAGCGCCGAGCGGCCGCCGCCGCCCACCGCGCAGATGTCGACCATCTCGGTCGCGTCGAAGTCGGCGAGGAAGTCGTACCCTTCGTGGCCGCCGGCCGTGAAGTCGTAGTTGAGGTGGAAGCTGTGCGTCGACCCGGGCGCCAGTCCGTCGATCTCGAGCCGGAACGGGACCACCAGCCCTTCGGCGTAGGTGGAGTTGTTGCCGTTCAGGTCACCGTTCTGCCACGAGCAGTTGGCCGTACGCGGGGCGTTCGCACACTGGTCCAGGTTGACGCCGAGTGAGCCGCCGACGGCGAACGCCGGCGATGTGGGGGCCGTCGGCGACTTGCTGTTGTCGCCGCAGGCGCCGAACGCCGTCGCGAGCGCGACCGCGGATGCCGCGTACGTGAGCCATCGTCTTCCCCCTCCTGCTCCCACCGAGTGCCCGTGCATACGTGGTTTCTCCCGACGAACGAGGTTCCGGCATCCTGCCGGACGGTTCCCTCCTCGACGGCCCGGCCGTCTCGGCTCGCCCGCTAGGGGCGCCGAGATCCGTGGCTTTGCGGACCGGCCTCGCGACCGGGGTGCCCTCTCGCATGAGGAAGGTGGTGCAGCGCCTGTGGCGTAGCCGTGAGGACAGCCTCGAACCGGCGCTCGCGCCGGCAGTCTTCCTCGGTGGCGAGCAGCGCCGGCGGCGGCGCACGTGGAGGCGGCGTGGTCGTGACGGGCCGCCGGCTCGCTCGCGAATTTCGGCTCGCGACGCCGCCTAACTAACACCCTGCCTGACGAGGCAGATGGGCAGTTCTGCCCATGAGCTCGCGGGCGCGAACAAGGGTGCTGGCTCCCGCGCCGCTCCCGCGCCGCGGCCCGCCCGATCGTGCGTCGTCAGGCAGTGGCGCATCGCTCCGCGCCCTTGCCGTCACGCGCGGCGCGGAGCGGCATGCACGGCGTGAAACGAAATCGCCGGGCATGTGCGTAGGCTCGGGGTGCGGCTAGCTTGGCACGGGCGAGTGCAGGGCACCGCGCCACCTGCGGCCGGCCGATGTTCGACCGTCCCGGGCGTGCGGCTGGTGTGGCCGCTCGCCTCGTCATCTCTCTCTCACGCGCATTCCCAGTCGTGTCCTCCGCTCGCCGCTTCGCCCTCGTCACCTACGCCGCCGACCCCGACGTCCAGCCCGACGACCGCGCCCTGGTCGAGGCGCTGCATCGGCGCGGCGTCACGGGTGTCGCCTGTGTCTGGAACGACCCGCGGGTGGACTGGACGGCGTTCGACGCCGTCGTCCTCCGCTCGACGTGGGACTACTTCCTCGAGCCCGACGCGTTCGGCGCGTGGCTGGACGCCCGCGACGCCGAAGGGACGCGAGTGCTCAACCCGACGTCGGTCGTGCGGTGGAACCTGGACAAGCGGTACCTCCGCGATCTCGCCGCGCGCGACATCGCGATCGTGCCGACGCGGTGGGTGGAGCGCGGCAGCTCCGTCGCGCTCGACGCGCTCCTCGACGAGCGAGGATGGGACGACGTCGTGGTGAAGCCCGCGGTCTCCGGGGGCGCCCACGAGACGTGGCGCAGCACGCGCGAGCGCGCGGCGACGGACACGCCGAGACTTCGCGCGCTCGCCTCCTCGGGCACCGTCATGGTGCAGCCCTTCCTCCGGGAGATCGAGCGCGATGGCGAGTGGTCGCTCCTCTTCTTCGCGGGGCGCTACTCGCACGCCGCGCGCAAGCGGCCGCGCGCGGGCGACTTCCGGGTGCAGCGCCAGTTCGGCGGTGTCTACGGCGCCGAGGCCGCGCCGCCGGTCGCGCGGGCCGCCGCCGAGCAGGTGATCGCCGCGGCGCTGGAGGAGGCCGGGCTCGCGCCGGCCGAGCTGCCGTACGCGCGAGTGGACGGCTGCG
This sequence comes from Gemmatimonadaceae bacterium, assembly GCA_035554795.1. Lineage (GTDB taxonomy): Bacteria > Gemmatimonadota > Gemmatimonadetes > Gemmatimonadales > Gemmatimonadaceae > DATMHT01. The sequence goes on along the minus strand of DATMHT010000355.1, from coordinate 9,735 downwards.
TGGTGGACGGCCGCTTCCTGCTCATGGAGCTGGAGGTCGTCGAGCCGGCGCTCTTCTTCGCGCAGGCGCCCGGCGCGGCCGACCGGTGCGCGGCCGCGCTCCTCGACGCGCCGGCGCTCGCGCCCGCGGGGCTTGCGGGCCGGGACGGTGGAGTGAGCGGCTAGAGCAGATCGATCACGGGGTGCGCCTGTCCTTCCGCGAATCGCGTCGGGCGGAAGGGGTGCGCGTCGAGCGTGTGCGCGCGGCCGTCCATGATGATCTCGGCGGCGAGCTGCCCGATCGCGGGCGCGTGCATCACGCCGTGGCCCGACGAGCCGTTCGCCAGCAGCAGGTTCGGACACGCCGGGTCGGCGCCGAGGATGAGCGTCTTGTCGGGCGACATCTCATAGAGGCCGGTCCAGTGCGCCGTGTCGTCGAGGCGGCCGTGGCGCAGGGCGGGGACCCGCGCGGTCGCGCGACGCCACGTGTCGTCCAGCCAGGGGCGGTACAGCGTCAGGTCTGGGGGATCGTCGTTGGAGCCGGGCGTGTCCACCGGCCAGTTGAGCAGCGGCCGCCCGTCACGTACGCGCACGTTGAAGGCGTCGCGAGTCCAGATCGTCATCGGGAAGTCGTCGTCGAGCGGCGGCGCGGGGTCGGCGACGGCGATCTGGCGCCGCACGGCGCGGACGGGGAGCGCGACGCCGGCCATCGCCGCGATCGCGCTCGCCCACGCGCCGGCGGCGTTGACGACGACGTCCGGCGACCATGCGCGGCCGTCGGCGGCGCGCACGCGCGTGATGCGTCCGCGCGCGTCGCGCTCCATGCTCGCGACGTGGCTGTTCCAGTGAACGTGCGCGCCGCGCCGCAGCGCGTCGTCGAGATAGCCGCGCAGGATCTGCAGCGGGCGGATGGTACCGTCGGCGGGGCACCACGCCGCGCCGATCGCGCCGTCGAGCTCGACGTGCGGGTTGCGCGCTGATGCCTCGTCGGGCGTGAGCTCGACCGCCTCCGTCAGGCCGCATGCGTGCTGCACCGCTCGCGCCGCGCGAAACGCGTCGAGCGCCCGCTGGTCGTGGGCGAGGAAGAGATAGCCGACGGCGCGGAAGCCGGCGTCGCCGCCCGTCTCGTCGGCGAAGCGCCGCAGCTTCTCGCGCGCGAGGAGCGCCAGCAGCACGTTCGGCGCGGTACCGAACTGGGCGCGGAATCCGCCGGTGGCGCGCGCGGTGCTGCCAGCGCCGGGCTCGGCGCCGGCGTCGAGCAGGAGCACGTCGCGCACGCCGCGCGCGGCGAGATGCCAGGCGATGCTCGCGCCGATCACCCCGGCGCCGACGATGACCACCGACGGGGAAGTCGCGTGGGGCATGCGTCCTACGATACCCGCTGGCCAGCGTGCCGAAAGAGGACGTGGCGCCCGGGCACGCGCCACGGAGCGCGAGCGGTGCGAAACACCCGGCGGCTCGTCGCGGCGCCGGCGTCGGCGCGCGACCCGGAGCATTCCCGCCGCGTCCGTCGACGATCTCTGCCGCGGAGCTGACGTCGGTTCGGCTCGAGGTCGCTGCGCGGAACGGCTGACGACGATCCTCGAATGGTGCGCTCGATCATCGTCTCCGCTGCGGCCGCGCTCTTTCCGCGGGACGAACTGTGACCTATGTTAGAAATGCCTCATGTCTCAAGGCGCTGTTGCTTTGTGTCCCAGGGCACCGTCGTTCCGCCTCAAGGTACTCTCGCCTTGTGATTGAAGGCACCGCCGCGCCGGGTGCCGGGGTCCGCGCCGTGACAACCGAACTGAGTAGGCTCCTGGGTGCGTCGTTAGGCACGGCCTACACGCTGGAGCGCGAGCTGTCCCGCGGCGGAATGAGCCGCGTGTTCGTCGCGCGGGAGATCTCGCTCGGGCGCAGGGTCGTCGTGAAGGTGATCTCTCCCGATCTCGCCGGCGGCATCTCCATCGGCCGCTTCCAGCGCGAGATCGCGATGGCCGCGCAGCTTCAGCACCCGCACGTCGTGCCGGTGCTCCGCGCGGGCCAGATCGACGACGGACTGCCCTACTACACGATGCCCTTCATCGAAGGCGCGTCGTTGCGTACGCGGCTCGACGCGGGTCCGCTCGGCCTGACCGAGGCGGTGAGCGTCCTGCGCGACGTGGCCAAGGCGCTCGCCTACGCGCACGAGCGCGGTGTCGTGCACCGGGACATCAAGCCCGAGAACGTGCTGCTGACGAGCGGATCGGCGGCGGTGACCGACTTCGGCATCGCGAAGGCGCTCGATGGCGCCGCGTACGACCACCCGGCCGACCTGCCGATCACGCTCAGCCACCTCGGCCTCCCGCTCGGCTCTCCCCCCTACATGGCGCCCGAGCAGATCTCGGGCGACCCGGCCATCGACTACCGCGCCGACCTGTACTCGTTAGGCGTCGTGGCGTTCGAGATGCTCGCCGGCCGGCACCCGTTCGCCGGATTGAAGGGCTACCACCTCATGGCGGCGCATCTCATCGAGACGCCGGCGCCGCTCGCCGCGCTGCGCCCCGACGTCCCGCCGGCGCTGGCCGCGCTCGTCGCGCATCTGCTGCAGAAGCGCGCGGCCGACCGGCCGGCGAGCGCCACGGAGGTGCTCGAGCGCCTCGAGGCGGTGGTGGCACCGGTCGCCGGCCCGACGCCGACGCGTGCGCGAACGATCGTGGCCGGCCGCCGTCGGCGCCTGTTCATGGCCGCCGTCGTCGTGCTCTTCGTCGCGGTCGCGGGGGCGTCCATCTCGCGTGTGTCGCCGTCGCCCATCGCTTCGCCGACGAGCGTGCGGACGCCGACACCGTCGGCCAACGTCGCGCGTCAGGGCATCCGGTCGGTGGCCGTGCTTCCGTTCGTCAACGTGGGAGGCGATGCGCGCGACGAATACTTCTCGGACGGGATGACGGACGAGCTGGTGGCCGCACTCGGCAGGATCAAGGGCCTGCGCGTCGCCGGCCACAGCTCGGCGTTCGCGTTCAAGGGGAAGGGCGGCGGCGCGCGCGAGATCGGAACGAGGCTGCGGGTGGCCGCCGTGCTCGAAGGCAGCATCCGCCGCACCGGGCCGATGCTGAGGGTCACCGCGCAGCTCGTGAAGGTGAGCGACGGCCTGACACTCTGGTCCGAGACGTACGAGCGACGGACGAAGGACCTCTTCAAGGTCCAGGACGAGCTGGCACGGGCAATCGTCGCCGCGCTGCAGGTCGAGCTCGACGCGGACCACGACGAGCCTCTGGTCCAGCGTCCGACGCGGGATCTGCAGGCATATGACCTCTACCTCAAGGGCCGCTACGTCTGGAACCAGCGCACCGCCGCGTCGCTGGCGCAGGCAGCGCGGTACTTCGAGGCAGCGGTCGCGCGCGATCCGCGCTTCGCGCAAGCGCACGCCGGGCTGGCCGACACCTACCTCCTGCTCCCGCGATACGGGAGCATCGCGCCGGCCGAGGCGTGGCCGAAGGCGCGAGCCGCGGCCGAGGAAGCCCTCGCGCTCGACAGTGGGCTCGCCGAGGCGCACGCCACCCTCGCATTCGGAAAGATGATGTACGAGCGGGACGGGGACGGCGCGGAGCAGGGATTCCGCAGAGCGCTCGCGCTCAACCCCAGCTACGCGACGGGGCACCAGTGGTACGGCGACTATCTCGTCGGCCGAGGAGACGCGGAGGACGGATCGCGGGAGCTCCGCCGGGCGCTGGAGCTCGACCCGCTCTCACCCGTCATCGGGAGCGAGTTGGGCTGGAGCCTGTACGTCCAGCGCCGGTACGACGAGGCCATCGAGCAGCTGCGGCAGACGCTGCAGCTGAATCCGGACTTCGCGCTCGCACACTTCTGGCTCGGCGTATCGCTTCTCGGAAAGGGAATGGAACCGGACGCGATGCGGGAGCTGCAGCGCGGAGTCGACCTGGGCGGGCGCAACCCGGAAGACGTCGCGACGCTCGGCTACGCGCTCGCGACGGCCGGTGACCGGCGCGCGGCGAATCGGCTGCTCACCGAGCTCCAGGAGCGGTCGCGGCGCGAGTTCATCGCGCCGTCCTCCTTCGCCATCATCTACGCGGGACTCCTCGACAGGGGGAACGCGTACGCGTGGTTGAACAGAGCCATCGACGAGCGCGACACGCGGCTGGTGGACCTGCTGATGGACCCGCGCTTCGACCGTCTGCGTTCCGAGCCTCGCTTCGCGCGCCTCATGATGCGCATGGGCATGTAGCGACAGGCATTCGAACCAGGTGACGGTCAGCTTCCAGCCGCGCGCGCTGGCCGAGATGCGAAGCGGGCCCCCGGCGATCGCCGGGGGCCCGCTTCGTCTCGCGTGGATCGAAGGCGGCGCTACTTCGCCGCCAGCTCCCGCACCGCGCCGGCCAGCGTCCGCACCTTGGCGGCATCGCGGCTGCCGCTCGCGTCGCCGTCGAGCTGCGTCGCCAGCGTCGTGAGCGCGGACTGCCGCGGCGCGCCCGACGCCTGCTCGGCGCCGGCGAGGGCCTGCCGCACGGCCGCGACGCGGCCGGCGGCGAGACCGCCCGAGCGCTCGAGCTGGTCCACGTACGCCCGCGCCAGCGCGAACGACGCCGGCCAGACGAACTTCGGCTGGCCCTGCGCGTTCAGGTAGTCGAGGTGGACGCTCTTCGCCGCGTCGATCTCGTTCCGCGAGAGGAACGCGCTCGGCGCGAGCTCGAAGATGTCGAGACCGCGGGCGATCTCGGAGCTGACGATGACGCCGTTGTACCAGTACACCGACCACGACCCGCCCATCTGCATCCGGGTGGAGTCCACCGGACCGCGGTCGAAGAAGGCGATCTCCTTCGGGTGCGCGGCGTCGGTCCAGTCGAACACCGAGATGCCGCCCTGGTACCACGCCTGCACCATCACGTCGCGGCCCGGGATCGGGATGAGCGATCCGTTGTGGGCGACGCAGTTCTCCTGCGGCGTCTGCGGCGCCGGCAGCTTGTAGTAGCTCTGGAACTGCATCTTCCGGTCGGCGATCGTGAAGATCGCGTCGGCGCCCCACTCCTTCTTGTCGGTGACGCGGCACTTCGGCGCGCCGCCGCCGCCCCACTCGTCGGAGAAGAGAATCTTGGTGCCGTCGTTGTTGAACGTCGCCGAGTGCCAGTAGGAGAAGTTCGAGTCGGCCACGGCGCCGATGCGCGTCGGGTGCGCCGGGTCGCTGATGTCGAGCAGCAGGCCGTAGCCCTCGCAGGCGCCGCCGGCGAGACCGATCGCCGGGTAGAGCGTGATGTCGTGGCACTGCGTCGGGCCGGGTGCCGGCTTGCCCGGCGTGCCCTCGTGCTCACCGACCATCTTGTCCACCATCCCCTGGAACGCGGCGCGCAGCGCGGCGCTGTCGGCATGGGTCGGGGCGCCGGTGCCGTGGCGCGCCTTCACGATGCTGTCGAGCAGCGGATTGATGAAGCCCGGCGGGGCGATCCGCTCCTCGCCTCCGATCGTCGCCGTGAACGCGCCGTGCGCGCGCGCCTCGGCGGCCGCCTTCGCGGCGGCGGCGATATCCTGCGGCGCCTCGCCGTGGCGCTTCGGCGCCGTGAGGTCGTTGAAGATGCGCGGCGAGCTGACGATCGCCGCCTGCTCCGGGTGCGCGAGCGGCACCTTGATCACCTCGATGCGGAAGAGCGCCGAGGTCGTGTCCTTGTCCGGCGGCCCGCTCGAGCAGCCGGCGAGCTCGTTCGGCGACCGCACGCCCGACGAGCCGGAGATGTAGACGTAGACGTTCTCGGGGTCCTTCGGGTCCACGAGCAGCGAGTGCGTGTGCGACCCGCGGCACGTCTGGACGTTGCCGACGTTCTTCGGATGGGCGATGTCGCTGATGTCGAAGATGCGGATGCCGCGCAGCCGGTCCTTGCTGACGGTGTCCTGCACGCCCTGCGTGCCGCAGTCGATGCGGCCGCTGAGTCCCTCGCCGGAGACGAAGAGCAGGTTCCGGTAGACCGACACGTCGCTCTGCGACGCCGGGCACACGTAGGCGGTCTTGATGGCGGGCGCGCTCGGGTTGGAGATGTCCCAGACCTGGTAGCCGTTGAAGCTGCCCTGGATCGCGTACGGACCGGTGAACGCGAGGTCGGAGTTCACCTTCCCCGCGAACGCCGCCGGCGGCGGCGCCTTCGCGAGCACGCGCAGGTTCCAGGCGGCCTCGCCGGCGTCCATCAAACCGGCGTGCAGGCCGATGCGTGGGTCGGGGACCGGGGCCGCCGCGGACATGTTGCCCATCGGCGCCGGCGCGCCGGCGCCCGTGGCCGCGGGCGAGCTGGCGCACGCGGCCGCCGCGACCGTCGCGGCGAGCGGCAGCAGCCACCGCCCGAGGGCGGTCGGTCGTGCCTGGGGACGTCCAGCGTCGGTCGGAGATGCCATGGAGGGTTCCTCGTTGGGGGCGGAGTGGGACGTGCGATGCTGCCTGGTGCGGTCGTGTGAGGTGCGGTCGTGCGAGGTGCGGCTCACGGTGTGCGCGGCGCGAACAGGAGGTCGCCGAGCATGCGCTCCATGCGCGCGATCTCGGTCGTCTGATCCACGTTCACGTCCGACGCGAGCTTGAAGACGGACTGGTCCTGCGCCGCGCCGTAGGTGCCGAACAGCTCCTTGACCATGCTCACGGCACCGCGGTGGTGCTGGATCATGAAGGTCAGGAAGAGCCGGTCGAACTCGGTGCCCTTCGCGGCGTCGAGCTGCTTCATCTGGGCCTCGGTCAACATGCCGGGCATGAGCATGTCGTGCTCGACGCCGCCCATCATCATCTTCATCGGCGCCGGCGTCGCGTCGGGGACGGTCTGCCCGCGGTCGCGCAGCCACTGCTGCATGAGCGTGATCTCGTCCTGCTGCGCGTTGATGATGCGCTCGGCGAGCGTGCGCAGCGACGGGCTCGCGCCGTGCGTCGGCGCCCACCGCGCCATGACGATCGCCTGCGCGTGATGGCCGATCATCCCTTGCATGAAGTGGACGTCGGCGGCGGTGTAGGGAAGCTGGGCGCTGTCGGCGCGCGCCCGGGCGATCGCCGCGAGGTCGCCCGCGCGGGCGGCCGTTTGCGCCGGAGATGGGGCCGAGTGCGACGCGACCGGCGCGGCGGCACGGCACGCGCCCGCGGCCAGCGGCAGCACAAGCAGCGCCGCGGCGTGCCGGCGAATGGACGACGGTGGCGTTCTGGACATTGCGTTCGACGGGAGGCGGCTGGAACAGGAACAGGAGACGTTCCGGGCAGGGATAAGTTTCACCGCTGCACGCCGCCCCGGAAGACGTCGCCGGCCGCCGTGGCCGACGACCGTGACAGCCCCGCGCGTGGCCATTCGCCCACCGTGCGATCATATTCCGCGCGCCGCCATCCCGGCGCGCGCCGATCGTACTCATGGGAGGCCGTCTTCGTGCGCAGATCCGTGCTCCGCTCCTCGCTCGCCCTCGTCGCGCTCTCGACTGCCGCCGCCGCGGCACCCATCGCCGACGCTGGCGCGCAATCGCCCGATCCCTCGGCCGCGCTGCGCTGGCGGCAGATCGGCCCCGTGCGCGCCGGCCGCGCCCGCGCCCTCTCCGGCGTGCCGAGCCAGCCGAACGTCTTCTACATCGGCTTCGACAACGGCGGCGTCTGGCGCTCGACCGATTACGGCTCGACGTGGCAGCCGCTGTTCGACGACCAGCCGACTGGCTCGATCGGCGCGATCGCCGTCGCGCCGTCGAACCCGAACGTCATCTACGTCGGCAGCGGCGCGGGGATCATCCGCCCCGACCTCGCCGTCGGCAACGGGATGTACAAGTCCACCGACGCCGGCCGCACATGGACGCATCTCGGGCTCGACAGCAGCCAGATGATCGCGCACGTGGACGTGGACCCGAAGAACCCCGACCGCCTCTTCGTCGCGGTGCTCGGCCACCCCTACGGGCCCAACGCCGAGCGTGGCGTGTACCGCTCGACCGACGGCGGGCGGAGCTTCCAGAAGGTGCTGTACAAGGACGAGTACACGAGCGCCAACGACGTCCGCATCGACCCGAACGACCCGAACGTCGTCTACGCCGGCCTCTGGCAGCAGCAGCAGAGCTACATCGAGGGCGGCTCGTTCGGCGGCACGGGCGGCGGCATCTACAAGAGCACCGACGGCGGCACGACCTGGCGCCAGCTCACGAACGGGCTCCCCGCGGCCGGGATCATCGAGGCGAACCTCGCGCCGGCGCCGAGCCGGGCGGGGACGATCTACGCCGCCGTCGCCGGCGCCACGACGCAGGGCGCGACCAACTACGGCGGCGGCGAGATCGGCTTGTACAAGACCACCGACGCCGGCGAGCACTGGACGCTCGTCAACGGCGCCGGCGTCACCGGGCACCCGCGCGACGACCGCCCGCTCGAGCGCATCGGCGGCGGCGACCTGCCGACGCTCGCGGTGGACCCGACGAACGACAACGTCGTCTACAGCGCCTCGATCGTGTTCTGGCGCACCGAGGACGGCGGGCTGACGTGGAGCGCCGTGCGCGGCTCGCCCGGCGGCGACGACTACCAGAAGATCTGGATCAACCCGACCGACCCGAAGATCCTCCTCGTCGTCAGCGACCAGGGTGGCGTCGTGAGCGCCAACCGCGGCGCGTCGTGGAGCAACTGGTACAATCAGCCGACGGCGGCGATGTACCACGTCTCGACCGACGCCACGTTCGCGTACCGCGTCTGCGGCGGCCAGCAGGACTCGGGCTCGGCGTGCGTGGACAGCCGCTCGCCCGACGGCGAGATCACCTTCCACGACTGGCACCCGGTCAACATCCAGGAGTACGGCATCGCCGCGCCCGACCCGCGCGATCCGGACAAGGTGTTCGGCAGCATGCGCACGAACGTCTCCCTGTACGATCGGAAGACGGGCCAGACGACCTACGTGGGCCCGAGCACCGAGGCGCGTGGCACGCAGTTCGGCCGCAACGTGCGGACGATGCCGATCGCGTGGTCGCCAGTGAACCCGAACGTCCTGTACTACACGTCGAACGTCGTCTGGAAGAGCACCGACCGCGCCCACAGCTGGACGCGCATCAGCCCCGACCTCACGCGGCAGACGTGGACCGTGCCCGCCACCGTCGGGAAGTACGCGAGCAGCGTGACGCCCGCGCCGACGGGCAGCATCACCGCGCTCGCGCTCTCGCCGCGCAACGCGGGCGTCATCTGGGCCGGCACCGACGACGGCAACGTCCAGGTGACGACCGACGGCGGCGCGAAGTGGACGAACGTCACGCCGGCGGGGATCAAGCCGTGGACGCGCTTCTTCAACATCGACGCCGGCCACTTCGACGACCGCACCGCCTACGCCGCCGCGAACACGCTCCGCCTCGACGACCTGAGCCCGCACTTCTTCCGCACGCACGACGGCGGCCGGACATGGACGGAGATCAACAGCGGCATCGCGCCGGGCGCCGTCGCCAACGCGATCCGCGAGGACCCGCGCCAGCGGGGGCTGCTCTACGCGTCCACCGACCAGCAGGTGTGGGTGTCGTTCGACGACGGCGACCACTGGCGCTCGCTCCGGCTCAACATGCCCGCCATCTCCGTGCGCGACCTGCAGGTCAAGGACGACAGCACCTGCCACTGCTCCGACCTCATCGCCGGTACGCACGGCCGTGGCTACTGGATCCTCGACGACGTGACGCCGCTGCGGCAGGCCGCCGAGCTGAAGGCCGCTGAAGCTTCGCACGCGCCGTATCTGTTCAAGCCGGCGACCGCGCTGCGCGTCCGCTTCGGCACCAACGATCCCACACCGTGGCCCCCCGAGCTGCCGGCCGGCGAGAACCCGCCCCCGGG
>DATMHT010000354.1:0-9441 GCA_035554795.1 Gemmatimonadaceae bacterium | reverse complement strand
CGCCTGATCGTGAATCGTCGCGAGCTCGACGATCTTGAGGCGGCGGGTGGCGGTCGGGAGCTTGAGCATCGTCAGCTCGCCGACGCCCTTGTTGACGAGCGCGCGGCCGATCGGGGACGCCATCGAGACGTGGCCGTCCTCGAACTCCACGGAATCGCCGAAGACGAGGTTGTACGTCTCCCGCGCGCGCGTCGCCTGGTCCTCGACGACGACGCGCGAGCCGAGTCCGACCTTGTCGGCCGGGATCTGGGTGACGTCGATCTGCGACAGCTTGCTCAGTCGCTGGCGGAGCTGCCCGAGCCGCGCCTGCACGAACTGCTGCCGCTCGAGCGCCGCCTTGTACTCGCTGTTCTCGCGCAGGTCGCCCAGCTCGACCGCCTTCCGGATCTCGTTCGGCAGGACGACGTTCAGCTCGTGCTGCAGCTTCTCGACCTCGGCGCCCAGCTTCTGCTTCAGCTCTTCGATCATGTTCGCCCACGGAAATGCGCGTCGCCCGCGCTGCCAGGGGGGCGGCGGCACACGCGCTCACGCATACAAAAGGGGAGCGCCCGACCTTTGGGGGCCGGGCGCGCCGTGTCTCCTCACTGCCTGAAAGCTACGCCCGGGCGACGGACAGCGCAATTCTCGAACCGGGCCGAGCCGGTCCGCGGCGGCGGGCCACGGCGGTCGCGGCCGGACGCCGGTTTGCCTGCTGGACGGCCGCGTCCGCCGGCCGCACTATCGCGGAGCGACCGCGGCTGCGCGCCCGAGCGGCCCGACGACGGGACGGCGCGCGACGGCCGGCGCACGCAGGAGATCGAAGCCGATGACGCCTGTCACGCAGCGCACGCTCCTCTCCCTCTCGCTCCGCCGCGGCGCACGCCGCGCCACGCGGCGAGCGCGGACCACCCTCATCGCCGCCATCGCGCTCGTCGGCGTGGTCGGCTGCGGCAGCGACTCCACCGGACCGGGCGGCGGCATCGCCGGCAAGTACAACATCGTCTCGGTCACCGGCCCGCAAGGCACCGACAACAGCGCGCCGTTCGTCGTCATCAACCAGAGCGTCGAGGGCACGCTGTTCCGCGCCGAGATCGCCAGCGGCTTCGTCACGCTCGGCCCGGCGCCAGGCAATCGCTACTCGGGCGACGCGACGATCAACTTCTACGCGAACAACATCTTCGTCGGCAACGACGACAGCTTCGGCGGCTTCAACTCGTCGGGCGGCGTCTACACGGTGAGCGGCACCACCATCACCTTCACCCCCGACGACCAGAGCCAGAGCCCGACCACGGCGACGCTGAGCGGCAACACGCTCACCTTCACCGAGAGCGAGGACGACCCGACGCTCGGCCACATCGTGGTCACCATCGTCCTGCGAAAGTAGCGCGGATCTCGTCACGTCGCGCCGACGCCGTGCGCGCGCCGCGGCCCTTGCGGCGCGCGTGTGCCGGCCGCTTCCTTCGCGCATGATCGCGGTCGAGCGGCACGACGACGTCACGCGCTACGAGCTCTCCACCCGGCGGAGCCGCGCCATCGGCTACTCGGTGAGCACGTACCTCGTGCGCGGCGTGCTCGTGGACACCGGCTTCCATGCCGTGCGCCACGAGGTCGAGCACCTCGCTCGCGAGCTGCGCGAGCGGAACGACCTGCGCGGCGCGCTCGTCACGCACCGGCACGAGGACCACGCCGGCAACGTCGCCCTGCTCGCGCGCCTCGAACTCCCGATCGGTCTGGCCGCGGCGACGCTCGACGCGCTCCGCACGGTCGGGCCGATCGGTTTCTACCGCCGCTACACCTGGGGCACGATGCCGTCGCTGGGCGACGCGCCCGTCACGCCACTCGCCGGCGAGGCGCTGGCGGCGACGGGCCTCGTCCTGCTGCCGACGCCCGGTCACTCGAGCGATCACCACGCGGTGTGGGACGCCGAGCGCGAGACGCTCTTCGGCGGCGACCTCTTCCTCGGCGTGAAGGTCCGCGTCGCCCACCCGGGCGAGAACCCGCGCCAGCTCGCCGAGAGCCTGCGCGCCGCCGCCGCCCTCCGCCCGAAGCGTCTCTTCGACGCCCACCGCGGCGCGGTGCTGGACGACCCGACCGCGAAGCTGCTGGCGAAGGCGGCCTGGATCGAGGAGACCGTCGGCGAGATCGACCGCCTCGTCGCCGCCGGCTGGAGCGACGCCGCGATCCGCCGACGCGTCCTCGGGCGGGAGGAAGTCGCGGGGTACTTCTCACGCGGAGATTACTCGCGTGGGAACTTCGTACGGGCTGTACGGGGGACGGGCAGCGTCTTGCGCGATGCTGCTCCCTCGAACCGGGCTGGCTAGAGCAGGCAGGAACCAGGAATCAGGTGGGATGCCGGCCACCCAAACCTGATGCCTGGTTCCTGCCCCCTCTCGCGTAAGGGTAGAGGGACCAGCCCCTCCCGGATTCCTGGTTCCTGCCTGCTCTCGCTAACGGGTAGAGTGCCGTCCCTCGAGCGCCTCGAGCAGACTCTCCTCGTCCCACGCCCCGTCGTGCCTCGTCCCGTTGATGAAGAAGGTCGGCGTCCCGTTCACTCCGCTGCGAACCCCACTCATGAAGTCGGCGCGCACGCGGTCCTCGTAGACGGCGTAGTCGAGCGCCTCGCGCACGCTCTCGGCGTCCACGCCGACCGTGCCGGCGTAGCGCACGAGCGCGGCGTCGTCGAGCGCGTGCGGACTCGACTGCGCGTGCTCGTAGATCGTGTCGTGCATCGGCCAGAACTTGCCGAGCGCGCCGGCCGCCTCCGCCGCCTCGGCGGCGTGGACCGCGTGCGGGTGGATCTCGCCGAGCGGGAAGTTGCGGAAGACGAAGCGCAGCCGGTCGCCGAGGCGCGCGCGCACGCGCTCGACGATCGGATGCGCGCGGGCGCAGTGCGGGCACTCGTAGTCGCCGTACTCGACGAGCGTGACCGGCGCGTCGGCCCGGCCGTGGACGTGATCGCGCTCGCTCACCGGAGGCGTCAGCTCGCCGTTCATGGGCGTGCCTCGCTCGAAGTCGAGGCCGACGGCGACGACGCGACCGCCCGCGGCGCGTCCTTCGGCGCATCCTTCGCGGCGAGCCCCTCGAGCGCGGTGAGGATGCCGTCGGCGCCCGGGTTCACGCCGATCGGGCTGACGTAGCTCCACCGCACGACGCCGTCGCCGTCGAGGACGAACAGCGCCCGCTCGCTCGTCCCCTCGCCGTCGCGGTAGACGCCGTACGCGCGCGCGACCGCGCCCTTCGGCTCGAAGTCGGAGAGCAGCGGGAAGTGCAGCTTCCGCGCGCTCGCGAACGCGGTGTGGCACCAGACGCCGTCCACCGACACGCCCACGAGCTCGGCACCGAGCCGGTGGAACTCGGGCAGGACCTCGTTGTAGAGCGCCATCTGGTCGCCGCACACCGGGCTGAAGTCGGCCGGATAGAACGCCAGCACGAGTGGCTTCCCGCGGAAGTCGTCGAGCGTCAGCTCCTGATCGGGCGTCGCCTTGAGCGTGAAGTCGGGCGCGCGCTGACCTGGCGGGACCGGCGTCGCGTGGTGGTGCGTCTGCCGTCCGTAGTGCCCGCTGTCAGCTGCTGGCGACCGGGGCTCGCCCTCCTGCCTCTGCTGCTCCATCGCGACTCCTCCGTGCACGGTACGGTGAGGAACGCGTGGCGCGCAGGAAGAGTGCCCGGAGAGAAAGCGGCCAGCCAGCAGAGCGGGGATCGGACGCTTGTCGCGATCGCCGTAGCTCCGTATCGTCTCGCCCGCACGCGGTGCCCTCGCACCATCGCACGCGAGGGCGAATACGTCGGCGAATCGTTCGTCTCACAACGAGAGATCTGATGGCTCGTATCGCGCAACTCGCGCTCCTCACCGGTACCGTCGGTCTGCTCGCGTGTGGACACCGTCGAGTCGCCCTGTCGCCGACGCCCGAACCAGCCGTGCCTCCCGGGTTCGATCACGTCGTAGTCGCCATCGACTCCCTCGAGCGCGGCATCGCACTCCTCCGCGAAGCGACTGGCGTCACGCCACGCCTGATCGGCACGAACAGCGGCCGCGGCGGTGGCGCCGACCCGGGCGCCGGCAGCCGAAGCGCGATCATCGGTCTCGGACCGGGGCGTTTCCTCGAGCTCGTCGCGCCGGCCGCGCCGGATTCCGGTGGCGCGCCCAATTCAGCGAGCTACGCCATCTATCACACGCTGACGCCCATCGGCTGGGCCATGCGCACGCCGGACTCCGACAGTCTGCGCGCTGCACTGACGGCGCGAGCGCTGCGCGTACAAGGTCTGTACGACGGCGAGCGGCGACAACCGGATGGCAAGACGGTACGCTGGCGGGTGATCATGCCGTGGTTCGGGATCAGCACCGTGCCACCGTTCTTCGTCGACTGGGACCGATCGGCCGGCGCGCATCCATCGGCCGATGCGCCGTCGGGCTGCACGCTCACGGCACTCACGCTGGCGTACCCGCCGTCGGTCGCCGACACGCTGCGCGCGCAGCTCGCCCGCGCCGGTGTGCACGCCATCGTGACTCCCGCCTCGCGCCAGTCGATCGACCTGACGCTCGACTGCCCCACCGGCCGCGTGACGCTGCCGGGAGGCAGGGGGTAGGGGAGGGGGTGTAGGGTGTAGACGGGCCGCTCAGGACGCGTCCCGAGTCAGGCTAGGCCCTACGGCCCTCTAGGCCCTGGGCCCTCGCCTCACGCCACCATCTCCATCAACCACTCCACCCCGAGCAGCAGCCCGACGAGCGTCGCGAGGCCGGCGAAGGCGCTCGTCGCGAGGACGCCGAGCAGGGCGCCGCGCGTGGCCGACAGCACGGCGCGGCGCGTGGTGGACGGGTGGTGAACGAGGTCGAGCCGCTGCGCCTCCTTCGTCGCCAGGCCGTAGCCGCCGAGCGCGGCGACGCACAGGGGCCAGAAGGCGAGCCACCACCAGCCGCGCGTCGCGACGAGCACACCGGCCGTGAACAGCCCGCCCCACACCGCCGCCCAGAGCCGCCCCGTGGACGCACGGCCGACGCCGGTCGCCTGGATGTTCTGCAGCGTGACGCTCGGGAGCGGGTGCGCGGGATCGAAGGGCATACGGTTCCTGGTGAGGGAGGCTTCGTATGCGTGAGGACGCGTCGCGAGCGAACGCGGTCACGAGAGCGGGTGGGCGGTGAGCGGTAGGCGGTGAGCGCGAGCCATGAATCACGGAGGGGCCGGCATCTCGCTCGGATGCCGGCCCCTCGCACGTTCGCGCTTACCGCTTCCCGCTTACCTCATCGGTTCGCGCCTACCACCCACCGCTCACCGATGCATCGGCAGCTTCGCGTCCGTCTCCCCCACGTCCACCGGCTCGTGGCCGGCGGTCTCGAACTCGTGGCGCAGCAGCTTCATCATCTCCTCGCGCCGCTCGAAGAGACGCTTGAGCGGGCGCTTGGCGTGGCGCGCGTGCGCGTAGGCGGTGAGCAGCGGGAGCGCGACGGTCGAGTCGAGGTAGCAGACGACGGCGTCGGGCAGACGGTCGGGGTCGATCTTGCCCCAGCTCACCGCCTCGGCCGGCGTCGCGCCGGAGAGACCGCCGGTGTCGGGACGCGCGTCGGTGATCTGGAGGAAGAAGTCGTGTCCCTTCTCGTCGATGCCGAGCACCTCCTGGATCTGCGGCTCGGTCTGCAGCATGAAGTTCTTCGGGCTGCCGCCGCCGAGGATCAGCACGCCGCTCTTGCCGCCGCTGCCGTCGAGCCCGCGCCGCTTCGCCGTGAGGACGATGCTCGCCGTCTCGTTCACGTCGGCGTTCGGGTCGATCACGCACTTGTTACCCTCGAGCGCGAGCGCGGCGATGTTCATGCCGATGCTCGAGTCGCCCGGCGACGACGTGTAGATCGGCACGCCCGCCTTGTACGCCGCCGACAGCAGCGACTTCTGCCCGATGCCCAGCGCGCGCTCGCGCTCGGCGACGTACTTGCCGCACAGCCAGTGGAACTCGGCGCTCGACATCGGGCGCTGGAACTCCGGCGCCTGGATGATCTTGCGGAAGAACGCGTCGGTCGAGAGGAGGACGTCGTAGTCGAAGAAGACGTCGTAGATGCGGACGATCCCCTCTTCGCGCAGCACGGTGTCGCTCTCCTGCGCGTTGCCGCGGTGCATCGCGAGGCCGAGCCCGAAGTGCGTGTCGTGGTACAGGTTCGCGCCGGTGGAGATGATCCAGTCCACGAAGCCGCTCTCGATGAGCGGGATCAGCGCCGCCATGCCGAGCCCCGCCGGCGTCAGCGCGCCGGTGAGCGTGAGGCCGACGGTGACGTCGGGCTCGAGCATCTTCTGGGTGTACAGCTGGCAGGCCTCGCGGAGGCGCGCGGCGTTGTAGGCGAGGAAGGAGTTGTCGATCAGGTCGGCCGCCGTCTCGCGCCCGTCGATCGCGCGCGGGTCGATGCGCTGGCCGCGGAGGAAGCGCGAGCCCTCGTGGCTCGTGTGCTTCTTCCCCGCCTTCTCGCGCTCCTCGGCGGCGCGCTTCTGCTCGGCCTTGTTGCCGGCCGCGGACGCGCGCTGTGCGGCGCCCTGCTTGCCCTTGCCGTCGCCGTGGCGCGACGCCTTGAAGCCGCCGCGCGACCGCTCCTCGCCGCCGTCGCCGTTCTTGCCACCAGACTGCTTCCCTTTCGCCATCGTCGTACCAGTGTGAGTGAGTCGAATGCTGCTATTTGGGACGGGGGACGTGGGACATGGGACGGGGATCCCGGGGCCGTTCGTCCCCCGTCCCGCGTCCCCCGTCCCTCACACTTCGTGCTTCCGCTCGATCGCCACCTGCGTCTGCGCCTCGTACGCCGCGACCACCGCGTTCGCCGCTTCGCGCGGGTCGTCGGTGAGCAGCATCAGGTCCATGTCGCCGGGCGAGATCTTCCGCTCGGTGAGCACGCGCGTCTGGATCCAGCGCATCAGGCCGGCCCAGTAGTGGCGGCCGAAGAGGATCACCGGGAAGCGGTAGATCTTCCCCGTCTGGATCAGCGTCAGCGCCTCGAACAGCTCGTCGAGCGTGCCGAAGCCGCCGGGGAAGATGATGAACGCGACCGAGTACTTGATGAACATCGTCTTCCGCACGAAGAAGTAGCGGAAGTTCACGAGCGTATCCACGTACGGGTTCGCGCCCTGCTCGAAGGGCAGCTCGATGTTGCAGCCGACGCTGTGGCCGCCCGCCTCGCGCGCGCCCTTGTTCGCCGCCTCCATGATCCCCGGGCCGGCGCCGGTGATGATCGAGAAGCCGGCCTCCCCGAGCAGTCGCGCGACCTCCTGGGCCGCCGCGTACTGCGGGTCGTCGGGGCCCGTGCGCGCCGAGCCGAAGATCGAGACGCCCTTCTCGATGCTCGCGAGCGTGTCGAAGCCCTCGATGACCTCGCCCATGATGCGCATCACGCGCCACGGGTCGGTGCGCGTGAAGTCCACGCGCGGGCCGGGCTGCTGGAGGAGCTTCTCGTCCTCGGTGACGGGCGGCGACCAGTCGCGGATCGCGTCGTCGATCACCCGCTCCCGCGACGCGCCGGCGCGGCGCGTGGCGCTCCCCTGCGACGGCGGCGTGCGGCCGGCGGCGAGATGCCCTTCCTCGGTGCGCTCCTTGTAGCCCTGCACCGAGGCCGCCTCGGCGCTGGCGAGCGTCCCCGCGTCCATCTTCTTCCCCGAGGCCGTGCGCGGCTTGCGCGTCGTCGCCGACGACGCCGCGGTCCGCGCCGCGACGTCCGCAGCCGCGGCGCCCGCCGGGCGGCGTCCGTTCGGCCGCCCGCCGTTCACGCGCTCGCCCCTGGTCGTCGCGTCGGACGCGCTCGACCTCGGCACCTTTGCCGCCGCCCCCGCTCCGTTCCCCGCCGCCTGTGCGCGGCGCTTCTTCGCCGCCGCCGCCGTCGTCGTACGCTTGCTCGAACTCGCCATCGCTGCCGGTGCCGAGAGGTGATCCGCGCGGCCGCTACGTCGTGCAGCGCCGCGGGAGGAGATGGAGTCTAACACCTGGGGTGGCGGGTGGGGGGTGGCGGGTGGCGTGAACGGTCCCCGCACCGCTGCCCGAATCACCGAGCCGATCAGCGCGACGACTTAGATTTCGAGGCAGCGCCTCCCCCACCCGCCATCCCCCACCCGCATTGCCCGTCATCATCCTCGTCGCCGACGGCGCGCGCCCGGACACGTTCGCGAGCGCCCTCGACGGTGACGCCCTGCCCGCGCTGGCGCGACTGCGCGCCGAGGGAGGGCTGCATACGGTGTCCACCGTCTTCCCGTCCGTGACGGGGCCGGCGTACGCGCCCTTCGTCATGGGCCGCTTCCCGGGCCCGATCGGACTGCCGGGACTGCGCTGGTACGACCGCGCGCGCACGCGCCGCACCTTTCCCGACCGCACGCGCAGCTACGTCGGCGCCGAGATGCGGCACGTGGACGGCGACCTCGACCCCGACGCGCCGACGATCTTCGAGCTCGCCACCCGCGCCGGCGCCGGCTCGAGCGTCGCCGCGCTCAACGTCATCGGCCGCGGGCTCGGCGACGAGGACGCCGTGCTCGGCCGCGGCGCCGGCTTCGCGCTGCGGGCGGCACGGACGCACTTCTCGGGCGACGTCCGCGGCTGGCTCGAGATCGACCGCGAGGTCGGCGACGGCGTCGTGCGCGCGGTCCGCGAGCGGAAGCCGTCGGTCACCTTCGCCGCCTTCACCGGCGTGGACAAGACGTCGCACTCCGAGGGACACGACGCGCCGGTGGTGCTCGATGCGCTCGCGATCGTGGACGACGTCGCCGCGCGCATCCGCGCCGACGCCGAGCGCGCCGGCACGTGGGACGAGACACAGCTCTGGATCGTGAGCGACCACGGCCACTCTCCGGTGCGCGAGCACGAGGACCTCGCCGGACTCGTGCGGTCGTGGGGACTGCGCGTGCTGGCGCACCCGTGGGTGTATCGCCTCCGCGCCGCCGACGTCGCCGTGATGGTGAGCGGCAACGCGATGGCGCACCTCTACCTCGAGCTGCGCCGGCGCGAGCGGCCGTGGTGGCCGGCGCTCGCCGCCACGCACGATCCGCTCGTCGCGCGGCTGCTCGAGCGTCCGAGCGTGGACCTCGCGCTGCTTCCCCACTCCCCCACCCGCTGCGAGGTGCGCGGCGCCGGCGGGCGTGGGTGCGCGATGATCGAGATGTCGACCGACGCGAGCGGGTGCACGCGCTACGCCTATCGTCCCGACAGCGCCGACCCGCTCGGCGTCGGTGGCGCGTTCGAGGGGGACGCGGACGATGCGTGGGCGGCGACCGCCGACGGCGACTACCCCGACGCCATCGTGCAGATCGCCCATCTGGCCGGCGCCGCGCGCGCGGGAGACGTCATCCTCTCGGCGGCGCGCGAGTGGGACTTCCGCGCCCAGTACGAGCCGATCCCGCACCGCTCGTCGCACGGCGCGCTGCACCGTGAGCACATGCTCGTCCCGCTCCTCCTCAACCGCCCCGCGCCCCGCACGCCGCGCCGCACCACCGACGTCATGCCGAGCGC
>DATMHT010000353.1:0-14223 GCA_035554795.1 Gemmatimonadaceae bacterium | reverse complement strand
GGTGAGGCGGCGGAGCTCGTCGTGCCAGGTCCAGCCCTCGGGCGGACGGGTCGGCGGCGCGCCCTGGTGCAGCCACGACACGATGGACAGCCGGCGGCGCGCCGACGCCCACTCGTCGCGCCCCACGACCTCGTCGGCGGCACGCACGAGCCGCGCGACCGGCGTGCCCGGCACCTCGCCGCGCAGCGACTTGGCGCGCGCGACGACGGCCTCGTAGAGCGAGTCCGCGGCCTCGGGCTCGGCGCCGTACGACAGCACCGTGTGCACCGACTTCCAGGCGTCGAAGGCGTCGCGCTCGGTGAGACCGCCGGGAGCGCGGTCCGCCTCCTCGAGGTAGCCCACCAGCTTCGCCTGCCCCTCGTCGCCGAGCCGGAACTGCGTGAAGTGCACGAGCTCGTGGTACACGGTCGAGCCGTTGCCCGGTGCCTCGCGGTTCCACGTCAGCACGCCGCGCCCGCCGACCGTCGTCATGCTGGCGGCGGCGGGGAAGCGATCGGCGAGCTCGCCGGAGAGGGCGACCACCGTGACCGAGCGGCCGGCGTCGGCCGGCACGCCGGCGGCACGACCGGCGGCGAGCGTCTGGATGACGCGCTGCACGTCCTCCGCCGAGTGCGGTTCGGCGGCACAGGCGGCGCGGAGCGCGGCGGCGGCGACGGCGGCCGAGCCGCGCAGCTCGGCGAGCTTGCGGTAGGTGGCGACGCGCCGGCTGGCCGCGCGCGGGCTGCCCGCCGCCACCGTCAGCATGCCGTCGTTCAGCGCCCACCCGACCGCGGTTCCGAGCGGCACGACCGCCAGTCCGAGACCGAGAACGGTCCAGCCCAGGTTGCGGCCGAATGCGCGCGCGATGCGCGCCGCGCGGCTCCCCGTCGGGGCGTCGCCGGCGCCACGGCGAGCGCCGGTCGAGCGGCGTCGGACGGGGAAGTCGTTGGACGGGCGGGGCTGAGGCATCGGGAGCGGTACCGCGGGACAGCAGGAGCCCGTCGTCGTCGAGCGGGAGTCGGGCGACGCGCGAGCGAGGGGGTAGGTCGGGCCGGTCGCCGAAGCGGATCGTGCCCATGTGGGAGACGCCGCACGGCGGACGTCGTCACCTGGTGACGCCGGTCACGCGGAGCTCGCGCCCGTCACTGGATCTCCCGCCTTCCTACTCCCTCGCCGCCGAAAGGTTCGCCGCCGGCTCGTTAGGCGACGCGATCGCGGCCGCGAGCCGCCACCGGCCAGCTCGTCTCGACGAGCCCGTTCCTCACACCATGGACGGTGTCGTGCAGGTGCACGGCGACGCAGACGTGGTTCGGGACGACGCGCACCTGGTCGCCGACGCTGGGCCGCCAGTACGACGCGCCGAGATCGAGAATGCCGTGCTCCTCCGACATCGCGCGCACGACGACCTCGGGCCGCTCGAGGAGCGCGCCGTAACCGGCGGCCGCGCCCTCCGCCATCGGCTCCCGTCCGAGCGCCTTCGTGCCGGCGTCGATCACCGCCTGACCCGGCACGGCGGTGCTGACGACGGTGGCGAGCACGGTGAACGCGCAGTCGTCCCAGTCGCAGGCGCCGAGCGACGCCGTGACGCGGTCGTTGTAGACGTAGGTGCCCGGCCGCACCTCGGTCACGCCCGCCACCTCGTGCATGCGCCAGGCGGCCGGCGTCGAGCCGCCGCTGACGACGGCGGGGCGCAGGCCGGCGCGGTCGAGAGCGTCGAGCGTCGCGCCTAACGACTCGCCGAGCGCGCGGAGCGCCGGACCCTGGTCGGGCCCGCGCTGGCGGACGTGCCCCGGGTAGAAGGCGACTCCGGCGTAGCGGAGCCAGGGCAGGTCGGCGACGAGGTGCGCCAGGGCGACCGCGGCGTCGGCGTCGGCGACGCCCACGCGCCGCATGCCGACGTCGAGCTCGACGTAGACGCCGATCCGGCGGCCGGCCCGCTCGGCGGCCTCCGAGAGCCCGCGCGCCGACTCGGCGGAGTCGAGGGCGACGGTGAGACGGGTCTCGTGCGGGAGCGCCATGATGCGCTCGAGCCGCGCCGCGCCGACGGGCGGGTAGGCCCAGAGCAGGTCGCGGGCGACGTCGCTCATGACCTCGAGCTCGCGAGGCGTCGCGCAGGTGAGCCCGGCGGCGCCGAGGCGCATCTGGTCGGCGGCGACGCGGGGCGCCTTGTGCGTCTTGACGTGCGGGCGCAGCGCCAGGCCGTGAAGCGCCGCGTAGGCCGCCATCCGGTCGAGGTTGTGCGCGAGACGATCGAGGTCCACCACGGGCGCGGGCGTCTCGAGCGCCGCGAGCGGAAGCGGCGGGCCCTCGATGGTTCCCCAGGCGGCGGGCTGGCGGACGGTCAAGGCGGTAGGCGGTGAGCGGTAGGCGGTGGGCGCGAACCTGTATTGTGAAACGCGTACACCTCGCCGGCAACCGGCGATGTCCCGACTGTGCCCCACGCTACAACGGCCGTCGCCGTCCAGGTAGCTTCGACGCACGCGCCCACCGCCCACCGCCGACCGTCCACCTCGCGTGCCCAATCCTCTCCGCAGATTCGCCAGCCCCAAGGGCTACTGGCGGACGAGCAAGACCCACCGGTACAGCCTCGTCTTCGCGCTGCCACTGCTGGCGCTCTACGAGCTGCTCGCCGCGCTGCAGCCGCACGACCCGCGCGGCGGCGAGATCCGCAACGGCGCCGACGTCATCCTCCGCGAGGCGTTCGCGGCGGTCGCGGGGGCGCGCGGCGGTCTGCTGTTCGGCATCTGCCTGATCGGTGGCAGCCTCTGGCTCGTCGGGCGCGACGTCCGGAAGAGCGGGCTGCCGACGCGGTGGGGCGTCTTCGCGGGCATGACGCTCGAGGCGGCGCTGCTCGCCCTCGCCTGCGGCTTCGTCGTCAGCGCGGTGACGGCGCAGCTGCTCGGCCTCCTCGCCGCCACGCAGGGCGCCGGCGGCGGCGTCGCCGGCATGCCGTGGTCCATGCGCCTGATGATCTCGTTAGGCGCCGGGCTCTACGAGGAGCTGCTGTTTCGCGTCATCCTGGTGTCCGCGCTCGGCCAGCTCTGCCGCCGCGTCTTCGGGATGGGCGAGTGGTCCGCCGGGGCGGTCGCGGTCGTCGTCGGGGCGGCGGTCTTCTCCGCCTTCCACTACGTGGGCCCGTACGGCGACCCGTTCGAGGTGCGCAGCTTCGTCTACCGCCTGATCGCTGGGCTCTTCTTCAGCGCGCTCTATCTGCTGCGCGGCTTCGGGATCACCGCGTGGACGCATGCGCTGTATGACGTGTATCTGCTCGCGATGTGAGGGCCTGGGCCCTCGGGCCCTCACCTCATGCTCAATCGCGCATCTCCCTCCAGCACCGCCCGCACCACGAACGACCGTGGCGTCGTGTAGAGTCCCGTGACTTTCACGTCCTGGACCATGCCGCCGAGCACGGCGCCATTGCCGAGGGGGCGGTTGAGGGCGAGGGTGAGCTGCGAGCGCATCTGGTCGAGCTGCGCGCCGACGTTCAGGCGGCCGCGGCCGGTCGCTTCCTCGATCGCGCGCTTGATCATGAAGGCGCCGAGCGTCGTCTTGAGACGCGTCATCGCCGAGCGCGAGTCGATCGTGTAGCGCAGGTCGTTGATCAGCAGAGAGCGCGACGCCGTGTCGTAGTCGAAGCGGCCGACGAGGAAGAACGCGCCGTTCACCTTGCCGCGCAGGTCGAGCCGCACGACGGCCGTGTCGCCCGCGCTCCAGATGCGCACGCTGTCCACGCCGAGGCCTTCCGCCGCGGCCTCCGGCGCGAGCGCGGCGAGGGCGAGCCGCGACAGCTCGTCGAACGGGACCTCGACGTCCACGGGCACGTGCAGACCGCCGCCGGGCCGGTCGAGGGTGAGCGGCGGCAGGGGGCGCGTGTCCGCCGCCGGCTTCGCGCCGAAGACGACGCGTGGGCGCGCCGTGAGCACGACACCCGTCGAGAGATAGCCGGCGACGCCGGTGAGCGGTGCGACGCTGATGCGCTCCGGGCTCATGACGAGCCATGCCGTGTTCGTCGAGTCCACGGCCAGCGGCTCCTGCATCGTCCGCCAGAGCGAGTCAGCGGCGTGACGCAGATCGGTGAGCGCGGGGACCGCGGAGTCCACCTGTCGCGTGAGGTCCTCGAGCTGGGCGTTCACGACGCGACGCATGAGCGGCGTCGCGTCCACGTCGAGCGCGGTCACGCGGCAGGGGTCGAGCAGCGACGCCATGAGGTTCGTCGCGCGCGTCGCGAGCTTCCAGTCCATGCGCCAGTACAGCGTGGTCGCCGCGCGCATCTCGGCGCGGCGCATCGGCTCGGGCGCGTAGCCGCAGCTCCCGATCCCGCCCACTCCCGGGACGGTGACGCGTCCGCGGTAGCGCACGCGCGTGTACAGGCTCACGCGGTCGCCCACCATCGAGAGCGCGAGCGAGTCGCGCCGGTACACGTACTGATGGCAGACGATGCCGCCGAGCGCCGAGCACCTGGCGGCGTCGAGGCTGTCGGCGGGCGGCAGCGCGCGCTCGAGCTGCGTCTGGAGCGACGCGAGGGAGACGGTGATCGGCAGCGCGATCGTCGCCGGCTCGCGCGCCGGCAGCGGGGCCGGCGCGGGGAGCGCGGAGTCGGTGGCGATGGCGCCCTGGAGCGGCACGGCGACGTGCGACGCACAGCCGGACGTGGCGAGCGCCGCGAGCGCGACGACGGGGCCGACGAGGGCGAGCGAGAGCGAGCGGCGGTGGAGGCGGAGCAGGGCGTCGAGCACGATGGGCGGTTCGGGGAAGGGAAGGATGACGCGGGCGACCTCGGCGTGGTAGTGTACGGCCATGCGTGCCGTCGTCATCACCCGCTTCGGCGGGCCGGAGGTCCTCGCGCTGCGCGACGTGCCGACGCCGGAGCCCGGCACCGGCGAGGTGCTCGTGCGCGTACGCGCCACCGCGTTGAACCGCGCCGACCTGCTGCAGCGGGAGGGACACTACCCGCCGCCGCGCGGCGTGTCGACCGACATTCCCGGTCTCGAGTTCGCGGGCGAGGTCGCGCGCGTCGGCGCCGGCGCGTCGCTCTGGCGCGAGGGCGACCGGGTGTTCGGCCTCGCCGCCGGCGCGGCGCACGCGGAGTACGTCGTCACGCACGAGCGCACGCTCGCGGCGGTGCCCGAGGCGATGTCGTGGCTCGAGGCGGCGGCCGTGCCCGAGGCGTTCATCACCGCGCACGACGCGCTCGTCGCGCAGGCGTGCACGCGCCCGGGCGACCGCGTCCTCGTGCACGCCGCCGGCAGCGGCGTCGGGCTGGCGGCGCTGCAGGTGGCACGCGCGCTCGGCGCGACGCCCTACGGTACCGCGCGCACCGCGGAGAAGCTCGAACGCGCGCGCGACTACGGCATGGAGGACGGGATCGCACTCGGCGGCGGCGTCGAGGCGCTCGCGCCGCGCGTCGCGGAGTGGACGCACGGTCGTGGCGTCGACGTCGTGCTCGACCTGCTCGGCGGGCCGTACGTCGGCGCGAGCCTCGCGGCGCTCGCGCTCAAGGGGCGGCTGATCCTGATCGGCACGATCGCCGGGCGTCGCGCCGAGGTCGATCTCGGCATCGCGCTGTCGCGCCGCGTGACGGTCCGCGGTACCGTGCTGCGCCCACGCCCGCTGGAGGAGAAGATCCTCGCCACGCGTGCGTTCGCCGCGGAGGTCCTGCCGCTGCTCGCGGCCGGCCCGTTGCGGCCGACGGTGGACAGCGTCTTCCCGATCAGCGACGTCGGCGCGGCACACGAGCGGCTCGCCAGCAACGCGACCTTCGGCAAGGTGGTGCTGGAGCTGTCGTGATCGCGCCGCCGCCTAACGATCGCGCCGTCTGTTTGTCGGCGCGATCGTGAAGCGGCGCACGGCGGCGGCGTGACGCCGCGCACCGGTCGCGTTAGGCGCGTGTGTGTCGCGTCACAACGCGTGCGTGCGGTGGCGCGACGTCCGGTGTTTCGCGGCGCGTTAGACTCGGGGCACTTTGCAAGAGACCGTGCAAAGTGCGCCCCCGATCGGACGCGGCACGCGCCGGTCGTGAGCGGTAAGTGGTTGCGTCACGGTCTGTTGACTCGGCACACCGGCGTGGTCTGCAGGTTGCCAAGGCACGAGGCGTGGCGCAACGGAGTGGCTCCGGCGCCCGCGGCAGTTCCCTCCTCGAAGCCACCGCAGCTCCCAATCAATGTCGCTTCCGCGTCTGCTCCGCGGTGCCGTGGTCGTTGCTGGCGCCGTGTTGGCAACTGCAGGTCCGTTCGTGTCGTCGAGCGCCGGCCACGTCCTGCCCGCGGACGAGACGTCGGTTGCGGCCGCCGCGGCCGCCGGGCTCTCCGGCCACCGCGCGGTCGGCGGCGCCTCCGCCGCGGCAGCCGGCCTGCTGCGCGCCGCGCTCCCGACCGCGGCGTCGCCGAACGCGTTGCCGAGCGCCGACGCGCCGGCGCTCGCCGTCACGCGCCGCACCGCCGCCAGCGCGCTCGTCGCCGATGGCCTCGCGGCGGACGCGGCGATCGAGAGCCGCGGCGTCGAGAGCCGCGCGTCGTTCGCCGAGGCGATGCGGGGCACGTATCTCGGTGACGTGATCGCGGAGCGCGACGGCGCGCTGTCGCGCTGGCCGCGCCGTGTCGCGGCGCCGGTGCGCGTCTGGGTGGACAGCGCGTCCGCGCTCCGCCTGCCCGGCTGGCGCAGCGCGTTCCCCGCGGAAGCGCGCGGCGCGTTCGCGACGTGGGCGTCGCTCGACATCCCGGTCCGCTTCGTCTTCGTGAGCGACCCGGCGCAGGCCGAGGTGCATCTCCGCTGGGTCGAGCGCCTCGACCAGGAGTCGTGCGGTGAGACGACGTGGACGACCGACGCCGCCGGCTGGATGCGGCGCGGCGACATCACGCTCGCGATGCGCGCCAGCGACGGCGCGCTGCAGGACGAGACCGACATCCGCGCGATGGCCCTTCACGAAGTCGGCCACCTGCTCGGCCTCGGCCACACGTCCGACAGCACGGCGATCATGGCCCCGTGGGTCGCCGCCGACGAGTTGAGCAACGCCGACCGCGCGACCATTCGCCTGCTCTACGCGCTGCCGCCGGGACGGGTGAGGAAGGCCGACTGAGGTTGGCGGTTGGCGGGAAGCGGTAGGCGCAAGCAGAGGGGCCGGCTCCGATCACGGATGCCGGCCCCTCGTACGTTCGCGCTTACCGCCGACCGCTAGTACCCGTGCGTCGCGTTGTGCGCGCGGCTGCGCTCGCCGAACTTCATCGCGCTCGCCTCGGGATTGTGCGCGTAGCTCGCAACGTGGATCCTCGTCGCGACGACGTTGGCGGCGATGGCGAGCGCGATCACGAAGAGGGCGACGCCCCAGCCCTGATTGAAGTTCCCTTCGACCCGCCGACCGCGCGGCGGCACGTTGGACTGCATCTGGCTCTCCTGGCTGAAGCCGCGGTGCATGGCGGCGTTGGTCCCGGTCTCCGGTCCGCCCCGTTTCGGTGGCGCACGGCAGCAATCTAGGCGAGCGACGAGACCGCGCCTAGCCCCGGGCGGGCCCGCGAGGAATGGTCAGTCACGCGCGCCTTGCCGTCGCTCCGCGCCCGGCGTAAGGTGAGAAGCACGCCGGCTCCGTCATTCCCCACGACTCGACGCCATGGACACTCCCCTGCCGACCGAGGGCGACGCCGTCCCAGCCGCTACCGCCGCCGCCGTACCGCGACCGGCGCGTGGCGCGAGTCACGAGCACCACCTCACCGTGACGCGCACGGCGCGCTACGTGACGCTCGGCGCCCCGAACGAGGCGACGCGCGAGCTGTGGATCGTCTGTCACGGCCACGGCCAGCTCGCGGCGCGCTTCGTCCGCCACTTCACCACGCTCGACGACGGCACCCGCCTCGTCGTCGCCCCCGAGGCGCTCTCCCGCTACTACATCGATCCGCCGTCGCCCGGTCTCTCCGCCGGCGAGCGCCGCGTGGGCGCGACGTGGATGACGCGCGAGGACCGGCTGAGCGAGATCAACGACCAGGTGAGCTACCTCGACGCGCTGCACACGCACCTCGTCAGGCAGCTTCCGAGCGACGCGGTGCGTCTCCACGTGCTCGGCTTCTCGCAGGGCGTCGCGACCGTCTGCCGCTGGCTCGCGGCGAGCGCGGTGCGCCCCGACGACGTCACACTCTGGGCGGGCACGTTGCCACCGGACCTCGACCTCGCGACCGGCGCCGACGCGCTCCGCGGTGCGCGACTCTCGCTCGTCGCCGGCGCGCGCGACGAGTTCGCGACGCCGGAGGTGCTGCGGCAGCAGGAGGTGCGGCTGCGCGACGCCGGCATCCGCTTCCGCTTTCTCACCTACGACGGCGGACACCAGCTCGATGCGGGCGTCCTCGCGCGCCTCGCGGCGCGGACCGACGATTAGCCCGGCTCGGTCGTGAGCGCGGCCGACCCGTCGCCAGCGGGAGTCGTCGCGTTCGTCGCCGGTGCCACCGGCTACACCGGCCGCGAAGTCGTGCGCGAGCTGGCACGCCGTGGCGTGCGCACCGTCGCGCACGTGCGCCCCGACACGAGCCGGCGCGACGAGTGGCGCGACCGCTTCGCGGCGATGGGCGCGGAAGTGGACACGACGCCGTGGGACGACGCGTCGCTGACCGCGACGCTCGCGCGCCTGCGGCCGACGCATGTCTTCGCGCTGCTCGGCACGACGCGCGCGCGGGCCCGGAGGGAACGGCGGTCGGCGGCCGAAGGGTACGAGCGCGTGGACTACGGACTGAGCGCGCTGCTGCTGCGAGCGGCCCGCGCCGCGGGAAGCCGGCCGCGCTTCGTCTATCTGTCGGCCGCGGGCGTCAGCGCCGGCCGCGGCAACCCGTACCTCGCCGTGCGCTGGCGGCTCGAGGAGGAGCTGCGCGCGAGCGGGCTGCCGTACGTGATCGCCCGGCCGTCGTTCATCACCGGCGCCGACCGTGACGAGCCGCGACCCGCGGAGCGTGTGGCGGCCGCCGGCGTGGATGCGCTGCTGGGCGTCGCGCGCTTCGTCGGCGCGCGACGCTTCGCCGACCGATACCGCTCCACGACCAACGTCACCCTCGCGCGCGCCCTCGTCCGTCTCGCGCTCGACCCCACCGCCACCGCGGCCGTCGTCGAGTCGGAAGGGCTACGGGAGTGAGAGCGGCTCTCGGCTCTCGGCGCTCGGCCGTTGTTGGACAGGATGAAGAGGATGCTCGGGATGAAGAGCTCAGCCAATCCTGTTCATCCTGTCCATCCTGTCGAACAGCCGAGAGCCGAGAGCCGAGAGCCGCCCTACCGTCCCCCCCGTCGCTCGTCGATGAAGCGCGACAGGTCGCGGCGGTCCTTCTTCGTCGGACGGCCGCGCTCCTCGTACACGAACGCCGCTGGCGCCATGCGGAGCTGTTCGGCGAGCTTCTCGCGGGCGGACCGGCTCTCCGCCGTCTCCTCGTACAGCGTCTGCGCGACGCTCGCCGGGCCGCGCCGCTCCGACGTCTGTCGCACCACGACCACGTGCTCGTAGGGGCCGAGGCGCAGCTGGACCGCGTCGCCCACCTGTAGCGTCTTGGCGCGCTTCACCCGCTCGCCGTTCACCTGCACCTTGCCGCCCTCGATCGCGTCCGCCGCGAGCGAGCGCGTCTTGAAGAAGCGCGCCGCCCACAGCCACTTGTCGAGACGGACCTTGCCGCCGCCTTCCTCTCGTTCCTCTGCCATGCGATCCTCGCTGCCTGTCGTCGCGGTCTCACGATAAGGTAGCGGACGGAGCGCGTGCCGCCGATGCTTTGCCTTCGCGCGGCGTGTGGCATAGCTTCGGCGGCTGACACCTGCCATGACGACGCCATTCCCGTTCGGCGAGGCCTCCCTCGCCCTCACCCACCGCCTCCGCCGCCCGACGGCGCCGTCGGCCGACGGCGCGGCGCCGCCGCTGCTCATCCTGCTGCACGGCATCGGCAGCGACGAGCGCGACCTGATGGCGCTCGGGGCGCGCGTGGACCCGCGATATCTCGTCGTCTCCGCGCGCTCGCCGCTGCGGCTCGAGCAGGGCGGCTACGGCTGGTACCACACGACGTTCACCTCGCGCGGCCCGGTCATCGACGCCGCCGAGGCGGAGCAGGGGCTCGAGACGCTCGCCACGTTCGTCGCCGACGCCACCCGCGCGTACGAAGCAGACGCGGACGCGGTGTACCTCACCGGCTTCAGCCAGGGCGCGATCATGAGTCTCGCGCTGCTGCTGACCGCGCCTGAGCTCGTGGCGGGGGCGGCGCTCATGAGCGGGCGCATCCTGCCGGGCGTCGAGCGTCGCGTCGCCGAGCCGCGCGACCGTCTCGCCGGGAAGCCCGTGCTCGCCGTCCACGGACTGTACGACCCGGTGCTCACGATCGCCGACGGCCGCGCCATTCGCGACATGCTCGCTTCGCTGCCGGTGGAGCTCACGTACCGCGAGTATCCGATGGCGCACGAGGTGACCGCCGAGAGCTTCGGCCAGGTGAAGGACTGGCTCGCGGCGCGTCTCGACGAGCGCGTGTCGCGGTGACCGGTCCGGTCGCGATGGCGGCGGAGCAGCGCGAGGGCGGCGCAGGCGAACGAATGACGCCCGGCCGTTCGCTCGAGCAGCAGGCGTTCCTCGACCTGCTGCGTACCGCCGAGTCGCTCACCTACGAGCTCGCCGAGGCGCTGCGGCCGTACGGGCTGACGCACACGCAGTACAACGCGCTCCGCATCCTGCGCGGGGCCGGCGAGCAGGGCGCGACGTGCAGCGAGGTGTCCGAGCGCATGGTGACGCGCGTCCCCGACGTGACGCGGCTGCTCGACCGGCTCGAGGCGATGGGGCTCATCGCCCGCGCCCGCGCCGACGCCGACCGCCGGATCGTGCGGACGCGAATCACCGCCGAGGGGCTCGCCATCCTCGCCCGCCTCGACGAACCGGTGCTCCGCTTGCATGGGCGGCAGCTCGGTCACCTCGGCGACGATGGCCTGCGCGCGCTCATCGGCGCGCTCGATCGGGCGCGCGCGCACCCCGCCGAGTGAGCCGCCACGGGCGCCGGAAATGAACGTGGCACTTGCGTAGGAGTAGCTTTGCCGTACCCATTTCGACGAGCTCGCCGCGCGATCCGACCCGGCGCCGGCCGCCTTCTGGTCTCGAATCACACCGCATGCGCCTCTCGACTTCATGGCTCGCCGCCGCCGCGGGCCTCGCCCTCGTCGCGGCCGCCACCGTCCCGGCCGCCGCCCAGCAGTCCGCCGCGAGCGACGCGAAGGCCGCCAGTGCCGCGTCCTCCGCGAAGCCCATCGATCCGGCGAACCTCGACACGACGTGCGCCGCGTGCACGGACTTCTTCCAGTTCGCCAACGGCGGCTGGCTCAAGCGCACGACGATTCCGGCGGCGTATCCCGGCTGGGGGAGCTTCACCGAGCTGTACGACCGCAACAACGACGCGCTCAAGGAGATCCTCGACGCGGCGGCCCACGGCAAGGCGCCCGCCGCGTCGCCGACGGCGAAGGTGGGCACCTTCTACGCCTCCTGCACCGACAGCGCCGCCGTCCAGAAGCTCGGGGCGCGGCCGATCGCCGGCGAGCGCGCACGCATCGCCAGCGTGAAGACCCGCTCGCAGCTCGAGGCCGAGATCGCGCGGCTGCAGGGCAGGGGCGTCAACGTCGCCTTCAGCTTCGGCTCGACGCAGGACCCGAAGAACAGCACGCGCGTCGTCGCCGACGCCGCGCAGGGCGGCCTCGGTCTTCCCGACCGCGATTATTACACGAAGACCGACTCGGCGTCCGCGGCGCTGCGGGATGCGTACGTGGACCACATCGCGCGCACCTTCGAGCTGCTCGGCCAGCCGTCGGCCGCCGCGCGGGAGAGCGCGCGCCGCGTCATGTCGCTCGAGATGCGCCTCGCGAACGCGCAGATGACGCTCGTCGAGCAGCGCGACCCGAACAAGGTCACGCACATCATGCCGGTCGCCGCGCTCCAGCAGAGCACGCCGGGCTTCAACTGGAAGGCGTACCTGACGCGCCGGAACCTGGCGGTGATCAAGGACCTCAACGTCCAGCAGCCGGCGTACTTCGTCGCGCTCGACCGGGCGCTCGCGGAGGTTCCGCTCGTCGACTGGCGCACGTACCTCGAGTGGCACCTCGCGCAGACCTACTCTCCGTACCTCAGCGCGAAGTTCGTCAACGAGGACTTCAGCTTCGCCAGGGCGCTCACCGGTGCCGCGGAGATGCAGCCGCGCTGGAAGCGCTGCCTGCAGTACACCGATAACGCGCTCGGCGAGGCGCTCGGCCAGCTCTACGTGGAGAAGCACTTCACGCCCGCCGCCAAGGCGCGCGCGCAGGAGATGGTCGCCAACCTCGTCGCCGCGATGCACGACCGGATCGAGGGACTCGGCTGGATGAGCGACTCGACGCGCCAGCAGGCGCTCGTCAAGCTCGCGGCGTTCCAGAAGAAGATCGGCTACCCCGAAAAGTGGCGCGACTACTCGGCGCTGCCGGTCCGGCGGAGCGCGTTCGCGTCGAACGTCCTCGCGGCGAACGTGTTCGAGGCACGCCGCCGTCTCGCGAAGGTCGGGAAGCCGGTGGACCGCGGCGAGTGGACGATGACGCCGCCGACCGTGAACGCGTACTACAACCCGTTCCAGAACGAGATCGTCTTCCCGGCCGGCATCATGCAGCCGCCGTTCTTCGATCCCGACGCGGACGACGCCGTGAACTACGGGGGCATGGGCGCCGTCATCGGGCACGAGATCAGCCACGGCTTCGACGACCAGGGGCGGCAGTTCGACGCGCAGGGCAACCTGCGCGACTGGTGGACGAAGCAGGACGCCGAGGGCTTCACGACGCGCGCGAAGCTCGTCGTGGACCAGTTCGACGGCTTCGTCGCGGTGGACTCGCTGCACGTCAACGGTCAGCTCACGCTCGGCGAGAACCTCGCCGACCTGGCGGGGCTTACGATCGCCTACGCGGCGTTCGAGAAGTCGCTCGAAGGGAAGCCGCGCCCCGCCAACATCGACGGCTTCACTCCGGAGCAGCGCTTCTTCCTCGGCTGGGCGCAGATCTGGCGCGAGCTCTCGCGCCCCGAGTACGCGCGGCTCCTCGTGAGCACCGACCCGCACGCGCCCGGCCGGTTCCGCACGAACGGCCCGCTGTCGAACATGCCCGAGTTCGCGAAGGCGTGGGGCTGCAAGACGGGCGACCCGATGGTGCGCGGGGACAGCGTCCGGGCGCAAATCTGGTAGAGCGGGGTGGCGGGCGCGGGTGGCGGGCGATGCAACGACAGGCCGGCACTCTCGCGCCGAGAGGCCGGCCTGTCGTGCTCTTGCCACCCGCCACCCGCCACCCGGCTACTTCTCCGGCAGCAGAACGACGCGCACGTAATTGTCCTTCCGCAGATACCGCTGTGCCGCACGCTGGATCGTCGCCGTATCCAGCGCGTTCACGAGCGCGTCGCCCTTCGCGATGTCGGCGAGGGGCCAGCCGACGCGGTCGAAGGCGACGATCTGGCCGAGCCAGTAGCCGTTCTGCGCGAGGCGCGTCTCGCGGTCGCGAAGGCGGGCCTCCTTCACCTTCGCGAGCGTCGCCGCCGACG
The DNA here is from genome assembly GCA_035554795.1 of Gemmatimonadaceae bacterium. GTDB lineage: Bacteria > Gemmatimonadota > Gemmatimonadetes > Gemmatimonadales > Gemmatimonadaceae > DATMHT01. The sequence goes on along the minus strand of DATMHT010000353.1, from coordinate 716 downwards.
GGCCGCGCGTCCGCAGCGTGTCGAGCTGCGCGAAGAGTGCCGCCGTGAGCGACTCGACGCGGTCCGGGGCGGAGCCGAAGTCGATCGAGAGCGAGTAGTGCGGCACGGGGTCGCGCTCGGTCTGCGCGCTGACCTGCACGCCGTAGGTGCCGCCGAGCTGCTCGCGCAGCGTCTCGCGGAGCCGGATCTCGAGGACGTCGGCGAGGGCGCCGACGGCGAGCCGCTCCTGGCGCGTGAACGCGGCCAGCGGGCCGGTGAAGAAGATCGCCGTCCGGCCTTTCGGCTCGGTGCCGCCGCGCACCGTGCGCTCGACGACACCCGTGGGCGGGCGGACGCCGAGGTCGCGCGCGTGCTCCTTCCTTCCCGACGAGGGCAGCGACGCGAGGTAGCGCTCGACGAGCGGGCGCAGCGAGTCGGCGTTCACGTTGCCGACGAAGACGAAAGTGAAGTCGCCCGCGTCGGCGAACCGGTCGCGGTAGATCGCGAGCGAGCGGGCGAGGTCCATCTCGCCCACGCGGTCGGCGGTCAGCGGGAGGGCGCGCGGGCTGTGCTGGTTCAGGATCGCGTTGATCGTATCGCCCCACGCGACCTCGGGGTTCGCGCCGCGGTTCGCGAGCGCCGCGCGCACCTGCTGGCGGAGCGCGCCGAACGCGGCGCTGTCGGCGCGCGGGGCGGTGAAGTAGAGGTAGGTGAGCTGGAGCAGCAGGTCGAGGTCC
>DATMHT010000352.1:0-4375 GCA_035554795.1 Gemmatimonadaceae bacterium | reverse complement strand
GACCGGGTAATCGCGCGTGTAGCCGTAGCCGCCGTGGATCTGGATCGCCTTCGTCGTCGCGCGCATGGCGAGCTCGGAGCAGAAGAGCTTCGCCATCGCCGCCTGCTTGCTGTACGGCTTGCCGTGCTGCGACAGCCAGGCGGCGTGGTACATCAGGTGCTTGCCGGCCTCGATCTCCGTAGCCATGTCGGAGAGCTGGAACTGCACGCCCTGGAAGTTCGCGATCGCCTGGCCGAACTGCTTGCGCACGCTGGCGTAACGCAGCGCCTGCTCGAGCGCGCCTTCCGCGAGACCAAGCGAGAGCGCGGCGATGCCGATGCGGCCGGCGTCGAGCGTGCGCATGAAGTTGACGAAGCCGAGACCCTCGGTGCCGAGCAGATTCTCGGCGGGCACCTCGACGTCCTCGAAGATCAGCTCGCGCGTGTCCGACGCGCGCCAGCCCATCTTGTCTTCCTTCTTGCCCGCGCGGAAGCCGGCGAGCTTGGGGAGCGACGGCTCGTGGCCGATGCCGATCTCGCGCGTCTTCGCGAGGTCCGTCGTCTCCTTCGTCAGGATGAAGGAGCTGATCCCCTTGCTCCCCTTCGACGGATCGGTGACGGCGGTGACGACGAACACCTCGCCGACGCCGGCGTGCGTGATGAAGCGCTTGGAGCCGTTGAGCAGGTAGTGGCCGTTCCTGCGCACCGCCGTCGTCTTCGTGCCCCCGGCGTCGCTGCCCGCGCTCTCCTCGGTGAGTCCGAAGCCGCCGAGCACGCGGCCGGTCGCGAGCAGGGGCACGTAGCGCCGCTTCTGCTCGTCGGTGCCGAAGTAGACGATCGGCGACGTGCCGAGCGTGGTGTGGGCCGAGATGGTGATGGCGTGCGAGGCGTCCACCTTCGCCATCTCGTGGATGACGATCATGTAGCTGAGCAGGTCGAGCCCCGCCCCGCCGAGCTCCTCGGGCCACGGGATGCCGAGCAGCCCGAGCTCGCCCATCTTCTTGACGTTCTCCCAGGGGAACTGCGCGCTGGCGTCCAGCGCGGACGCCACGGGCGCCACCTCCTCCTGGGCGAAGGCGCGGACCATCTCGCGCACGGCGAAGTGCTGCTCGGAAAAGTAGAGTGAGTCGTCCATGCGCTAGAAAGTCGAATTGCCAGATTCCGCCCTGATTCCTGAATCCTGCCTGCTGAAGTCAGCCCCCTCTGAGGGGCCGGCTCCAGCTTGCAGGAATCAGGATTCAGGTACGACGCCCACCCTCACGCCGCCTCGGTGCTGCCGGCGTCGCGGACCAGCTCCAGAAAGCGCTCGCCGTACTTGTCGAGCTTCGCGGGCCCGACGCCGCGCACGTCGGCGAGCGCGGCGAGCGAGCGTGGCCGGCGCAGCGCGATCTCGGCCAGGGTGCGATCCGGGAACACGACGTACGCCGGCAGCTGCTCCTCTCGCGCGATGCTCCCGCGCAGCCGCTTCAGCTCCGCGAACAGCTCCGCATCCTCCGGGCCGAGCGCCGTGTCCGTCACCGCCGCGGCCGGGAGCGCTCCGCCCTCGCTCGTCGCCGCGCCCCGGGTTCCGCGCGGCTTGCGCGTCGGCTTCGGCCGCGCGAGCGACGCCGTCGCCGGCGCCTCGTGCTTGATGCCGAGACAGTTGTCACAACCGCCGCACGCTCCCTTCGGCGCCGCCGGATCACCGAAATATCGGAGCACGAACGCACGCCTGCAACCGGGAGCATACGCGTATTTCTGCATCGCCTCGAGCTTGGACAATTCGCCCTGTCGGCGGCGGTCGATCACCGCCCAGTCCACGTCGAACGACGACAGCGGCGCCTTCGGGTTCACGAGCCGCGTGCCGCCCCCCGTGCGCTCCCAGACGACGAACTGACGCTGCTGCAGGCCGTCGAGCACCGAGAAGAGCGCGCCCGCCCCGCCGAAGCCGGGCGGCAGTCCCTCGAGATCCACCGCCGCGCCATCGTTCAGCTTGGATCCCACCGCGCGCCAGAGCGCGCGCAGCACCTCGCGCTCGACGTCGTGCTGGCCGTTCAGCTCGCGCTTGATGCGCTCCGGCGTCGCTACGAGGCGGATGAAGACGCGCGACGACGAATCGGGCTCGCTGCGCAGCGCGCCGGCGCGGGCGAGGATGCGCATCGCGGCCTCGACCTCGCGCGGGCTCGTCTTCGGCGGCAGCGCGCCGACCAGATCCTCCGGTACTGCGCGCACGAGGCCCGACGAGTCTGCGCGGCGACGCAGCACCTCGTACACCTGCTCGACGAGACGACGGTCCGGGTACGCACCCTTGATGAAGAACTCGTGCGTGAACCGGTCCGGGAAAGCATGCAGCAGGTAGACGTCGGACTGGAGACCGTCGCGGCCGGCGCGGCCCGCCTCCTGGTAGTACGCCTCGAGCGTCCCCGGCATCGCGTGGTGGATGACGAGGCGCACGTTCGGCTTGTCGATCCCCATCCCGAACGCGTTCGTTGCCACGATGACGCGCACGTCCTCGTTCATGAACGCGTCCTGGACGTCGTGCCGGTGGGCGTCGTCGAGCCCCGCGTGATAGGCGACGGCGGGGATGCGCGCCCGGTCGAGGACGCCCGAGATCCGCTCGACCGCCTTGCGCGTCGAGGCGTAGACGATCGCGAGTCCCTCGTGCGTCCGCAGCACCTCGGCGAGCGCGGCGTCCTTGTCGGTCTCGTTCTTCGTCGGCACGACGTGATAGCGCAGGTTGTGCCGGTCGAAGCCCGTGATGACGGTGACGGGATCGTCGAGGTGCAGCTGGCGCGCGATGTCGCGCCGGACCTCGGGCGTCGCGGTCGCGGTGAGCGCGATCGTCGGCGGGTCGCCGAGGCGCTCGCGAACCGCCGCCATGCGCAGGTAGCTGGGACGGAAGTCGTGTCCCCACTCGCTGATGCAGTGCGCCTCGTCGATCGCGAGGAGCGAGACGCCCATCGCGCGCAGCCGCTCGGCGGTCGTGCCCTGGTCGAAGCGCTCCGGCGCCACGTAGAGCAGCTTGATCTCACCGCGCGCGGCGCGCGACAGCCGATCGGCGACCTGTCCCGACGTGAGCGTGCTGTTGATGAAGGCCGCCGGCAGCCCGCGCGCCGTGAGCGCGTCCACCTGGTCCTTCATCAGCGAGATGAGCGGCGAGACGACGACCGTCAGCCCCGGCAGCAGAAGCGCCGGCACCTGGAAGCAGAGCGACTTGCCGCCGCCCGTGGGGAGGATGACGAGCGTGTCGCGCCCCTCGAGCACGGCGCGCACGGCCTGCTCCTGCCCGGGCCGGAACTGCGCGTAGCCGAAGGCGGAGTGAAGCGCCTGGCGCGCCTCCTCGAGCGTGGGCCCGCCCTCGCGGGAGCGGCCCGACTCGCGCGCTACGGCCGCGGATGGCTGCACGTCGCGCACGCTAGCGCTCTCCCCAGCCGTGCCGCAGCCGGAAGCTTGCGCACGCAAGCGTCGCAACGCGCGCGGTCATGCGCACAGGCATCGCCGCGCCTCAGACGGCGCGGGCGAAGTGGCCGCGCGTGAAGGCGCCGCCGACCAGCTCGCGAATGGACGAGAGCTCGGGCCGCTGGCCGCCCGCGAGCGCCGAGAGCGCGCTGCGATAGCGGCCGACGACGTCGGCGACCGGCTCTCCCGGCACGTTGAAGACGAGCTGGTAGTTGCGGAGGCCCGCCGCCCAGAGGCGCGGGAGATACTCCGAGCCCTCGACCGGCCGCGAGTGCAGCAGCCGATTGCGGCAGGCGTAGTCCGTGGCCACCGGGAAGGTGTAGCCGGCCGGGTCGGTGATCTGCACGTTCGGGTGCGCCTGCGTGCACAGGTCGCGGCACTTCGTCGGCTCGCGGTCGAACGCCGCCGAGAGCACGCAGTGCTCGATCGTCATCCCCTCGGGCCGCCCGTAGACGAAGACGTCGAAGCCGCGGCCGCCCCACGGCGCGACGACGGCGGTCATCTCCTCGACGGTGAGCTCGACCGACAGCACGATGCGCCGTGCGCCGAGGCGGAAGTACTCCGCCGCCGTGTGCTGGTTGAAGCAGTTGACGGCGTAGTCCGCGACGACGTCGAGTCCGGCGCGCCCGGCTTCGGCGGCGATGCCGAGGTGTCCGCTCTGGAGCGGAAGGCCGAGCGCGAGCCACCGATCCACCTTGCGCCGCTCCTCGGGGCGCACGACGGTCGGCACACGCAGGCGGAGCGTGACGCCGCGCTCCGCGAGCTCGGCGGCGACGGCGGCGACGCGCACCGGCGGCGGCGCCGGGTGACGCAAGAACGGATCGAAGCAGACCTCGGTCGCGCCGGCGTCGGCGGCGGCGCGCGCGTCCTCGGCGGTGTAGACGACCGCCGTGATCACGAACGCATCGGTCGCGCGCTCCGGCGCGGCGCCGACGTTCGCGACAGCGCGCTCGACCTGC
>DATMHT010000351.1:0-2336 GCA_035554795.1 Gemmatimonadaceae bacterium | reverse complement strand
TCGCTCCGGTGACGAGCACGCCGTCGGTGTAGGTGAGGCTCACCGCCGCGCCGTCGATCTTGAGCTCGGTCGTGTAGCCCTCGGCGCTCACGTCGTCGCCGACCAGGCGCACGAGGCGCTCGCCCCACTCATCGAGCTCGGTGTCGTCGAAGGCGTTGCCCAGCGACAGCATCGGCACGAGGTGCGTGTGCTTGGGCAGCGCGCTCTGCGGCGGCGCGCCCACGCGCTGCGTCGGCGAGTCGGCCGTGCGCAGCTCGGGGTGCTCGCGCTCGAGCTCCTGAAGCTCGCGGAATAGCCGGTCGTACTCGGCGTCCGAGCGCGTCGGCCGGTCGAGCACGTAGTACTCGTACGCGGCGCTCTCGATCTGCTCGCGCAGGAAGGCGGCGCGGGCGGAGAGGGCGGTCAGGTCGTTGGACATGCAGGGCGTGTGGAACGACGGCGGGTCGGGGTCGGAGGTGGGGGTCGGGGATGTTGCTCGCCAGCCGCTGCGGGCGAGCCCCGACCGCCCGACCCCGGCCCCCGTCCGCTCGTCAGCCTTTCGCTTCTTCCTTCAACACCTTCATCGCCACGCCGACGAGCCGGTCCAGCTCCTCGTCGGACGCCTTGGGGAGCAGCGTCTCGGCCCAGGCGTTGTCCTCGGCGACGGTGAAGCGCTCGAGCAGGCGGCGGAGGAAGGCGACGAGCGCGATGCGCTGCAGCTCGGAGGCGCGGTTGGCCTGCGTCTGGTCCTTCGTCGAGCGGAGCAGCGCCTCGAAGCGGTGGGCGTTGCGCAGCGCCTTGGCGGTGAGCGAGGCGACGACCTGGCAGAAGCGCACGTCGCTGTCGGAGAACGGCGTCGCGTCGCGCTCGGTGCGAAGGAAGATCGCGCCGATCACCGTGCCCCGCCAGCGGATCGGGACGACGATGATGGACTTCACGTTGCGCAGGTCGAGCACCTCCTTCGCGCCGCGCATCATCGGGTCGTTCGGCGCGTCGGGGATGAACACCGTCTCGCCGGACGAGAACGCGCGCTGCAGCTCCGGGTAGCGGCTCAGGTCCACGACGAGGTTGCGGATCGTCGGGTCTTCGTAGCTCGCGACGAGGCGGACCTCCTCGGACTCGCCGGCGAGGAAGATCGAGCAGCGGTCGAGCCCGAACGCCTCGCCGAGCTTGCGCGCGATCGCCTGCAGGATGTCCACGAAGTGCAGCGACGCGGAGATCTCCTGCAGGATGTCCACGATCGCGACGAGGTGGTCGCGCTCGCGCTGCAGCTCCGCGAGCTGCGTCTCGAGGCGCGCGACGCGCTCGGGGGAGTGGCGCTCGGCGTCCGGCTGCTGCTGTTGCTGCGGCGTGGCGGTGCTGGTCTCGGTCATCGGGTCCGGGGCGACGCGGCGGCTTCCGGCGGCCCGGCGGCGACTGACCGGTCAGTCGCCGCCGGAGGCGCCCTCAAGGTGGGCGGGCTCGTGGTGCGCGAGGAACTCGGGGCTGTCGAAGCGGACGACGCGGTTGCGCCCCGTCTCCTTGGCGACGTAGAGCGCGTCGTCGGCCGCTCGCACCAGCCCGTCGCAGTTCGCGATCTTCGGGTGCGGCCAGCCGGCGACGCCGAGGCTCATCGTGCGCCGGATCGTCGTTCCCCGGCCGTCGCCGAGGTCGAATGTATGGGCCTCGACCGCTTTGCGCACCCTCTCGGCGAAGGTGACGGCGGCGTCGAGGACCGTGCCGGGGAGGATGAGCATGAACTCCTCGCCGCCGTAGCGCCCGACCCGGTCGATCTCGCGCGCCGCCGACTTGAGGATCGTCGCGCACTGGCGCAGCACCGCGTCGCCCGCCTGGTGACCGTACGTGTCGTTGACGCTCTTGAACTTGTCGAGATCGCACATGACGATCGCGAACGGCTCGTGCAGCCGGTTCGCGTGCTCGAACTGCTCCTCGAGGCGCTCCTCGAGGTGCCGCCGGTTGTCGAGCCCCGTCAGGCCGTCGATGCGCGAGAGGCGCTCCAGCTCTTCCTTCTGGTGCTGGACCTCGCCGACGAGCGCCTTGATGCGGAGCTGCGTGCGGACGCGCGCCTCGAGGATCGCGAAGTTGATCGGCTTCGTGATGTAGTCGTCGGCGCCGGCGTCGAGCCCCTCGACCGTGTGCTCGGTGGAGTCGAGCGCGGTCTGCATGATGATCGGCATGAAGGGCAGGGCGGCGTTCGCCTTGACGCGCCGCGCGACCTCGATGCCGCCGACGTGGGGCATCATGACGTCGAGCAGGATCAGGTCGGGGTGCGGCTCCTGGGCGGCGATCTCGAGCGCCTGGCGGCCGTCGCGGGCGCTCACCGTCTCGTAGCCGCGCGCCTCGAGCCGCGCCCGAAG
>DATMHT010000350.1:0-1822 GCA_035554795.1 Gemmatimonadaceae bacterium | reverse complement strand
CTACTGGCTCGGCCGCGCCTACTGGGGGCGCGGCATCGTGACCGAGGCGCTGCGCGCGGTGACCGCGGCGGCGCTCGCCGAGCCCGACATCGCGCGCATCTTCGCGCCCGTCTTCAGCTGGAACCCGGCGAGCATGCGCGTGCTCGAGAAGGCCGGCTACGCGCGCGAGGCGGTGCTCGTGCGCAGCGGCGTGAAGGAGGGGACGCTCATCGACCGCGTCGTCTTCGCGATCACGCGCGACGTCGGGCTGCCGTACGTGCCCTACGTGCCGGCGCCCGACGTCTGACGCCATCCGCTACGGCGTGCGCGCGAGCGTCCGCGGCGCGAGGCCGATGACGCGAACGCCCGCGCCGCGCCTAACGAACGCTCGTCCGGAACGACCGCCGCGGCGCGACGGCCAAGGCGATGGCGACGCTCTGGCGAGCGCCGCGGCCCGGCGCCAGATTCGCGCGATCCCGTGACGGAGTGTCGCATGCCCGGCGAGCTCGCCGCCTTTCTCGACTACCTCGACAAGGTCCACGCCCGCACGCGACGCGTCGCCGTGCTCGTGCCGCCCGACGATCTCGAGTGGGCGCCGGCGCCGGGACGCTTCACCTTCGGCGACCTGATCCGCCACCTCGCCGGCATCGAGCGCGGCATGTACGCCGAGACCGTGCACGGGCGGCCGAGCGCCTATCCCGGCCACGGACGCGCGCTCGCCGACGGCTTCGACGCGACGATCGCCTATTACGACCGGCTGCACGCGGAGTCGCGGGCGCTGTTCGCCGCCCTCCCCGAGGCGCGCTGGACGGCGAAGTGCGAGACGCCGGCCGGCGCGCCGATCACGGTCCACAAGTGGCTGCGGCTGATGATCGAGCACGAAGCCCACCACCGCGGGCAGCTCTACCTGATGCTCGGCATGCGCGGCGTCGCGGCGCCGCAGCTGTACGGGCTGACGGAGGAGGAGGTGTACGCGCGGTCGGTGAAGCAGGGCGGGGTGTAGGGTAGAGGGGGAAGGATGCAGCCTTCTCCGGATCGCCGCGGTTCCGCACTCTGGCTCCCGCGCGCTACGCCCTCTACCCTACACGCTACATCCTACCGAACCCGTTCACGCGATCCCCGAGCATCGATGAAGACTCGCCTCGCCGCCGCGCTCCTCCTCTCGCTCACCCTCCCCGCGTGCTCGCGTCCGCCGCGGCCGGCACCGGTCGCGACGCCGGCCGCCGCGACGGCGAACCGGTTCGCGCAGTGGGAGGCGGACATCCGGGCGTTCGAGGACGAGGACCGGCGGAATCCGCCGCCGGCGGGCGCGGTGCTCTTCTACGGCAGCTCGTCCATCCGCTTCTGGGAGTCCGTCGCGCAGGACTTCCCCGACCAGCGCGTCATCAACCGCGGCTTCGGCGGCTCGCAGATGGACGACGCGCTCCACTTCATGGACCGGGTCGTCCTGCCGTACCGGCCGCGCATCATCGTGCTCTACGAGGGCGACAACGACCTCGCCGCGGGGCGCACGCCGGCCGCGATCGCCGCCGACTACCGGGCGTTCGTGGACACGGTGCGGCACCGGCTGCCCGAGACGCGCGTCGTCTTCGTCGCGATCAAGCCGAGCCTCGCGCGCTGGAACCTCGTGGACCAGATTCGCGAGACGAACGCGCTCGTGCAGCGGTACGTCGAGCGCGACCCGGCGCACCTCGCCTACGCCGACGTCTTCACGCCGATGCTCGGCGCCGACGGCCGGCCGCGGCCGGAGCTGTTCCGCGAGGACGGGCTGCACATGACGCCGGCCGGCTACGCGCTGTGGACCGGGATCGTGCGGCCGCTCGTGAAGTGAGCCGCGCCGCCG
>DATMHT010000349.1:0-7508 GCA_035554795.1 Gemmatimonadaceae bacterium | reverse complement strand
CGCTACGCGCTACGCGCTACCCGCGTCCCTCTTTCGCCTCTCCGCGTTCACCAGCTGGTGCGCCCGTCGCGTCGTCTCCGGCTCCCGGTACCCCGCGCTCACCGCGAGCACGACGTCCACCGCCGTCTCGACGTCCATCAGGTGGCCGGGCGACACGAACACGGGGGCGACGTTGGCGCGGAGGCGGATCGCCATGCCGACGACCTCGCCCTTGTGCACGAGCGGAGCGCGCGCGCCGCGCTCGGGCGCGAGCGGCGCGTGCGTGCCGACGAGGATCGTCTTCGCGCAGCCGACGCTCGGCAGGCCGAAGAGGACGCCGCCGTGGCAGGCGAGCCCGAAGCGGCGCGGGTGGGCGTAGCCCTGGCCGTCGAAGACGAGCACGTCGGGACGCGTGCCTAACGACGCCCACACCGGCTCGAGCAGCGGCAGCTCGCGGAAGGAGAGGAGCCCGGGCACGTACGGGAACGTCACCTCCGACGCCGCCGTCGCTTCCGCCACCGTCGCCATCGTCTCGCGGTCGATGACGACGATCCCCGCGTAGCCGACCTTGCTCCCGCGCGAGAGCGAGATGTCCGCCCCACCGATCAGCCGCGGCGCGAACCCCGCCGGCGGCGCGAGCACGAGCTGGTCGCGCATGCGCTGCTGGAGCGCGATGGCGGCGGCGGGGGTGGATGGCCAGGGCATATGGCGGGTCGGGGGTTCGGGGTCGGGGGTCGGGGAGGAACCGCTCGGGACGTCCCGAGGCTGCTCCCCGACCCCCGACCCCCGACCCGCTACTTCACTCTCTTCAACCCCTCTCTCGCCTCGTTCTGCCCCGGATCCAGCCGCAGCGTCGCCCCGTACTCCGCCCGCGCGAGGTCGCGCTTCCCCTGGCGCTCGTAGATCATCCCGAGCCGGTAGTGCGCGGTCGCGAGCGACGGGGCGCCCTCGGCGGGCGACTGCTTCAGGTAGGCGGTGAGCGCCTGCGCGCCGCGGTCGAGCCGCTCGCCGGAGATCGCGGCGATGCGGCCGACGTAGTAGTCGGTGGCGGCCGCATCGGGGCGGCCGGCGACGTCGTCGAGGACGGCGAACGCCTTGTCCCACTGCTTCGTGCGCTCATACAGGCCGACGAGCGCGAAGCTGCCGAACACGCTGTCCGGGTAGGTGCTCACCGCGGTCCGGTACTCGCGCTCGGCGCCGGCGACGTCCTTCCGCTTCTCGGCGACCGCCGCCGCGGCGACGTGGCCGAGGAAGGGATTGCGGCGCGCGATCTCGGCGGCCTGACGCATCGCCTTGTCCGTGCTGCCGCCGAAGAGGCCGGGCGCGACGAGGTAGTACTGCAGCAGCGCGAAGCGCGCGTCCACGTAGTCCGGGTTCAGCCGCACGGCGGTCTCGAACTCGTCGCGGATGTGACCGGCGAGCTGCATCTGCTTGAACTTCCCCGCCCGCAGCGCCTCGCGGCTGTAGGCGCGGCCGAGCCAGTAGTGGTACTCGGCCCGTGACTCGTCGCGCTTCACCGCCCGCTCGAGCCACTTCGCGCCGTCGTCGCCGTTTCCGTCCACGAGCGCGAGGCGGCCGAGGTAGTACGCGGCCCGCGGGTCGTCCGGGTCGCTCCGCGCGACCGACTCGAAGGTCGCCCGCGCCTCCTGATAGCGCCGCCCCTCGAACAGCGCCGCCCCGGCTCTCACCGACGCCCCTTCCTGCGCGGAGAGGCGGGTCAGCGGGACGGTGAGGATCAGTGCGAAGAGGAAGGGACGCATCCTGGGGCGGGTCGGGGGTCGCGGGTCGGGGCGTAGTCTATACATCAACAGTGCAGAGGCCGTTCCGCACGACCGTGCGACAGCTCACTGCAGGACGCACCGGCCTGAGTCCCCGACCCCCGATCCCCGACGCCCGACCCGCCTCACCAGCTCTTCGGCGCCTCCCCCAGCTCCTCGCGCAGCCGCAGATAGCTGTCGTACCGCGCCGCGCTGACGCGTCCGGCTTCGACCGCCGCGCGCACGGCGCAGTCCGGCTCGACGGTGTGCGTGCAGTCGCCGAAGCGGCACTCGGGGATGAAGGGGCGCAGCTCGCGGTAGCATTCGTCGAGGTGCTCGGGCGGGAGCGCCCACATCCCGACCTCGCGCAGCCCGGGCGTGTCCACGACGTAGCCGACGCCGCGGCCCGTGTCGGGGAGCGGGTGCAACAGCGCGCCGACCGTCGTGTGGCGCCCCTTGTTGACGCTCTCGCTGATCTCGCCGACGCGCAGGTTGAGCCCCGGATAGAGCGCGTTCAGCAGCGACGACTTGCCGACGCCCGACGGCCCGGTGAGCACCGACGTGCGACCGGCGAGCGCGTCCCGCAGCTCGTCGAGCCCGATCGCGGCCTTCGTGCTCGTCAGGTGTACCGCGTAGCCGGCGCGCGCATAGTCGGCGAAGCGCTCGCGGGCGGTGTCCTCGCCCACCAGCTCGACCTTGTTGATGACGACGCGCGCGTCGAGCCCGTTCGCCTCGGCGATGACGAGGAAGCGGTCGAGCATGCGCGGGTGCGGCTCGGGCTTCGCCGCGGCGAAGACGACGACCACCTGGTCCACGTTCGCGGCGACGACGCGCTCGCCGTGCCCGCCGCCCGGCTCGCGTCGCGCGAGCTGCGACCGGCGCGGCAGGATCTCGGCGATCGCCCACGCCAGCGCCGAGCCGCCCGACTCGGCGCCGTCGCGCTCGAGCAGCACCTCGTCGCCGACGGCGAGCTTCATCGTCTCGGCCGCCGCGCGCACCGTGTCGCGCATGCGGCCGCCGTCGGCGCGACGCCCCATGTCCGCCTTCTTGAGCCGCCCGCGCAGCGATGCCTCGCGCGTCTCACCACTCTCGGTGCGCACGCGCCAGACTCCGCCCGTGCCCTCGAGGACGACGCCGCGTTCCATCACTCCTCTCCCTCCTCACGCATCGCTTCCCACCACGGGCGCGACGACTGCTGCTCCTGCTGATGCGCGCCGAGCAGCGCGTCGAGCTCCGCCTTCACCGCGTGAAGCGTCATGCGGCCGGCCGCGGCGCGCGCCTCGGCTTCGGTCGCGCCGTGAGCGACGAAGCCCGTCTCGAGATGCCCCTCCACGCCCGGCTCGCCGACGCGTCGCCAGCGCAGGAAGAGCAGGAACGCGCCGACGGGACCACGCGGATCGTCCGGCGTGTCGTCGGTCGCGACGTCCACACTGTACGACCACCCGTCGCTCCCCTCGAACGCCGCCGGCCGCGAATGCACGGCCATGTACCCGCCGAGCGTGCGCTCGTCGCCCGCGGAGTGGTCGGGGGGGAGGTGACGGCCGGGCATGAAGATCGGGGACGGGGGACGGGGGACGCGGGACGGAGGGCACGGGACGCGGGACAGGGGACGCATCGTCGCGAGTCCGTTCGTCCCCCGTCCCGCGTCCCCCATCCCTCCATCATCAACGCTTCCCGTTCGACCGTCCGCCCACCATCTCCCGCACCACGTTCCCCGTCATGAACGCGACGTTGGCGGGGCGCTCGGCGAGGCGGCGCATGAGGTACGGGTACCACTGCGTGCCGAAGGGGACGTAGACGCGGATGCGGTAGCCGTCGCGCACGAGCTGCTCCTGGAGGTCGCGGCGGACGCCGTAGAGCATCTGGAACTCGAAGCGGTCGCGCGGGATCCCCTGCTCCGCCGCGTAGCGCTTGGCTTCGGCGATGATCTTCTCGTCGTGCGTCGCGATGCCCGGGTAGTTCCCGTGCGACATGAGGAGCTTCATGCAGGCGACGTAGTTCGCGTCCACGTCGGCCTTGTCGGGATAGGCGACGGTCTCGGGCTCGAGGTAGGCGCCCTTGCAGATGCGCACGCGGCACTTGAGCTGGTTCGCGTGCTCGACGTCGCTGAGCGTGCGCCGGAGCGCGCTCTGGAGGACGATGCCGACGTTCTTCGGGTAGTTCGGGTAGAGCCGGTCCTCGAACAGCCGGAGCGTGCGGTCGGTGTACGCGCTCGACTCCATGTCGAGACGCACGAAGCTGTCGTAGTCGCGCGCCTTGCCGAGGATGTCGTGCATGATCGCGACGCAGAGGTCCTCGGAGATGTCCTGCCCCATCGCGGTGAGCTTGACCGAGACGTTGGCGTCGAGCTTCCGCTCGTGGATCCGGTCGAGCATGTGCATGTACTGCCGGCCGGCGTCGCGCGCCTCGTTCTCGTCGGTGACGCTCTCGCCGAGCAGGTCGAGCGACGCCGTGATCCCCTTCGCGTTGAGCGCCGCCACCGCGTCCAGCGCCTCGTCGATCGTCTCGCCGGCGACGAAGCGCGAGGCGAAGCCCTTGGCTAGCGAGTTGTGGCGGATGAAGTCGAAGACGCGCTGCTGGTGCGAGAGATAGAGGAGCGCTTTACGGAACATTGGGGGAGGAACGGCAGTGGAGGTTGGCGGCACAGTGGGCGCGCGCTGACCTGCAATATAGGGGCGAGGGCGACGCGCTGAAGTCGCCAGCCTCGTCGGCCCGCCCATCGCGTGCGGCGGGTCACATCCGGGCCTGAGTTCTCGGCGAGAAAGAGGCGCCGCAGATCGCCGCAGATCGACGCAGATACGGCGCGATCCCGAGTACGCCGAAGCTCCCCTTCGTCAGTCTGGCGAGGGGAGCTTGAGCTGCTCTAGGAGCGCGCGCGATCTGCGTCGATCTGCGTCGATCTGCGGCGGAAACGCCCTCGGCCGAGCGCCTCTCCCAGATCAGAGCGGCGGCGGCGGGGGCGGAGCGGCTGCCGGAGGCGGGGGCGGCGGGGGCGCGGCCGGGGGAGGTGGCTCTGGCGGAGCCGGCGGGGCCGGCGGCCGCGGCGCGCCGAGCCCGTGCAGGCCGAGGGCGTCGGCGAGCTTGTCGGCGAGCTGGTCCACCGCGTCGAGCGTCTCGTTCACGACGGCGACCACCGACGAGCGCTTGATGCGCGGCAGGAGCGGCCGCGAGCGGCTCGGGGTGCCGTTGATGGGACCCGTCGCCGGCTCGCCGTTGGTCGCGCCACCGCCGTTGGCGCTTCCACCGCTCGCGCTGGCGTTCGCGCCGGTGTTCGCGCTCGTGTGGACGTCGTCCGTCATGAGACCTCCTGTGCGTGAGTGCTTCGCTTCCAGCGACGGCGCGAGGCGCGGCCGCCACCACGCCCGACCTACGGAGCGCCGCGCGTTCAGGTTGCAGAAGCGCGCCGCTCCGGAAGAGGTCACCGATCGCCGCCGACGGCCGCCGGGTCCGAGATCGCCCGCGCGTATCGCCAGACCGGTCCGTCGGGCCGGGCCCGACTCACGAGGGTGATCTCGGCGTCGGAGATCGTTCCGGAGTCGCCAACGATGCAGAGGGCTCCGGGCCCGCAGATCGGATCGAGCGCGAGCTGCGTACCGCTCGTGCGGTAGCTCCACAGCCCCGAGTACGACGAGACCGTCGGCGTCCCGCCGTTCACCACGCGGACCGTCGTCGCACGCATCGCCGTGCCGTCGGTGCGGAGCCTGAGCATCTCGCCGAGCAGCGTCGTGGTGTCGCCGCCGCTCGCGGACTCGACGAAGGGAAGCGGCTGGCCGGCGACGCTCTGGAGCGCGTAGATACGCCACTCCGGCGCCGGCGAGCTCATGGCGGTGGAATCACGGCACGCCGCGAGCGCGGCTGCCGACGCGAGCGCGAGACCGACTCGAACGAGAGCGTGGCGCATGACGGAAGGGTGCAGGGTGGAGCGTACAGGGTGTAGCTCGGGGCCTCCGGAGACAGGGCTACACGCTAGAGCCTACACCCTATTCCCTACCGCACAATCCGCCTCGCCCCACGGAGTTCCCCCTGCACCCGCATCACCGGATAGTCGCCGCCGGCGCGGATCGAGGGGTCGAGGACGTTCCACGTCGCGAGGCCGTCGTCGCTCTCGGGCTCGAGGAGGTACGCGGCGAGCACCGCGAGCGGCTGGTCGGCCGGCACGACGAACGCGCCGGCGGTGAGCACGCGCTGCGTCCGCCGCCAGTGTCCGCCCAGCGTCACCTCGTTGTGCCCCTGGAACGGGCGCACGGCGCGCACGGCCGAATCCACCTCGAAGACGTCCACCGCCACCGCCGCCGGTGCGTCGCTCGCGAGCCGCTCGACGACGACGCCGTGCTCGCGAAGCAGGTCCACCGCCGCCTGCTGCCCGGCGTCGAGCGCCCAGCCGCCGGCGGGGAGCGCGATCGCGAGCGTCGGCGCGAAGCGGTCGTAGACGGGCATGCGCTGCGCGTAGACGCGGCCCGTGCGGCGTACGCCACGGGGCACGCCGGGCTCCGTTCGCGCCGAGTCGCCGGTGTGCACGAGGCGCTCGACGAGGACGTCGCCGACGTAGCCCTCGGCGACGCGGGCGCGGATCGGAACGTCCGCCGCGGCGGGTGCGCTCGCGCTCGACGCGTGGCCGACGCCGGCGCGCCCCGTCGCGATGGCGCGCTCGCGCGCAGCGATGTCTCCTCCCCGCTCCGCCGCCAGCGACAGCAGCTCGGCGACGAACGCGTAGGTGGACTTCACTCGCCGCTCGAACGGGTCGTGCGAGAACGCCTCGCTGAGCACGGCGACGCGGTTGCGGAGCCCGTAGTAGTTCGTGCCGAAGCGCGGCCGGTGGTCGTACGTGTACCACCCCTGCTTCACGCTGTCGGTGATGTCCTTCTCCTCGTAGACGCTGTCGAAGTTGCCGTAGTCGAACGTCTCGAAGCCGCGCCGCGCCTTCACGCGGCGGCGCAGCTCGGGGAGCAGCGTGTCGCGCGTGTACGCGCCGAGCGGCGCGGCGGGGTTGAGCGACGGCGAGTAGGTGAGCGCGTAGCCATGGTAGCTGCCGTCGGTCGTGTGCAGGTCCACGAAGACGTCCGGATCCCACGCGTCGAACATCCGCAGCGACGCGCGCGTCTCCGGCGCCTCGGCCTTCACGTAGTCGCGGTTCAGGTCGAGCTTCTGCCCGTTGGCGCGCTCGCCGACGAGCTCGGGCCCGTTCTGCTCGTAGCGGTTCACCGCCTGCGGCGCGAAGCGCTCGTTGCCGTCGGCGTTGTACACGGGCACGGCGACGAGCACGATCGAGTCGAGCGCGTTCGGGCGCGCGTCGAACAGCAGGTCGCGCAGCAGCGCCTGCAGCGCCTCCTTCCCCTCCACCTCGCCGGCGTGGATGTTCGCCTGCACGTACACGACCGGCCGCCCGAGCCGCCGCGCCTCCTCGGCGCTGGCGACGAGCGGCCGCGACGCGACGACGTAGAGCAGGTCGCGCCCCTCGGTGCTCTTCCCCATCACGCCGACGCGCATCGGCGCGCCGAGCGCCTGGAGCGAATCGAGAAAGCGCACGACGTCGTCGTAGCGCGACGTCTCGCGGTAGTCGGTGCGCTCGGCGCGCGTCCGCGGCAGCGACGCGGGGGACGGCGGCGTCGTCGCGGCAGCGCGGATCGCCTCGCCGACGGCGCGCCCGGCATTGCGCCACGCGGCGGCCGAGCAGGCGGTGAGGACGACGGGGACGAGGGACAGCGCGCACAGCGCGCGAGTGGCGGACGGCCGCATCGCTCTCCGGGGTGTGGTGGGGAGCGGAAGTCTACA
>DATMHT010000348.1:0-14915 GCA_035554795.1 Gemmatimonadaceae bacterium | reverse complement strand
TTCCGCGCCGACGTCTTGCGGCCGGACGACTTCTTCGCCGACGACTTCCGCGCCGACGTCTTGCGCGACGACGATTTCCGGGCCGTGGAGCGCTTGGCCGTCGAGCGCTTCGCCGACGACTTCTTCGCCGACGACTTGCGGGCCGTGGACTTCCGCGCCGACGACTTCTTCGCCGAGCTGCGCTTGCGCGGCACCTTCGCGCCCTTCTCGCGCGCCTCGGAGAGCCCGATCGCGATCGCCTGCTCGCGGCTCGTGACGCGTCCGCCGTGTCCCGCCTTGCCGCGCTTGAGCGTGCCCTTGTTCCGGCGCTTCATCGCGCTCTCGACGCGCTTGCCCGCCGCGCGACCGTATCTGCGACCGCCAGATCTCTTGGTTGCCATCGGTCCTCCGGTTGTGTGGGACGCAAATGCTCGGGATGCAACTGCGGTCCTTCGTCGCCGGAGCGATGCAAGGGCGGGGCCGGCGCGCCGGAGGTGCGCGCCGGATGTCGGCCGCGACCACCGTCGTTAGGCAGTCGTGGCCCGCTCGCGGTACTCTGGCGATCGCGCGCCGCGATGCGCGGCGGCGATCGCGTCAGGCGTCGCCGCGGCGCAGCGTGCGGCCGACGAGCACCGTCACGTTGTCGGTGCCACCGTCGTCGAGCGCGTCCTGCAGAAGACCCTCGCACGCCTCGCGCGCCGAGCGCATCGTGCGCAGCCGCTCGCGGATCCGTTCGTTCGACACGTGGCGAACGAGGCCGTCGCTGCAGAGCAGGCCGACGTCGCCCCACCGCTGCTCGAAGCGCGTCACCGTCGGCGCCGTCTGCGGGCCGCCGATCGCGCTCGAGAGCGTGTGCAGGAGCCGCGGGTTCGCCGCTTCGATCCCCGGCAGCGCGCCGAGGTCCACGAGCTCCTGCGCCATCGTCTGGTCGCGGGAGATCTGCGTCAGCTCGCCGTCGCGCAGCAGGTACGCGCGGCTGTCGCCGACCTGGAGCAGATACGCGCGCGGCCAGACTCCCATCCAGAGGGTGAGCGTCGTCGCCATCCCGTGGAGCGTGTGGTCGGTCTCGGCGCGCTCGAGCAGGCCGTCGTGACAGCGCATCGCCGCGTCGTGCAGCGACTGGCCGAAGGCCGCGTCGTCGGCGTCGCTCTCGTAGTAGCAGCGCATGCTGAGGGTGACGTAGCGCGTCACCGCCTCGACGGCGAGACGGCTCGCGTGCTCCCCGCCGACGTCGCCCCCCGCGCCGTCGGCCACCATCGCGACGAACGCCGCGCGGTCGGCGAGGTCGGCCAGCGGCTCGACGTCCGGGAGGCTGGTGTAGTGGATCACCGCCTGCTTGCGCAGGGAGCAGATGAGGAAGTGATCCTGGTTGGAGTCGCGGACGCGGCCGACGTGCGTCAGGCCGTAGACGTCGATCTCCTCGTCGCTCGGCTTGCGGTGCAGTTGCTCCAGCTCGGCCAGCATGGCGTCCTCCTGTGCACGAGACTCCGGCGCTGACGGCGTGACCCGAAGCTAGGAGTGGCGTCCACGCGCGCAAGCGAACGCGGCGCTGGTGCGGACGGGACGGGCGCTGTGTCGCGCTGAATGTTTTTCACGACGGCGCGCGTGACCGTGGTACGGGGGACGATGTCGCCGCTCCGGCGCGCGCGCTTGCGTCGCCGGGCGCCCGCACTCATGTTCGCCCGTCCACCGCGCCATCGCCCCCACCCCGGTTCCGCATGCGCTTCCTCTTCCTCCCCGTCGCGCTGCTCGCCCTCCTCGTCGGCCCCGTCGCCGCGCAGGGACCGGCGCAGCCGTCCGCGTCCGCGCACGCCGGCGCCTTCGTCGTCCGCCTCGGCACCGACACCGTCGCCGTCGAGCGCTTCTCGCGCAGCGGCGACAGCTACGCCGTCGAGCAGGTGCGGCGCGTGCCGCGCACCTCGCTCTGGCACTCGCACGTCGAGCTCGCCCCCGGGTCGGGCGACGTGCGCACGATCTTCCTGATGAACCACTCGCTCGAGCGGATGGACGCGCCGCTGCTGGCGAGCACGAAGCTCACCTGGGCCGGCGCCGACAGCGCGACCGTCGAGGCGCGCCGCGGCCGCGACAGCGCGCGGACGAGCCACGTCGCCGCGCGTGCGGGGATGATCCCGTCGCTGCCGCAGTCCTTCCTCGCCTACGAGCTCGCGGCGATGCGCCTCCGCCGGGCGGGCGCGGACAGCGCGACCGTCATGCTTCTCGACCCCGCCGGCGACACGATGCCCGTGATCGTGCGGCGCATCGGCGCCGACTCGATGACCTTCACGCTTCCGTTCCTCACCTACCGCGCGCACGTGGACGCCGACGGCCGCATCCTCCACCTCGCACAGCCGCTCGGCACGACGGTCGAGCGGGTGCCGGCGGTGGACATCGGCGCCGTCGCGAAGGCGTGGGCGGCGCTCGACGCGAGCGGCCGCGCGATGGGCGCGCTCTCGCCCCTCGACTCGACCACCGCGCGGGTCGGCGCGGCGCGCGTCACCGTCCGCTACAGCCGCCCGAAGGCGCGCGGCCGTCCCGTGTTCGGCGGCCTCGTGCCGTGGGACACCGTCTGGCGCACCGGCGCAAACGCCGCCACCGTGCTCGAGACCGACCGCGACCTGGTCGTCGGCACGACGCTCGTGCCCGCGGGGCGCTACACGCTGTTCACGATCCCGTCGAAGACCGGCACGACGCTCGTCGTCAGCAAGGAGACGGAGCGCAACGGCCAGCCGCTCGCCGGCACGGACTACGACCCCGCGCACGACCTCGCGCGCATCCCGATGAGGACGCGCACGCTCGCGTCTCCCGTCCAGCAGCTCACGATCTCCATCGTCCCGCAGCGCGGCGACCGCGGCACGCTGCGGGTGGCGTGGGAGCGGCGGGAGATGACGGTGGCGGTGCAGGCGAAGTAGAGCGGGTCGGGGGTAGCGGGTCGGGGCCGGTGCTCGGCGCGTACCGAACGAAAGCCCCGACCCCCGACCCGCTACCCCCGACCCGCTTCAGCCGCCCGCACCCGAACTGTCGTCCCCCACGGATCCTGTGCCACCGCCGAGTCCCCCGCGCGCTCGACGGTCGCGCCGCCGTGCTCGAGGCTTCGCGCCGCGTCTTCCACCGCCGCGCGGTCGGGGACGACGAGCTCCCACTCGATCAGCCGCGCGTCGCCCTCCTCGGCGGGCGGGGCGTGCGCGGCCCAGGTGTTCGTGCCGAGGTGGTGGTGGTAGCCGCCGGCGGACATGAAGAGCGCGCCCGGGTAGTTCCAGACGACCTTGTCGAAGCCGAGCCCCGCGTGGTAGAACGCCGCCGCCTGGTCGATGTCGGCGACGTAGAGGTGGATGTGGCCGATCGTCGTGCCGGCGGGCATCCCCGTCCACGGCATGCCGCCGCCGGCGCGAACGACGTCGGCCACGTTCATGTGCGCGGTCGTCATGTAGAGCTGCCCGCCCTGGTACTTCCACGCGCTCCGCGGCCGGTCCGCGTACACCTCGATGCCGAGCCCGTCGGGGTCGGAGAGGTAGACCGCCTCGCTCACGAAGTGGTCGGACATCCCGGCGTGCGCGCCGATCTCGCCGAGGTGGGTGACGAAGCGGCCGAGCGAGGCGCGGTCGGGGAGGAGGATCGCGAAGTGGTAGAGCCCGAGCCGGCCGCGCTGCGGCACGGGCCGGGCGCCGACGCGCTCGTGCAGCTCGACGAGTGGCCGGTCGTCGCCGTGCGCGGCGAGCGTCGCGCGCCGCACCCCGCTCTCCTCGGCGCGGCTCAGCACGCGGAACCCGATCACCTGCTCGTAGTACGCGATCGAGCGCGCGAGGTCGGCGACCTGCAGCCGTACCCGGCCGACGTGGCTGGCGGCCGGCAGTCGGAAGGCGGGCGGGGCGATGCCGTAGGTAGCGGTCATGGTGGCTCTCGGCTCTCGGCGGTCGGCACTCGGCGCTCGGCGCTCAGACAGGATGAACGGGATGAACGGGATGAAGAGCACACCCACATCCGGTCCATCCTGTTCATCCTGTCAAACGAAAGCCGAGAGCCGCCTCACTCAATCATCCCGATAGTACGCCCGGATCACCACCCGCCCCGCGATCTCGCGCACGTGGTCCCAGTCGAGGACCTGCTCGCCGCCGCTCTCCGGGCGCGTCACCGAGTCGAGCGCCTTGAGGAGCGCCGAGACGTCGAGGTTGGTCTCGCGCGCGTGGCGGGCGAGCGCCTTGAGCGAGTCGATGAAGGCGGGGAGCTCGGGATCGTGCTTGCGTCGCGCCTCGCCCCAGGCCTCGTACATCCGGTCGAAGTCGGGACCGCGCAGCGCGTCGGGCATCGTCAGCGCGTCGCTCGGGGTGCGCGCCGACGACGCGTCCTGACCACCGCCACCACCGCCACCACCGCCGACGTCGGAAGGCGATAGAGTGAACGAGCGGTCGTTATGGGGGTGGTAGAACTGGTCGCGCATCGGCCCTCGGCGGGTTGGTTGATGATCCTCTCCGTCGCAAGGCCGGGGCCGCGTCGAACGCGGGCGCGCGGTCGTCGCGCTCGCCAGCGACGGCGCTCAGGCCGCGGCGCTCAGGCCGCGGCGGTGGCCGCCGCCCGCGGCAGCGTCAGGACGAACGTCGAGCCCACGCCCTCGGTGCTCGTCGCCGTCAGCTCGCCGCCCATGCCGCGCGCCAGCTCCCGGCTGATGGCGAGCCCGAGGCCGACGCCCTCGTTCGGCCGCGACAGCCGCCGGTCCACCTGCACGAACGGCTCGAAGATGGACTGCAGCCGCTCGGCCGGGATGCCGATGCCGGTGTCGCGGACGGCGAGCTGCACCATCGTCGGCCCGACGTCGCACGCGATACTGATCTCGCCGCCACGGTCGGTGAACTTGATCGCGTTCCCGAGGAGGTTGAGCAGCACCTGGCGCAGCTTCTCGGGGTCGGCGCGCACGGCCGCCGTGTCGTCCCACGCCGGCAGCGCGAAGCGGAGCCCCTTCGCCGCCATCTGCGGCGCGACCATCGGCTCGGCCGCCGCGAGCGCCTCGGCGATCGCGACCTCGGCGAGATCGAAGCGGACGACGCCCGCGTCGAGCTTGGCGAAGTTGAGCACGTCGTTGATGAGGCCGAGCAGGTGCTGCTGGCTGCGCCGGATGCGGGCGAGGTCCTCGCGCTGCGCCGCCGTCACCGGTCCACGGATCCCCATCTCGATCAGCTCGGCGTAGCCGCCGATCGCGTTCAGTGGGGTCCGCAGCTCGTGGCTCATAGTCGCCAGGAACGTGTTCTTCGCGGCGTTGGCCGTCTCGGCCTCGGCGCGCGCGGCGTGGGCGGCGTCGAGCGCCTCGCGCAGCTGGGCCTCGCGCAGCCGCAGCGCCTCCTCCGCCGCGCGGCGCGCCGTCTGGTCGAGGCAGAGCGCGACGCCGTGCTCGCGCGAATTCTCGAAGAACGCGCTCACGATCAGCACCGGGACGCGCCGGCCGTCCTTCGCGAGGTACTCCTTCTCGTACTCCCCGTGCCGGCCGGTCGCCATCAGCTCGGCGACCGCGACGCGATCGGTCTCCCGCCACGCCGGCGGCGTCAGCGCGCGCCAGTCCAGGCGCCCCGCCGCGAGGTCGTCGCGCGTGAAGCCGAGGAGGGCGAGGAAGGCGTCGTTCGCGTCGGTGATGCGGCCGTCGATGTCCCAGTAGAACGCGCCGACGATCCCCGACTCGAGGATGCGGCGGAGGCGCGCCTCGCTCGTGCCCAGCGCCGCCAGCAGTCGCTCGCGCTCCTCCTCGGCCGCCTTCCGGTCGGTGATCTCGACGCAGGCCCCCGTCATGTACGAGGGGCGCCCCTGCTCGTCGTGGAAGGTGCGCCCCTTGTCGTCGAGCCAGTGGACCGAGCCGTCGGGCCAGACGACGCGGAACTCCTCGTCGAAGTCGGCGCCGGTGGCGGCGCACCGCTCGCACGCCGCGACCACGCGCGCCCGGTCGTCGGGGTGCACCGTGGCGAGGAAGCCGGCGAGCGAGCGCACGGTGAGCCCCGGCGCGAGGCCGAAGAGCCGGTCGAGGTTCTCGTCCCAGTCGAGCGCGTTGCTGCGGATGTCCCACCGGAACGTGCCGGTGCGCGACGCGTACAGCGCCGCGCGCAGCCGCTCCTCGCGCTCGGCGAGGGCATGGGCATCGGCGGACGCCTCCACGGAGGGAGGCGTCGGGAACTGGGGGGTGCGATCTTCGCGCGACATCGTCCGACAAAACTAGAGACGGGGCGCGGCCCGAGACACCCTCTGAATGCGACGCGCGTGCGCGGGCAGTGCGTCGCGCGTGAGGCGGGCGCGCGCTGGCCCGGCTCGGACCGACGGTCCTACCACCGGCGCCGACTCGGTCGCCTCGGGCCCCGCTGCCTAACGAGACGACGGCCGCCCGGCGGTGTCCGCGACTACACGACCTCCACGACGACGGGGCGCACGGCGTTGTTCCCGTAGCCGAGCCGGTTCCACGGCGGGACGTCCGGCTGCACGTTGCCGGCGGCGTCGTGGGCGCGGCTGAGGAGGGCGTAGCGTCCGCGCGCGGCGAGCTCCACGTCCGCCTCCCACGGCGTCCACGAGTCCTGCGACGGCGGCGCGCCGAGCCGCGCGTCGTGCCAACCAGCGCCGGCGTCCACCTCGACGCGCGTGATCGCGCCCTCGCCCGACCACGCCCAGCCGCGCACCACGACGGGCCCCGCCGGCACGACGGCGCCGTCGGCGGGCGCGACGATCGCCGACTTCACGCGCATGCGGGTCACCGGCCGCACGCCGCCTGCGTCGTCGTCGTACACGTAGCGCCGCGACTGGAAGCGCCCCGCGAACGGCGTCGTGATGGCCTCGATCCGCGCCACCCACTTCACGCTCGCCATCCCGTACCACCCCGGCACGACGAGCCGCACCGGCGCGCCGTGCGCGAGCGCGAGCGGCGCGTCGTTCATCTCCAGAGCGAGCAGCACGCGCGGGTCCATCGCCTCCGCGACCGGCAGCGACCGCGCGAACGGGATCGCGCCCGGCTCGTCGTCCACGAGGCCGCGGTCGGCGCCCTCGACGAGGATCTCCACCGCGTCGGGCGCGACGCCGGCGCGGCGGAGCAGCTCGCGCAGCGGCACGCCGCTCCAGCGCGCCGTGCTCACCGCGCCGCTCCGCCACAGCTCGCCCGGCGGCAGCGGGCGCATCGAGACGCGGTCGTTGCCGGCGCACTCCATCGTGACGGTGGCGGTCGAGCGCCGCATCGCGCGCAGCTCGGCGACCGCGATCGAGAACGGCTCGCGCACCGCGCCGCCGATGGTGACGCGATGGTCGTCGCCGGGCAGCGCGGGGACGGCGAAGTTGCTGCGCACGTACACGTGCGCGGCCGGCGTCACGTCGCGCTCGAGCGCCGCCGGCGGCGACTCGGCGTTGAGCGGCGAGTGGCGAACGACGACGAGATCCGACGAATCGTGAAGTGGTCGCGTCATGTGCCTGACCCCGACGTGGTGCGGGTTATCCCGCGGCTCCGAGCTTCCCGAGCCAGAGCCCGATCGCGAAGACGATCCCGCCGCCGCCGATCACCTGCACGATCGTCCGGCCGAGCGGGCTCGCCATGTAGCGGAAGCGGATGTACGCGATCGCGATCAGCTCGATGATCACGACGACGTAGGCGAGCAGCAGCGCCGTGTGGAGATTGGTGAGGAGGAAGGGCAGGGTATGCCCCATGCCGCCGATGATCGTGCCGAGCCCCGTGATCCCGCCGCGGGTCCACGGCTTGCCGCGCCCCGACACCTTGCCGTCGTCGGAGAGCGCCTCGGCGAGCCCCATGCTGATCCCCGCGCCGACCGACGCCGCGAGCCCGACGTAGAACGCCGCGTGCGACCGGCCGGTCAGCTCGGCCGCCGCGAAGAGCGGCGCGAGCGTGGACACCGAGCCGTCCATCAGCCCGAGAAGGCCCGGCTGCACCACCTGCAGCACGAGCTGGTGATCGGCGGCCATGACGACCTGCCGCCGGTCCACCTCGCGGAGCCGCCGCTCGTCGGCCGCCGTCACGGCGCCGCTTCGAAGTACTGCAGCTCCGTGTCGCGCTCGAGCGTCGCCCGCAGCGTCCACTTGTCCGCGAAGAGGATGATCGGGTTTCCCTTCACGTCGTAGAGCAGCATCCGGCCGCGGCCGCTCGCGATGCGCTCGATGTCGCTCTTCTTGCCCGTGACCCAGCGCGGGAAGGAGTAGCCGACCGGGTCGAGCTTCGCCGGCGCGCCGTACTCGTGCTCGAGGCGGTGCAGCATGACGTCGAACTGGAGCTGGCCGACCGCGCCGACGATCGGCGCGGGGCCGCGGCCGGCGCGCGCGTCCTCCTCGGCGAAGAACACCTGCGCGGCGCCCTCCTCGGTGAGGTGCTTGAGCCCCGTGTCGAGCTGCTTGCGGCGCATCGGGTCGCCCGACGTGACGTAGGCGAAGTGCTCGGGCGGGAAGCGCGGGATGTCGCGGAACTCGAGCACGGTCTTCGGCGGCGCGTCGCCGTTCGCGCCGCCGACGAGCGTGTCGCCGATGCGGAGCGAGCCGCGGTCCACGATGCCGACGACGTCGCCGGCGAACGCCTCGTCCACCGCCTGCCGCTCGCGCGCCATCACCGCCTGCGGCGCGGCCAAGCGCATCGTCTTCCCCGTGCGCGCGAGCTTCACCTCCATGTCGGCCGCGTAGCGCCCCGACACCACGCGCACGAACGCCATCCGGTCGCGGTGCTTCGGGTCCATGTTCGCCTGGATCTTGAACACGAAGCCCGTGAAGCGCCCCTCCTCGGGACGCACGATGCCCCCCGTCGTGTCGCGCGGCACCGGGCCCGGCGCGAGCTGCACGAACTCGCGCAGGAACGGCTCGACGCCGAAGTTCGTCAGCGCCGACCCGAAGAACGTCGGCGAGAGCGTGCCGGC
Source organism: Gemmatimonadaceae bacterium (assembly GCA_035554795.1). Classification (GTDB taxonomy): domain Bacteria; phylum Gemmatimonadota; class Gemmatimonadetes; order Gemmatimonadales; family Gemmatimonadaceae; genus DATMHT01. The sequence goes on along the minus strand of DATMHT010000348.1, from coordinate 6,072 downwards.
GAGGAACGCGTCGCGGTCGAAGGCGCCGAGCGCGACGTCGAGCAGCTCGAGGTCCTCGCGGAGCTTGTCGAGCGCGTACTCGCTCGCGTGGTCGCGGATCTCCGGCGCGTCGAGCCCGCCCTCGATCGTCGCCAGCTGCGTCGCGCCGTGCCCCTCGCCGCGCTCGAACAGGTGGACGTGCTCGGTCAGCCGGTCGTAGACGCCGACGAAGCGGTCGCCGTCGAAGATCGGCCACGTCACCGGCGCGCAGGTGATCCCCAGGTCGCGCTCGACGTCGCTGATGAGCTGCAGCGGGTCCTCGCCCGGCCGGTCGCACTTGTTGACGAAGGTGAAGATCGGCGTGCGCCGCTTGTGGCAGACCTCGAACAGCTGCCGCGTCCGCTCCTCGACGCCGCGGCGGTTGTCGAGCAGCATCACCGCGCTGTCGGCGGCGATGAGCGTGCGATACGTGTCCTCGGAGAAGTCGGCGTGGCCCGGCGTGTCGAGCAGGTTGACCTTCACGCCCGCGTAGTCGAACTGCAGCACGCTCGACGTCACCGAGATGCCGCGCTCCTGCTCGAGCTTCATCCAGTCGGACGTCGCGTGCCGCGTCGCGCGCCGCGCCTTGACGCTCCCGGCGAGGTGGATCGCGCCTCCGTAGAGCAGGAGCTTCTCGGTCAGCGTCGTCTTGCCGGCGTCGGGGTGCGAGATGATCGCGAACGTGCGCCGGCGCGACGACTCCCGCGCGATGCGCGCGGCGAGCCGCCCGTCGCTGGTCGCGGCGGCACTGCTGACGTCGTTCTCGTCGCCGGCTGCGGCGACGGGGAGATCCATCGGGTGCGTCACGGAGCGGTCGGAAGGGGTGTGGCGGAAGGGAGCTCATGAAAGATAACGGCTCTCGGCTCTCGGCTCCCTGTTGGACAGGATGAACAGGATGGACGGGATGAGGCACTTCAGCACATCCCGCTCATCCTGTTCATCCTGTCCGATTGCCGAGCGCCCACGGTCGAGCGCCGTCGGGGTTTCACCACCGAGATGTCAGAACGCTCGCTTTCGCCGAGTTCTGACATGTCCGCCGCGCAACCGGGCAATCCTTTCCGCCGTACGGCGTGTCAACCCTGATGTGAGGCGAGCCCGATGCGGCAGCGCGAGTCATCGCCCCCACGATCATCGTGATCGGCCATACAACGCGCTCCCGTCGCCGTCGTCGTTGCCGGTGGTGGAGCGGCTCGCTCAACGCGTCAAGCCGAAGGAGACACGGATCATGCACACGACCGCGCGACAGCTACTCTCGATCGGTGGGACCCTGCTCACGGCGGCCGCGGCGATTCCCGCGGTCGCGACGGCGCAGGAAGGCACGCTGCAGCCGGTGCGCGTCACCGCCGCGGCCGTCAGCCGCGCCGACCGCCTGCGCATCGAGGCCGACGCGCTGCCCGCGCGCACCGATCAGTTCGCGAAGGCGGCGCGGCTCTACCAGCGCTCGGCCGAAGCACGCGCGCCGGGCGACACGGCGACGCCGACCTGTCTGCGCACGGCCGCGTATCTCTTCTATTACAGCGGCGACAGCCGCGCCGGAGCCGACCTGATGGAGAAGGCGGCCCAGACGTCGGTCGAGCACGGCGACGTCGTGCACGCGGCGAACGCGTACATCGATGCCGCGTTCATCGCCGCCGAGATCCAGCAGAGCGACCGCGCCATCGAGTTCGGCCGCCGCGCCGAGCTGCTCGCGACCTCACCGCTGCTCAGCGACAGCCAGCGCGACGCGTTGCGCGACCGGATGGCGGGATGGAGCCAGGTGGCGGTGGCGTTGAAGCGGTGATCCGGCAAGCGGCAGGCGGTAGGCGGTAAGCGCGAACGTACGAGGGGCCGGCATCTCACCCGGATGCCGGCCCCTTCGTGATGCACGGCTCGCGCTTACCGCCACCCGCCTACCGCTTACCGGCCTTCTTCTTCGTCGTCGCGGCCGCCTTCGTCGCGTCGCTCAGATACATCGTGTCGTTCACCCACCCGAACTTGATCGCGTTGCCGGAGCCGTTCTCCAGCGCGGCGATCGCGTTGCGCGGGGCGCCGAGCTGCGCGTCCATCGTCACCGCGCGGTCGAGGATGACCGGATCGCGCACCTTCAGGTCGAGCGCGTACCAGCGCTTGAGCTGCGGCAGCACCTGACGCAGCGGCCGGCTGCCGACGACGAAGCGCCCGTCGGTCCAGCCGAGGCTCTCGTTCAGCGCCTGCGTGGAGGCATCGCGGATCGCGCCACCGCGGGCGACGGCGAGCGTGCCGCCGGACTCGAGCTCGCGCGTGTCCGTGGGCGTCGTCACCGACATCCGCCCGTCGCGCACGCGCACCATCACCAGCGAATCCTCCGGGTACGACGAGACGTCGAAGGCGCGGCCGTTCGTCGTGAGCGTCGCGTCGCCGGCGCGGATCACGAGCGGCTTCTCGAGCGACGCCACGTCGGCGAACGACGCCGTGCCCTCCAGCTTCACCGCCCGCGGCGTCTTCGGGAACTCCTCCGGCACCACGAGCCGCGAGTCGGGCCCGAGCGTGACGCGGCTGCCGTCGAGCAGCGTCACGAGCGCGCGCTGGCCGGGCGCGGCCATCAGGATCCGCGCCTTCGGCGAGGAGAGGGCGTTCGTCGTCGCCACCTCCTCGCCCGTGCGGTTCAGCGCCCACATCATGCCGCCGACCGCGATCGCGCCCGCGATCACGACGCCGGCCGTCAGCCAGGGCGTGCGGTGCTTCGCCACCATCGCGACGTGCTCGGCGGCCCCGTGCCGGAACTGCTGCGCGCGCCGCTCGGCCGTGCCGGCGTCCACCGCCGGCCAGGTCGCGTGCAGCGCCGCCGCGAGGTGCGCCCACGCCTGGTGCACCGTCGCCCGCGGCACCGGCGCGGTGGCGTGGTGCTCGTGATGGACGTGGTGCGCGCCGCTGCGCTCGGCGATGTGGTGCAGCGCCGCGCGGCGCTGGCTCTCGCGCACCGCCCCCTCGTGCACCGCGTCGTGGAGGAAGGTGTCGAGCGCGGCGGTCGTCTCGAAGTGCGTCCGCTCGTCCCAGGCGTGCAGGAACGCACGCTCGACGACGACCGACGCGAGGGCCGGGTTCCCCAGCTCCGCCGCCGCCTGCTCGGTGAGCGCGTCGTAACGGTCGCGGAAGAGCCGCTCCAGCGCGTGCTCGTCTCCGGACCGGAGGGCGGCAAGGACGTCGCTCTCGGAGGAGAGGGTGGTGATCATCAGAGCCTCCTTTGGCAGACGGGACCAACCATCTTGGTCCTAGGATTCGCTCGGCGCCAGAGTGAGGTCAATCGGAGGTTCCCCTCGTCATGCAGGGGTTTCCCTGACAGGGGCGGGTAGCGGGTGGCGGGTAGCAAGAACATCGGGCCGGCACTCTCGCGCCGAGAGGCCGGCCCATCGCTTCGTCCGCCCACCCGCCACCCGCCACCCGCCACCCGCCACCCGCCACCCGCCTACCGCCTACCGCTCCATCCAGTGCTTCACCGTCCCCCACGCCGCCGGGTCGAAGAGTGCGGGGTCGAGCGGCACGTCCACGCGCACGTCGCGGTACTCCTCGCTCTGCACCGTGTCGGCGCCGGCGATGACGTCCACGCGGGTCGCGACGAGGCTGTGGCCGAAGGGGCGGTAGTCGCTCATGTGGATGTCGATCGCCTTCGCGTCGGGACGCGCCGGCGGCAGCACCATGCGCACCAGCACCAGCCGGTCGAGGTCCACCCAGAACTGCGGCGACGTCAGGTCGTCGGCGCGGTCGGTGCCGACGACGGCGACGGGGCGGCCGCGCCACGTGTCGGCGCGGAGGCGCGTCGTGTCGTAGTGCTCGCGCGCGAGCTCGAGCATCGTCCGCTCGACCGGCTGCAGATAGAGCGCGGCGACGAACGGCATCAGCGGGTTCGCGTCGGCGGTCGCCGCCGCCACCTGCCCGTTGCGGATGCGGTAGGTGGAGTCGGCGGTGAAGATCAGCCCGTTGCGCGACGCGCGCGGCTCGATGTCGATCCGCAGCCGGCTCGGTGCCTGCAACGCCTCGAGCCACGTGGACGTGTCGCGCGCGCCGCCGGGCCGCAGCCGCGTCGTGCGCTGCACGAAGGTGAGCGTGTGGAACCACTGGCCGGCGTAGCGGTCGTGCATGCGCGCGATCAGCGCGGAGGCGGACGACGGCGGCGTCGCCACGGCGGCCGCCGCTGGCGGCGTGGCCGAGGCGGAGGCGCCTCCGTTGCCGCTGCCGCTGCTGGCACAGGCCGCGATGGCGGCGACGAGCGTGGCGAGAGCGACGGACCGGCGAGTGGTGGTCGAGCGCATGAATGAATGGGTGCGTTGGCGTTGGGCGCGGGCGCGAACCGGACGTCGCAAGATACCGCCGCGTGCGGCCGCTAGGTGGACTCCGCCGACGACGGTGGTCGCTGGGACGGCGGTGGTGACGCCGGCGCCGGTGGGCCGGACGACGACAGCGACCGCTCCGCGTCCTTGGCCAGCGCCGCCTTGTGTGGATGGCCGGGAACCTCCAGCCCGTCGAGCGCGGAGAGGTCGGTCGCCTGCGCGCGCGGGATCACCGACCACTCGCCGTCGTTCTCGAGGACGACCGTCTGCACCTGCGAGAGCGACACGAGCCCCGCGCGGCGCACCGCCGCCCGCACCTCGTCGGCCGACGTGCTGATCTCCTTCAGCCGGTCCTCGAGGATCCGGCCGTCCCACACGACGAGGTGCGGCCGCTCGCGCACGAGGTGGTGCATGCGGAGCGAGCGCGATTGCCACCGGCGCGTCAGCTCCTGGAGGAGCAGCAGGGTGACGGCGGCCGCGATCCCGTCGGAGAGGGCGAGCCCGGTGGTGATCGGGATCGCCGCGACGAGCGAACCGATGGCGACCGAGATGATCAGGTCGTAGCCCGACATCTTCGCGAGCGCCTTCGAGCCGAACAGCCGAAGCGCGGCGACCATCAGGACGTAGACGGCCGCCGCGCTGACCGAGATCCGCAGCAATGAAGACCAACCATGGAACAGCATCCATCACTCCGCGCGCGATGTGAGCGGCGCCGCGTCGGGTGCTCAGGCCACCGGCGGGCGAGCGGCCACCGGCGCGACCGGCTCGCGGTAGCGCGTCAGCAGCCACACCAGCAGGAGCACGACGCCGAAGCCGAGATAGAAGGTGCGCGCGCCGCCCGTCCAGTGGCGGATCAGCGGAACGCAGATCATCGCCAGACCGACGAGGAACTCGATCGCGCCGTGCGCCTGGTACGAGATCGGCCGGCTCTCGCGGCCGGGCACGTGCGTGAACAGCGTCACGAGCAGATGGATGACGGCGAGGGCGTAGGTGGCCATCGCGCTGCGCCCCGTCATCGCGAACAGCGTCGGGGCGATGGCGAAGACGAGAACGACGACGAAGTCGAGCGCGCGGTGCGCGCCGGCGGAGATGATTCCCATGTGACGTCCTCCGGGTCCGGGTTCGGGTCGGGGTACGACGTCTGCGGCCCGACGACGTGAATGCGTCGAGCCGCGTCTAGCATGGAGACGGTCGGCGGCGTGCGCCAGAGCGCACCGCGAGGACGAGCGAGAGCGGTTCTCGGCTCTCGACCGTTTGACAGGATGAACAGGATGGACAGGATGTAGATGTGCTGTTCATCCCGTCATCCTGCTCATCCTGTCCACAATTTGCCGAGAGCCGAGGGCCGCTACTCTCACCCCGACGCCCGGTCCACCTCGTCCTGCCGTCGGCGCGCCTCGGCCCAATCCACCTCGGGCGCGACGCCGGCGTCGTCGAGGGCGAGGCTCGCCCGGGCGCGCTCGACCACCGGCGCGCCGAGCGCGGGGGGCAACGACAGACCGAAGTCGAGCTCCGCGCGCCGGCAGATGCGCTCCTCGCGCGCGCGGTCGCGCGACGCCGAGTCCAGTCGCACGCCGCCGAGTCGCATCCGGTCCACCCGCGCGTGCATTCCTTCGTGCAGGATGGACGCGGCCACCGGCGCCGCCGTGATGTCGGTGCGCGCGAGGAAGGTCAGCTCCGTCATGCAGGCGCGGTCCTCGGGGAAGTAGGCGCCGCGGCAGGGGAAGCGCACGACCCAGAACTCGCGCAGGTCGCGCCGCAGGTGGCG
>DATMHT010000347.1:0-3157 GCA_035554795.1 Gemmatimonadaceae bacterium | reverse complement strand
AATCAGCGCGCGCGACGGGCAGGTGCAAACCTCGCCCTGGTTGAACGCGAACAGCACCAGGCCTTCGATCGCCTTGTCGAGGAAGCTGTCGTCCTTCGCGGCGACATCGGCGAAGAAGATGTTCGGCGACTTGCCGCCGAGTTCCAGCGTCGCCGGAATCAGGTTGCCGGCGGCGGCCTGCGCGATCACGCGGCCGGTCGCGGTCGAACCGGTGAATGCGATCTTCGCGATGCGCTTGCTGCCCGCCAGCGGCATGCCGGCTTCGCGGCCGAAGCCGTTGACGATGTTGAGCACGCCCGGCGGCAGCAGGTCGGCGATCAGCTCGGCGAACGCCATGATGCTCACCGGCGTCTGCTCGGCGGGCTTGAGGACGACGGCGTTCCCGGCGGCGAGTGCCGGCGCGAGCTTCCACGTCGCCATCAACAGCGGGAAGTTCCACGGGATGATCTGGCCGACGACGCCGAGCGGCTCGTGGAAGTGGTAGGCGACGGTGTCGTCGTCGATCTGCGAGATGCCGCCTTCCTGGGCGCGGATACAGCCGGCGAAGTAGCGGAAGTGGTCGATCGCGAGCGGCAGGTCGGCGGCCGTCGTCTCGCGGATCGGCTTCCCGTTGTCGATCGTCTCGATGACCGCGATCGCCTCGAGGTTCTCCTCGAGCCGGTCGGCGATCCGGTTCAGGATGTTCGCCCGCTCGGCCGGCGAGGTCTTCCCCCATGCCGGCGCGGCGGCGTGCGCGGCGTCGAGCGCGAGCTCCACGTCCTCGGCGGTCGAGCGCGCCACGTCGCACAGGTGCTGCCCCGTGATCGGGCTCGGGTTCGAGAAGTACTGCCCCTTCACGGGCGGCACGAACTTCCCGCCGATGAAGTTGTCGTAGCGTGCCTTGATCGGGATCGTGATCGCGTACTTGAGCGCGGCCGAGGGGAGGGTCGCGGTGGTGCCGGTGGGCGTGAGCGTGGACGACATGGTGGCGGTCCTCCAGCGAGAAACGGGTAGCGGGTAACGGGTACCGTCTCGAAGAATCGGAGCGGGGCCGGCCTGGCGGCGTCGGGCGGAGCCTGACGACTGGACCGTGGGACGTCCGCTCGCGCCGACCGCCAACCGCCGACCGCCGACCGTCTATCGCCCACGGCCGCGACCGCTCACCTTTCGCGCGACCAGACGTCGTCAGCGACCTCGAGCCCACGCCATGCGTCTCCGTTCCCTCGCCCTCGCGCTCGCCATCCCGGCCGCCGCCGTCCGCGCCCAGGCGCCGCTCGGCACCACGTCGCAGCCGCGCGCCGACAGCACGCTGCGCGACGACCGCGCCTTCTCCTTCTACGCGCGCGGCCCGTATCGCGCCGGCGTCCCGCGCCCCGAGTCGCTGCTCGGCTACAACGTGGGCGAGGCGCAGACGCAGTACGCGTGGCAGGAGCGCGTGCTGCTCGCCATCGCCGACGCGGCGAAGGACCGCGTGCGCGTCGAGCCGTTCGCCATCACGAACGAGCGGCGGACGATGCGCGTCTACGTCGTCTCGTCGCCGGAGAACATCGCCCGGCTCGACGCCATCCGCGCCGACCTCGACGCGCTCGCCGATCCGCGCGGCCACACGCCGGCCGAGCTCGACGCGATCGCCGCGCGCACGCCGGTGGTCGTCTGGTTCTCCGGCTCGGTGCACGGCGACGAGGGCCCGGGCTTCGAGGCGAGCATGCAGCTCCTCTATCAGCTCGCGGCGAGCGAGGAGCCGGCGACGGTCGAGGCGCTGAAGAAGGCGATCGTCGTCATCAACCCGAGCTCCAACCCCGACGGCCACGAGCGGTTCGCGGTGTGGAACAACTCGATCAGCGTCGGCAGCCCCGACCCGCAGGGGATCGAGCAGCAGCGCGCGCAGCCGTGGAGCGTGCGCGGCCGCTTCAACCATTACCGGTTCGACATGAACCGCGACGTCATCGCGACGACGCAGCGCGAGGTGCAGGGGATCGTGCGCGAGATGCTGCGCTGGCATCCGATGGTCACCGCCGACCTGCACGGCTACACGACGCAGTACTTCTTCGCGCCGGCCGCGCGACCGGTGAACGAGAACATCGGCGCGCAGGCGGGCGACTGGCTGCAGCGCATCGGCCGCGGCAACGCGGCGGCGTTCGACCGCTACGGGTGGGGCTACTACGTCCGCGACGTCTACGACCTGTACTATCCCGGCTACTGGGACACCTGGCCGGCGCTCACCGGCGCGATCGGCATGACGTACGAGACGGACGGCGGCGCCGCGCTCCTCAAGCGGCGCGACGACGGCACGCTACTGTCGCTGCGCGACGGCATCGCCAAGCACTACGTGGCCGCGATGGCGACGCTCGAGACGGCGGCGGCGAACAGCTCCGACCGCGTGAGCGGCTACCTGCGCTTCCGCCGCAACGCCCGCGACGGCAACACGCCCGCCGGCGCCCCTTCCCCGCTCCGCCGCGTCGTCTTCGCGCCCGGAGACGATCCGGGGCGCGCGGCCGAGCTGGCGGCGACGCTGCTGCGCGCGGGGATCGAGGTGCGGCGCACGACGTCGCCGCTCAGCGTGGCGCGGGCGCGGCCGTACGCCGACTACGGCGCCGGCGACGCCGCCGGCACGCGTCGCTTCGACGCCGGCGCGTACGTCGTGGACCTCGCCCAGCCGCAGGGCGCGCTCGCCCGCGCGATCCTCGACCCGGACCCGAAGCTCGACAGCGCGTTCCAGCGCGCGCAGATCGAGAAGTACCGCCGCAACGTGCGCCGCGGGAAGAAGGAGAGCGCCGAGGACTACGAGTTCTACGACATCACCGCATGGGCGCTGCCGATCGCCTTCGGCGTGGACGCGTACTACACCGACGACGGCGCCGCGACCGTGCGCGGCGACCTGCTGTCGCTTCCGCCCACCGACACGACGGTCGCGTCGTTGCGCGCCCCCGAGCGCCTGCCCGTGGAGCTCGGCGGGGGCGTCGTGGCGGGGAAGCCGGCGCGGGTCGCCTACCTCTTCTCGTCGGCGACGAACGGGTCGGCGCGGCTCGCGTATCATCTGCTCGCCGAGGGCTACCGGGTGGCCGTCGCGACGCAGCCGATCGAGGCGGGCGGCAAGACGTGGCCGCGCGGCAGCTACGTCGTCCGCGTCAGCCGCAACGACAGCACCGTGCACGACCGCGTGGATGCGCTGGCGCGG
>DATMHT010000346.1:0-1819 GCA_035554795.1 Gemmatimonadaceae bacterium | reverse complement strand
GATCGCGTCGGGCCGGATGCCGAACACCTGCTGCACGAGCGGGATCACGACGCCGTAGCTCGTCCAGGCGATGGTGAAGCAGCCGTAGTCGGGCATCATCTCCGAGATCGAGCCGGGCGTCCTCCGGTTGAACGTGTCCGCGATCCGGTTCACGTACCACATCGCGTCGTCGATGCGGCCGTAGCTTCCTTCGGCGACCGCCTCGACGCCGGTCGAGATGGTCATCATCGAGTGCCGCTCGACCGCGGACAGGTACGGGCCGTAGGGTCCGACGTTCTCGCGGCGGATGCGGTCGAGGAGCGGGATCGCCTTCGCGCGCGGGGCGATGCCCATCTCCATCGGCGTCGCGATGACCCAGTTCTCGTTGGTGATCCACGCTCGGCCGCCGCTGTCCGGCACGGCGGCGAAGCGCTGCTTCAGCCGCTCGTAGTATGCGATGGACTCCCGGTCCCGCGCGGTGAGCTTGTCCTCGCCCTTGAGCCGGATCTGCTTGATCGCGCCCTCCACCGTGCTGATCGCCTGCGCGCGGGTGCCGTGGAAGTCGGCGTACGACGTGTCCTCCGCGATCCAGAGGCTGTCGTCGATCGTCGTCTTCAGCCGAGCCGCGAGCTGCCGGTATCGCTCCGCCGCGGCGGGCTCGTTGAGGACGCGCGCGACGCGCGCGGTGGCCTCGAGCGCCTGCTGCGTGTACACGGCGACGTCGATGACTTCGGCGTTCAGCCCGAGCACCTCCATGATCCCGTAGCCTTCCGGGAGCAGGTTGTGGTTCCGGTCCATGTCGCCGAGCAGCCAGTCGAGGCCCTGGGTCATGGCGGGATACATCTCGCGCGCGAAGGCCACGTCGCCCGTCCAGTCCACCAGCTTCCCGATGGTGAGGACGTACTGCGCCGTCTCCTGCGTGTTGCCGGGATTGGAGACGAAGCCGTTCGTCGCTACCTCGTGCACGATGCGGCCGTTGTGGTTCGCCGCGAGCGACAGGCGCCGCAGCAGGCGGAGCTGCTGCTTCGCGAGATCGAAGTCGCCGCTCGCGATCAGCGCCTGCACGGTGTAGGTGTCCGAGAACCACCACGGATATTCCATCAGGCCGCCGCCGATCCCGCGGCCGATGCCGGGCACGTCCCGGACGTGCCACTCGTTGTCGATCTTCACCCAGTCGTACACGTCCTGCAGCCGCTGGTCGGGGATGCGCACTCGCGCCCGCTCGACGATCGCGGCGTAACGGGCCTTCTTCCGCGCGAGCAGGCGGTCGTGGTCGCGGGCCAGACGCCGGAACGTCGCCAGCGCCGCCCGCTCGTCCGTCGCCGATCCCGCGACGACGAACGTCAGCGTCGCGCTGCCATGACGGTCGAGCGCCAGCGCGTACTCCGACGCGGCGGTGACGCCCGTGCCGCGCGTGGGCAGCGGCGGCGGATCGGCGACGCGCCGCGCGGCGGCAGCGGGCGGAACGGCGCCCCAGACGCAGACCCAGGGGTTGCGCGTGTCGTGGGCGACGAAGATGCCGTCGGCCGCGCGCCAGGCGACGCTGTCCGGCGCGTCATGTACGCCGAGATTCTCCGACGACCAGACGGGGAGCAGGTCCGTCTTCACGGCGAAGCGGAAGCGCAGCCGCCGCTCGCGCGCGCTCGCGTTCGTGAACCGGTACTGGACGATCACTCCGTCCTGCCCGTCGGGGCTGAACTGGAAGCGCTCGACCTTCACGCCGTCCAGCACCGGTGCGTAGCTGAACCGGCTGCCGTACGGGTAGGTGACGAGGTCGGCGCTCCGCGACAGCACGGCGTCCCGACCGCTCGCGGCGTCCGTCACCGTCGCCTGGAAGCCG
>DATMHT010000345.1:0-2211 GCA_035554795.1 Gemmatimonadaceae bacterium | reverse complement strand
CATCGCCATCAGCGCGTCGCACGTGTCGGCCCAGGCGAGGCCGAGCCGGTGGCCGATCCGCTGCGAGTCGCTCCGCAGCCGCTCGCGGTAGCGGCCCGCGACGTGGAAGTCCTGCAGCCGGAGCGCCGCCTCGATGATCATCGGCAGCAGGCGGTGCACCGCCCACGCGACGTAGCCCGAGCGGTCGGCGACGGCGAGCCCCGCCTCCCCGATCTCGATCGCGCGGCGGTAGTCCTCGGTGGCGACGTAGTACGCCGCGAACCCGGCGTGCACGGGGACGATCTGGTGGACGTCGAGCGGTCGCTGCGTGGCGGCCGCGCTCCCCGCGCCCGAGAGCGTCCACGCCTCGTCGAGGTAGCGCCTGGCGCGCTCGAAGTCGCCGCGGCCGACGTAGATCACCGCCGCCCACACGAGCAGCCGCGGCAGCAGCGTCCGCTGGCTCAGCGCCCGCGCGGTCGTGATCGTCCGCTCGGCGAGCGCGATCGCCGACGCCCACTCGCCGATCCCCGACGCGTACTCGATCTGGACCTCCGCCGTCCACACGCGCAGCAGCGGCGAGTGCAGCTCGTCGGCGAGGCGCTCGCTCTCGGCGAGGTAGTGCGCGATCGCGTCGCCGTTGCCGGTGAGCCCCTCGAGCATCGCCATCGCCCAGTGCGCCGACCACTCGACGTTCCGCTGCCCCGACGACCGCGCCAGCGCGATAGCGCGCTTCCCGTGCTCGCGCGCGAGATGGGCGGGACCGGTGAACACGTAGAGCAGCAGTAGCGCGCGGTGCACGCGCGCGAGCAGCGCCTCGTTCCCGAGCCGCTCGGCGATGACGAGCGCGTGCTGCACCTCCGCCTGCGCCTCGGTCGGCCGGCCGAGCGCCTGCAGGCACATCCCCTTCGCGAGCTGCAGCCGCGCCAGCAGCGGGTCGCCGTCGGCACCGGCCGCGGCCGCGGCGGCGGCGCCGGTCGCGTAGTGCGCGAGCGCCTCGTGATAGCGTCCGCTCCAGTAGCAGCCGAGTCCCATCCGCTGCTCGATCGCGGCGAGCCGCGCCGGCTGCGCGCGGCGCTCGGCGTCGGCGCGCGCGCGCTGCCAGAGCGCCATCGCCGAGTCGTACTCGCCGAGCCGCTGCCGCGCGCGCGCCAGATCCTCGATCAGTCCGGCGGCGAGCGCGCTCCGCTCGGCGGCGTCCCCGTTGTTGCCGCCGATCGCGTCGCTCTCGTCGGGATCGAGGCGGTCGAGCGCACCGCTCAGGTAGTCGGCGGCCTCGCGGTTGGCGTAGCGGGCGAGCGCGTCGCGTCCCGCCGCGGCGAGGTATTTCACCGCCTTCGGCGCGAGGCCGCGCGCCTCGGCGCGCGAGAAGTGGTAGGCCAGCTCGTCGGCGTGGGCGAGCGGCGACGCGCCGCCGCGGCCGCCCGCCGCGTACAACGCCTCGAGCGCCTCGGCGACCGTCGCGTGGAGCAGCCGGGCCCGCGCGATGCCGAGCTCGCGGTAGAGCACGTCGCGCATCATCGGGTGGCTGAAGTCGTAGCGCACGACGCCACCGTCCGCGCTCTCGACGAAGATGCCCTGGCCGCGCAGCTCGTCGAGCGCCTCCAGCACCTCGGACTCGTCGCGGCCGCTGATCGCGCACAGCGCCTCGTGCGAGACGCGGGCGCCGAACACCGCCGCCACGTTGGCGACGGCGCGCGCGCTCGCGCCGAGCCGGTTGACGCGCGCCAGCACCGCGTCGCGGATCGAGCGCGGCAGCGCGAGTGCCTCGACCTCCCAGCCGAGCCAGACCCCGTCGCGGCGGTAGAGCTGCCCCGACTCGACGAGCGCCTTGAGCGTCTCGCCGACGAAGAACGGGTTGCCGCGCGTCCACGAGTAGAGCTTGGCGGCGAAGTCGCGCGTCGTCGCCGCGTCCGCGCCGAACGCCTCGCGCACCAGCGCCTCGGTGTCCGAGTGCGAGAGCGGCTCGAGTCGCGTCAGTCGCGCCGCACCCAACGACAGCAGCGACTGCTCGGCCGCGCGCAGCGTCGGGCTCTGGTCGAGCTCCGCTTCGTTGTACGTGCAGAGCAGCGCGACGCGGTGCCCCGCCACCTGGCGCGCCGTGAAGTGCAGCAGCTCGAGCGACGACGGGTCGGCCCACTGCAGGTTCTCGAGCACGATCAGCAGCGGCTGCCGCGCCGCGACGCGCGTGAGGATCTGCGTGAACCCCCAGAGCAGCCGCGCCTTGAACTCGGC
>DATMHT010000344.1:0-4369 GCA_035554795.1 Gemmatimonadaceae bacterium | reverse complement strand
CCTTCCTCACGGCGCGGACGCTCGCCGCGCGGCGGACGGTCGCCGTTGCCCTCTTCCATGCCCTCGGGCTTCGGCAGCAGCGCCTTCATCGACAGGCGCAGGCGCCCGCGCTCGTCGCGGTCGATGAGCTTCACCTTCACGCGGTCGCCCTTCTTGACCACGTCCTCCGTCTTCTCGACGCGCGCGTGGCGCATCTCGGAGATGTGCAGCAGCGCCTCGGTGCCCGGCATGATCTCGACGAACGCGCCGAACGCCGTCGTGCTCTTGACGGTGCCCTCGTACGTATCGCCGACGATCGGCTCGGCGGTGATGGCGCGAACCATCTGACGCGCGCGCTCCATCGCCTCGCCGCCCACAGCGGCGATGGTGACGGTGCCCGTGTCGTCGACCGTGATCTCGGCGCCCGTCTCCTCCTGGATGCCGCGGATCGTCTTCCCCTTCGGGCCGATGAGGTCGCCGATCTTCTCCGGGTTGATCGTCATCGTGACGATGCGCGGAGCGTACGGCGAGAGCTCGGCGCGCGGCTCCGCCAGCGCCTTGCGCATCTCACCCAGGATGTGCAGCCGGCCCTCGCGCGCCTGCGCGAGCGCCTGCTTCATGATCTCGAGGTCGAGCCCCTCGATCTTGATGTCCATCTGGATGGACGTGATCCCCTGCTCCGTCCCGGCGACCTTGAAGTCCATGTCGCCGAGGTGGTCCTCGGTGCCGAGGATGTCGGTGAGGATCGCGTACTTGCTGCCTTCCTTGATGAGCCCCATCGCGACGCCGGCGACGGCGGCGCGCATCGGCACGCCGGCATCGAACAGGGACAGCGAGCCGCCGCACACCGAGGCCATGGACGACGAGCCGTTCGACTCGAGCACGTCGGAGACGATGCGGATCGTGTACGGGAACTCCTCGAACGGCGGCAGCACGCTCTGAAGCGCGCGCTCGGCGAGGTTGCCGTGGCCGATCTCGCGCCGGCTCGTGCCGCGCACCGGGCGCACCTCGCCGGTGGAGAACGGCGGGAAGTTGTAGTGCAGCATGAACGACTTCGTGCTCTCGCCCGGCTCGTCGATCGAGTCGAGGCGCTGCACGTCGTTCGCGGTGCCGAGCGTGACCGAGACGAGCGCCTGCGTCTGGCCGCGCGTGAACAGCGCCGAGCCGTGCGCGCGCGGGAGCAGCTTCGTGTCGATCGAGATCGGACGCACTTCCGTCGGCTTGCGGCCGTCCACGCGCAGCCCGGTGTCGAGCACCTGCGAGCGGAGCGCGGTGTACTCGAGATCCCCGAGCACGCTGCCGAAGTCCTTGGCGTTGTCCGGCAGCTCGACGAGCAGCTGCTCCTTGACCGCCTTCTTCACGCCCTCGACGGCCTCGATGCGGCCGTGCTTGTCCTTCTGGTTGATCGCCTCGAGGATCTTGCCCTCGGCGAGCTCCTTCACGCGGGCCGCGACGTGGTCCGGCGTCTCCGCCTTCGTCCACGCCATCTTCGGCACGCGGTTCTTCTTGAGGAGCTCCTCCTGCATCGCGATCAGCTCGCGGACGCCCTTGTGGGCGATGCCGAGGGCCTCGACGACGTCAGCCTCGGAGACCTCGAGCGCGCCGCCCTCGACCATCATGATCGAGTCGTGCGAGGCGGCGACGACCAGCTCCATGTCGCTGTACGCGAGCTGCTGGAACGTCGGGTTGAGCACCCACTTGCCCTGCACGCGGCCGACGCGAACGCCGCCGATCGGGCCGGCGAAGGGGATCTTCGACGCGTTGAGGGCGTACGAAGCCGCGACGAGGGCGAGGACGTCGGCGTCATTCTCCTGGTCCGCGGAGATGACGTAGATGAAGACCTGGACCTCGTTCTTGAACCCCTCGGGGAAGAGCGGGCGGATCGAGCGGTCGATGATGCGCGCCGAGAGGATCTCGTTGTCGCTCGGCCGCCCCTCGCGCTTGATGAAGCCGCCCGGGATCTTGCCGGCGGCGTAGGTCTTCTCCTTGTACTCGACCGTGAGTGGGAAGAAGGGGAGCGTGCTCTGGTTCTCGCTCACGGTCACCGCGGCGAGCACCATCGTCTCGCCATACTGTACGACGGCCGATCCGGCCGCCTGCTTCGCCATGCGCCCCGTCTCGATGATCAGGGGGCGGCCGGCGAAGGTCCGCTCAACGCGTTGCATCATTGCTTTTTAGCCTCTGGGTAACACAAAACGCGCGGGCCGCCTCGATGTGCGCCCGCGCGAGTGTACGGAGCATGCCGCCTAGTAGCGGAGTCCAAGATCCTGAATCAGCTTCCGGTAGCCTTCGACGTCGGTGCGCTTCATGTAGTCGAGCAGCCGGCGACGCTTGCCCACCATCTTCAGCAGCCCACGGCGGCTGTGGTGATCCTTGGCGTGCGTGCGGAAGTGATCGGTCAGGTAGTTGATCCGCTCGGTGAGGAGCGCCACCTGCACCCGCGAGGAGCCCGTGTCGGTCTCGTGGTCGCGGTGCTTGGAGATCGTCGATGCTTTTTCGAAGGCCATGATGTTATATTCTCCGCCATTGCAGCGGCGTCACTTACGCCGAATCGGTTGAAGCACAGGAATTTACTGGACCGGCCCACCCCTGTAAAGGCTGTCATGGCCCTCGCCCCGGTACGCCACATTGCCTGAGCGCTACCTCGGCCAGACTCTGGGCAAGTTCCGCGTCGACTCGCTCGTCGGGTCCGGGGGGTTCGCCTGGGTATACAAGGCCTGGGACCCCGAGCTCGAGATCCCCGTCGCGCTCAAGGTCCTCAAGCCCCAGTACGCCGGCGACGAGAAGTTCGAGAGCCGCTTCCGCCGCGAAGCGTCCACCGCCGCGCGCCTGCGCCATCCGAACATCGTGAAGATCTTCGCCGTCGGTAAGGAAGGGACGGCGGTCTACTTCGCGATGGACTACCTGCCGCAGAACCTGACCGACCGGCTCGAGGTGATGACCGCCCTCCCCGAGCCGATGCTCCTCCGGATGGGGATCGACGTCGCCAGCGCCCTCGGCTTCGCCCACCGCGAGGGCGTCGTCCACCGCGACATCAAGGTGGACAACATCCTCTTCGACGACCACGGCAACGCCGTCGTCGCCGATTTCGGCATCGCCCGCGCCGTCTCCAACTACGTCGACCAGACGGGCACGAACATGGTCGTCGGGACGCCGCAGTACTTCTCGCCCGAGCAGGCGAGAGGCCAGCCCCTCGACGGCCGCGCCGACATCTACTCGCTCGGCGTCACGCTCTTCCGCGCCGCCACCGGCGAGCTTCCCTTCACCGGCGACGATTGGTACGAGATCGCCCGGCAGCACGTCGAGGACAAGCCACCGAAGCCGCGCGCGCTCAACCCGACGCTCTCGCGCGAGGTCGAGCAGATCATCCTGCGCTGCCTCGAGAAGGAGCCCGACGATCGCTTCCCGAACGGCGAGCAGCTCTGCCAGGCCCTCGCCGACGTCGCCCACGAGGGCGGTCGCGCCGGCCGGACGCTCATCGTCCCGCCGATCGACACGCGGCCCGGCACCGTCGTGCTGCCTCGGACGGGCGCCAACGCGACCTGGCTCGAGCGTCGCCTGCCGTGGCTCGAGCGCCCCGCGGCACGGTTCGGCGCCGCCGCGGCCGCGGTTCTTCTCTTCCTCGCGCTGCCGGCGGTCTTCCTGCTCCGCGGGCCGGGCACCGCCGCTTCCACGTCCGCCACACCGGCCGCCGCAGCCACGCGTACCGGTCCGACCGACGGCAAGTCGCTTCCGGCGACGACGCGCGAGACGATCGCCACCACGATGGCCCTCCCCGCGGCACCGGTCCGGCCGTCGCTGCGCGTGGTCGGGCCCAAGGGCGCCGTGCTGAAGGTGGACGGCCAGGCGGTCGGCACACGCTCGTGGCACACGGATACGCTGCCGGCCGGCTCGTACGTGGTGTCCGCCGAGCTGCCCTCGGCCGGCGCGTGCCCCTCCGCGCTGCAGGAGCGGACCGTCGTCCTCGACAGCGGCGTCAAGTCGGTGCGCCTCGAGCCGCGCGCCTGCGGCTGGCTGAAGCTCACGACGCAGCCGCCTGTGGCGACCTACACGCTGAAGCCGGTCGAGGGAAGCGGCAAGAGCCTCCAGGGCCCGGTCGCCCACCCCGACTCGATCATGCTCGGCGCCGGCAGCTACGCGCTGTCGCTCGCCGCGCCCTTCTGCGCGCAATACTCCGACACGATCGAAGTCCGACCGGGCGCGGTTCTGTCGCGCCGGGTCCGGCTGATCTGCGGCAAGTAGGGGCGCCTCGCCCGCGCGGCGTGCGCGGCGCCCCTAGTGCGCCGCCACGCCCGCCCCGACGAGGAGGCCGAGCGCAGTGCCAAGCCAGAACGGCCGCTGCGCGAACCAGGGCATGCGCGGCTCCTCCAGCACGGCGAAGTGGTCGAGC
>DATMHT010000343.1:0-9801 GCA_035554795.1 Gemmatimonadaceae bacterium | reverse complement strand
CGGTCGAGCATCTCGCTGCCGGAGATCAGCAGCAGGAATGGCTTGCCCGCAGGCCGGCCCTTCATGCGCACGAGCGTCTCGACCGACTCTCGGTCCACCGCGGTACCGAAGCCGTACACGGTCTCGGTCGGGTATCCGAGCACCCGACCGGCGTTCAGGTGGTCGATGATCCGTCGCAGCGCGGTCTCGATCTCCGCGGGCGACCAGAAGGGCGTCGGCCGCGTGCTGTCGGGCGCCCTCGTCGAGAGATTCTTCTGAGCTGTCATTCCCGTTCGCTTCTCGTCACGCGCGATTGGCCGCCAGCGCCTCGAGGCGCGCGAAGTCCGCCTCTTCGGTGACCTTCATGGCGACCTCGCTCCCACGCACGACGCGCACCGTCAGCCCCGCGCGCTCGCAGAGGGCGGCATCGTCGGTCGCGGCGATGCCGGCGCGGTGCGCGTCCGCGTGGGCGCGCTCGAGCGCCGCGCGCGGAAAGCCCTGTGGCGTCTGCGCCCGCCAGAGCCGGCTCCGCTCGACCGTCCGCACGACGTTGCCGGCGTCGTCCACCTCCTTCAGCGTGTCCACCACCGGCAGCGCCGCGATCGCCCCGACGCCCTCGCGCGCCGCCGCGACGACGCGGTCGATGACGTCGTCGGGAACGAGCGGACGCGCCGCGTCGTGGACGAGCACGACGTCCACCTCCTCGGGGAGGTCCTCGAGCCCGTTGCGGACGCTGTCGCCGCGCTCCTTGCCGCCGACCGCGATCAGCAGCCGGTCGACGTCGCACTGGAAGAGCCAGGGCGGCGGATCGGCGGCGTACGCCTTCGGCAGGACGACGACGACCATCGCGACGTCGGGCCGCGCGTGGAACGCCTGCACGCTGTGGAGGAGCATCGGCTTGCCCGCCACCCACCGGAACTGCTTCAGCTCACCGCCGCCGACGCGCGAGCCCGTGCCGGCGGCGACGACGACGACACCGACGTCGCGCGACACGGCGGGCGAGGCGACGTCGGCGCTCGTGCGGGACTGCGTCACACGCGGCGGCCCCGGGTCGCGCGGGTCCCTCGGCGGAGCATCGCTCACGAGTCGCGCCTCACTCGCCGAAGAGCCGCTGGAACAGCTCGTGGATGGTCTTCACGCCGATGACCTGAATGTCGCGCGTGCCACGCTTCGGCACCCCACGCTCCGCCATGTAGGCGCGCGTCATCCCCATCTTCGCCGCCTCGGCAAGCCGCCGCTCCGACTGCGACACCGGTCGGATCTCGCCGCCGAGTCCCACCTCGCCGAGGAAGACCGCATCGGCGGGGAGGGCGCGGTCGAACACGCTCGACGCGAGCGCCGCCGCCACGGCGAGGTCACCCACCGGCTCGACCAAGCGCATGCCGCCGACGACGTTGAGGAAGACGTCGAGCTGGGCGTACGAGAGCCCGGCGCGCTTGTCGAGCACGGCGAGCAGCAGCGCGAGGCGACGGCCGTCGTAGCCGGTGGCGACGCGCTGCGGCGTACCGAAGCCGGCCTTGGCGGCGAGCGCCTGGATCTCGACGAGCACGGGGCGCGTGCCTTCGAGCAGCGCCGTCACCGCGCTCCCCGACGCGGTGTTGAGGCGATCGCCGAGGAAGAGCTCCGACGGGTTCTCGACGGGCACGAGGCCGCCCTGCGTCATGCGGAACACGCCGATCTCGTCCACCGAGCCGAAGCGGTTCTTGTTCGCGCGGAGCACGCGGTGGTCCACCGACGACTCGCCCTCGAAGTAGAGCACGGTGTCCACGATGTGCTCGAGCGTCTTCGGGCCCGCGATCCCGCCTCCCTTGGTCACGTGGCCGACGACGAAGACCGCGGTGCCGGTTTCCTTCGCGAATCGCATGAGGCGCGCGGCGCATTCGCGTACCTGGCCGACGTTTCCGGGCGCGCCCTCGAGGTCCTGCGTGAAGATGGTCTGGATGGAGTCCACGATCATCACCGCGGGCGCCTGCGCCGTGCCGGTGGCGATGATCGTCTCGAGCAGCGTCTCGCTCAGCAGCTCGACGTCGCCGGCCGCGTCGTCGAGGCGGTCGGCGCGGAGCTTCACCTGGAGCGGCGATTCCTCGCCGGACGTGTAGAGCGTGTGATGACCGGCCGCCTCGAGTCGCGCCGCGACCTGCAGCAGCAGCGTGGACTTGCCGATGCCCGGCTCGCCGCCGATGAGCACCATCGAGCCGGGCACGACGCCGCCGCCGAGCACGAAGTCGAACTCGTTGATGCCGGTGCGCCAGCGCTTGTCCTCGGAGCCGCGGACGTCGCGCAGCTTGGGCGTGATCGCGACGCTGCCGCCGTCGCCCATCGCCGCGCTCCCACCGATGCGGCGCATCGCGCCCGCGCCCTTCGCGCCCGTCGCGACCTTGGCCGCCGCGACCTCCTCGACGAGCGTGTTCCATTCGCCGCAGCTCTCGCACCGCCCCTGCCACTTGGGGTACTCGGCGCCGCACTCGGTGCAGCGGTAAACCGTTTTTGCTTTGGGCGGCATGGCGGGTCGGGGGTCGGGGGTCGGGAATCAGCGCACTGATTCTACCCCGCCGAGCGAGCGGCGTTGCCCTAACGTAACACCACGTCGGGGGCTCCGACGAAGCGTCTGATCGCAGCGCGAATCGGGAGCACGCGCCCCGACCCGCTACCCGCTACCCCCGACCCGCCGTTCGCCGTCCGTCAGCCCTCGTACTGCCTCCGGCTCGCGTCCTCGAACCGCGTGTACTGCTTGTGGAAGTACAGCGGGACGACGCCGATCGGGCCGTTGCGCTGCTTGCCGATGATGACCTCGGCCTTCCCCTCGACCGCCGGGTCCTTGAGCATGCCGTTCTCGCGCTCGGCGTACACCTCCTCGCGGAACAGGAACATGATCAGGTCCGCGTCCTGCTCGATCGCGCCCGACTCGCGCAGGTCGGAGAGCACGGGACGTCCCTTCTCGGAGCCGGCACGCTGCTCGACCGCGCGCGAGAGCTGCGACAGCGCGATCACCGGCACCGACAGCTCCTTCGCCAGGGCCTTGAGCCCGCGCGAGATCTGCGAGACCTCCTGCTGCCGGTTCTCGGAGTTGGCCGGCCCCGACATGAGCTGCAGGTAGTCCACGATCACGAGGCCGACGCCGTTCTCGGCCTTCAGGCGGCGCGCCTTCGAGCGCATCTCGAGCAGGGTGATGCCGGGCGTGTCGTCGATGAAGACGGGGGCGTGGCTGAGGATGCCGGCGGCGCGCGCCAGCCGCGGGAAGTCGTCGTCGCGCAGCTTGCCCTTGCGCAGCGTCTGCGCGTCGATGCGCGCCTCGCTCGTCAGCATGCGCTGCACGAGCGAGTCCTTGCTCATCTCGAGCGAGAAGAACGCGACGGCGACGTTGTTCTCGATGGCGGCGTGCTGGGCGATGTTGAGCGTGAACGCCGTCTTCCCCATGGACGGACGCGCCGCGACGATGACGAGGTCGGCGGGCTGGAAGCCGGACGTCATCTCGTCGAGGTCGCGGAAGCCGCTCGGCACGCCGGTGACCGAGCGCCCCTCGCGGCTCACCGCCTCGATGCGCTCCATCGCCGGCCAGAGCAGCTCCTTGATGCGCGTGAAGCCGCCCGTGCCCTGGGCCTGGCTGACCTGGAAGATCTTCGACTCGGCGTCGTCGAGGAGGTCGGCGGCCGTCGTGCGCCCCTCGAACGCCTCGGTCACGATGGACGTCGAGACCTCGATCAGGCGCCGCAGCAGCGCCTTCTCGCGGACGATCTTCGCGTGGTACTCGACGTTGGCCGCGGTCGGCACCGCGTCCACGAGGAAGCCGATGTACTCCTTGCCGCCGCTCGCCTCGAGCTCGCCGCGCCGCGCCAGCTCGTCGGCGAGCGTCAGCGGGTCCACGATGCTCCCCTTCTCCGTGAGCGCGACCATCGCCCGGAAGATCCGGCGGTGCCCCTCGCGGTAGAACATCGTGTCGTCCACGTGCTCGGCCGCCCGCATGATCGCGTCGGCGTCCATGAGCATCGCGGCGATCACCGCCTGCTCGGCGTCCTCCGAGTAGGGAGGGCGCCGATTCTGGTACGGGTCACGCGCCGGCGGCGCTATCGAGTATTCGACGGGCGAGCTTGACATCTTCCCACGTGGGGCGTTTCCAGGCCTCGTTGCGCAGCAGCGCGGCCGGGTGGTACGTGACGACGAGCGGAATGCCGTAGTACCGGTGCACCGCGCCCCTGAGCTTGCCGATCGGCGTCTTGGTGCCGAGGAGAGTCTGGGCGGCAAACGTCCCGAAGGCAATGATCACCTTCGGCCGGACCAGCTCCACCTGCCGAACGAGGTACGGGCTGCAGGCGACGACTTCGTCGGGGTTCGGATTGCGGTTGCCGGGCGGCCGGTGTTTGAGGACGTTCGCGATGAACACCTCGTCACGCCCCAGCTTGATCGCCGCGAGGATCTTCGTCAACAGCTGCCCGGCAGCGCCGACGAATGGGCGCCCCGTTTCGTCCTCGTTCTGCCCCGGCGCCTCGCCGACACACATGAGGTCGGCATTGGGGTCGCCCTCGCCCGGGACCGGGTTGGTCGCGGTCGCGTAGAGCGGGCAGCGCGTGCACGCCTTGACCGCCGCCGCCACGTCGTCGAGCGTCGCGAGCCCGGACATCTCGCCGCCGAACAGCTCGCCCGCGCCACCACCGACGACGATCCCGGTCGGCACGTCGATGCCGGGAATGGCCCACCGGCGCGCGTCGGCCGCGGCGTCCGCCGGAGCCTCGGCGTGCGGAGTCGCGGCGCCGGGAGCGGGGCTCTCCTCCATCCCGCGGCCGCCAGGCGTCTGCTCGCCACGGCGCGCGATCGTCGCGTCGTCGACCGGGGTGCGCGGCGACGCGTCGGCGGCGGCGGCGATCGTCGCCCGGCTCGTCTCGTCGCTGCCCTGCGGAGCGGCCGAGCGACTCGAGGACGTCCGCTCGCGGGCGCGGTCCGACGGCGACGCCGCGCCGGCCGCGCGAAGGGTCGCGCGCCAGTCGGTTGGATCCGCGTCGGACGCGCGAGGCGCTTCGTCTCTCGTCGGCGCCTCGTCGGCGGTGGTGTCGCTCGGCCGCGCCTCAGTGGGCTCCATCTCGGTCGGGCGCGCTTGGCTCGGCGCGACATCCGCGGCCGGCCGGCGCGGCTCGACGCTCGGCGGCTGCGGGCGCACCTCGCGGTCGCGCGACGCGGCCGCGCCGCCGCCCTTCGCGCCGACGATGCGCATCACCTCCTCGACCGTCATGCCGTCGAGAACGAGCTCGCTCTCGCCCATCTCGCGCCGCTGCTCGAGGAAGCGCCGCAGCCGCTCCTTGGCGTCCACGCTCAGCGCCTCGCCCTGGCCGGCGCGGTGGTCGGGGAGCGACGCCCCGCGAGCAGCGCTCCGACGCGGTCGAGAATCACGTCGGCGACGTCGTGCTTCGACAGCAGCGGCAGCGCCTCCTCCGCGCCGTCGGCGGACAGGAGCGTGACGCGGTTGGTGTCCACGCCGAAGCCCGCCCCGCTCTCGGTCGCGTCGTTCACGACGACGAGGTCGAGCCTCTTGGCGGTGAGCTTCGCGCGCCCGCCGCTCACGGCGTCGTGCGTCTCGAGCGCGAAGCCGACGACGACCGCGCCCGCCTGCCGCCGGTCCACCGTGCTGGCGAGGATGTCCTGCGTCGGCGCGAGGACGAGCGACGCCGGCGCGGACGCCTTCTTGATCTTGCCCGGAGCGGGCGACGCAGGGCGGAAGTCGGCCGGCGCGGCCGCCATGATCAGCACCTCGGCGTTCCCCAGCGCGTCACCGACCGCCGTCGCCATCTCCGCCGTCGTCTCGACGTGCACGACGCGCATGCCGGTCGGCTCGGCCACCGAGAGCGGCCCGGCGATCAGCGTCACGTCCGCGCCGCGCCGCCACGCGGCCTCGGCGAGCGCGATGCCCATCTTCCCGCTGCTGCGGTTTGAGAGGTAGCGCACCGGATCCACCGCCTCTCGCGTCGGTCCCGCCGTCACCACGACGCGCTTGCCGGCGAGCGGCCCCGTGCCGCCCTCCAGCACCCGGCCGACATGCGCGAGGATCGCGTCGGGCTCGGGCATGCGTCCGGGTCCGCTTCCCTCGCCCACCGCCAGCGGTCCCTCGTCGGGATCGAGCACGTGATAGCCGAGTCCGCGCAGCGTCTCGCCGTTGCGCGTCGTCGCGGGATGCGCCCACATGCGGTCGTTCATCGCCGGCACGAGGAGCACGGGCGCCTCCGTGGCGAGGAGGCAGGCGGTGAGCAGATCGTCGGCGCGCCCCTGCGCCGCGCGCGCCATGAAATCGGCTGTGGCCGGCGCGACGACGATTGCGTCGGCGGCGCGCGCCAGACGGATGTGGTCGAGCGCGTGGCCGGGGTCGAGCAGCGCGGTGTGGACCGGCCGGCCCGTCACCGCCTCGAAGGTGATCGCGCCGACGAACTCGGCGGCCGAGCGCGTGAGCACCACGTCCACCGCCGCCCCGGCCTGCGTCAGCAGCCGCGCGAGCGTCACCGACTTGTAGCAGGCGATGCCGCCGGTGACTCCGAGAAGGACGCGGCGGCCGTCGAAGGGACGGGGCAAGGAGATCGAGGGCTTAGGGCCTAGGGCCTGGGGCTCAGACGAGCCGCTCGGGATGTAACGGTGTGCCGCCAAGGCCCCAGGCCCTTCGGCCCCGGGCCCTCACGCTGCTACTCGCCGCGCGCGCGCGGCAGCACTCGGTACTGGATGTCGCCCGACGACAGGTCCTCGAGGGCGCGCGTGGTCAGCTTCTTCTCGCGGGACGACGAGCGGTCGCGCGGGAACTCGTTCAGGACGCGCGCGAACTTGGCCGCGACGAGGACGCCGAGGTACTTGTTCGCCGCGTGCTTGGCGACTTCGGACGGAGTGAAGACTCGCATGTGATGCTCTATGGCTGTGGGTACTTGTCGATCTGCTTCTGCAATTCCGCGATGAGCCGGTCCACCTGCTGGTCGAGCTCGCGGACGCGCTCGTGGCGCACCGCCTCCGCGTCGATGATCGACGAGACGCTGGCGACCGCGTGGTCCAGGTCGTCGTTGACCACGACGTAGTGGTACCGCCCCACCGCCTCGAGTTCCATCCGGGCCGAATGGAGCCGGCGGACGAGCGACGCCTTGTCCTCGCTCTTCCGCTCGGTCAGTCGGGTGACGAGCACCTGCGCCGACGGAGGAAGAATGAAGATCGGGACGGCCGACGGGAAGGCCGCCGTGAACTGCTGCGCCCCCTGGACGTCGATGTCCATGATCACGTGCCGGCCACTCTGCAGCACCCGCTCGACCTCGCGCCGCAGCGTGCCGTAGAGCCGCCCGTGCACGTCGGCCCACTCGGCGAACTCGCCCCGGTCGGCGCGCGCGACGAACTCGCCGTGCGACAGGAAGTAGTAGTCGCGGCCGTCCACCTCGCCCTGCCGCGGAAGCCGCGTCGTGCACGAGACCGAGTAGCCGACGTCCGCGCGCTGCTTGAGGAGCCGGTGCGCGATCGTCGTCTTCCCGCCACCCGAAGGCGCGGAGAGAATGATCGGGAAGGGGTTGTTCACGCGCCCCTCACTCGAGATTCTCCACCTGCTCCCGGATCCGCTCCAGCTCCTCCTTGATCGCGACCACGTCGGCGAGCATCGCCCCGTCGTTGGCCTTGCTGCCCGTGGTGTTCGCCTCGCGCAGCATCTCCTGCAGAATGAAGCCGAGGCGCTTGCCCACCGGCTCGCCGCCGCCGCCGGTCTCCAGCAGCGTCCGGAAAGCCGAGATGTGCGATCGAAACCGGTCGAGCTCCTCGGCGACGTCGAGCCGGTCGGCGAGGATCGCGACCTCCTGGGCGAGCCGCTGCTCGTCCACCGCGACGCCCTCGGCCAGTTCTCGCACCGCCTGCCTCAGCCGGTCGCGCTGCTCGACGAGCCGCGTGGGAGCGCGCTCCCCGATGCGAGCGAGCGCGTTCTCGATGAGCTGAACGCGCTCCAGCAGATAGCCCGCGAGCCGCTTCCCCTCCTGCGCCCGCATCTCCGCCAGCGCCTGCGCGGCCGCGTCCACGACGGCGACGAGCTCGGCGCCGGCCGCCGGCGACTGCCGCTGCTCCTCGTCGGCGGCACCGTCCGCGGTCGGAGCGCTGAACACCTCCGGCATCCGCAGCACCGTACCGATGTCGAGGTCGCCGGCGAGCTGGTAGCGCGCCTGGAGCGAGCGGAGCTGATCCACGCACGCGGCGAAGCGCGCCTCGTTCACGAGCGGCGCGGCAACCGGGTCGCGCTCGGCGCGCACGCCGACCGACACGTGTCCGCGCGCGATGCGCTGCCGCAGCGCCTCGCGCACGTCGCCTTCCCAGCGCGCGAACGCGTTGGGCAGCTTGATGCTCGGATTGAAGAACCGATGGTTCACCGTCCGGAGCTCGACGAAGACGCGCGCGTTGCCCACGCGCCCTTCGGCGGCGCCGAAACCTGTCATGCTGCGTATCATAGGAAGTCGGCTAAGTTACGCAGCGGCAAGGATATTGTCAACGCGGTCCGCTCTCGTGCGGTCAGTTCCAGAACTCCCAGCGGACGCCGTAGATGCTCGTCGGGCGCGGCATCTCGTAACCGGGCACGAGCTGGTACTGCTCGCCGAGCGCATTGCGGAGCTGCGCCGTCAACGTCGCATTGACGATCCGGATCTCGAGGAGGAACGAGAGCACGCGGTTTGGCGGCACGAACTCGGCGAGCACGCCCTCGGGATTGTCCGGGTCGGCGATCGGGAAGAACGTCGCGCCGCGGTACTCGTGCACGGCCGAGAGCAGGAAGCCGAAGTTCCCGCTCGGGAAGCGGCGTTTCCAGTCGGTGCGCAGGAACAGCTCGCTGCGCGCCTGCTCGCGCGGGCGATAGAAGCCGGCCTTGTCCCAGCGCACGGCCTGCGCGTCGGCGAACAGGATCTTGTAGATGCGTCCGCGGGCGCTGACGAACGTCCCCGTCTGCCGGCCTTCATAGAGCGGCACGAACTCCGAGTCGAGGACGCGCGGCGGGAGAAGGAGGGCGCTGTCGCGCGCGAGCACGCCGCCGCCCAGCCAGAGGCCGCCGACGCGGAGGTCGGCCTCGCCGCGGAGACTCAGGCTCTTCGGGCGGTTGGTCTCGGCGTCGAAGCTCACGGCGCTGACCGCGCCGGCTACGGCGACGAACGGCAGTAGCCGGACGCGAGCGAGCGCCTCTCCGCGCCACGCCGAGTCGCGTCCGGCGCGCTCGCCGAAGAGCGAGAGCGCCAGCAGACGACGCTCGAAGCTGGCGCGCGCCGACGCGTCGTTTGACAGCTCGCCCTGGAAGGCGCGCAGCCTTTCCGTGGCGCTGAGCCGCATCCCCCAGCGGGTGAAGCCGGCGGCGGCGACGTACTGTCCCTCGGCGCGGCTCGTGTCGGCGCTGTCCGCGCCGATCGTATTGCCCGACGGATCCGTCGAGGCGGCCCGGTGCGGCGTCGTCTCGAGAAACCCGAGCGACGCCGCCGACAGCTGCGCCCACGCTCCCTGGTCCGGATCGCCGTAGGCGGCGCGGACGTAAGCGTTGGTGTAACGCGAGTCGATGCCGCTGAGCGGCGCGAAGCCGTTCAGCCGGAACCGGCCGGAGCGCGTTCGGCTCGCGCGCGTGGCGAAGGCGTCGAAGCTCCAGCGCCCGCGCGCGACGCCGACGCGGGCGAGCATCGAGAGCTCGTCGCCGCCGCCGCCGAAGCGGGCGTTGGTCGTGCTGTACTGCTGGAAGGCGAGCTGCAGCGCCTGCCCGCGGTCGAACCGCTTGCCGTAGAAGCCGCGGTAGAGGTTCGTGTCCTCGTCGCCGGTCGTGATGTCGGTGCGCGTGCTCGCCGCCGTTCGCTGCGTGCGCCAGCT
>DATMHT010000342.1:0-1700 GCA_035554795.1 Gemmatimonadaceae bacterium | reverse complement strand
CCGAGGGCGACGTGGGCGCCCCGGCGGCGGTAATGGTCGGCGATCTGGTAGGCGCGGCGCGCCGACGTGATGTAGACCTGGATGACGACGAGGTCGGGCGGCGGCTCGTCGTCGTCCAGGCGGAGGCGCTCGACGTGCTCGTCGAGGAGCGCGACCTCGTCGTCGTCGCGAAGGTAGGCGGCGAGCGTGGCGAGGCCGAGCGGCGGAAAGAGCGAGTACTTGATGGGGCGGAAGAACGGGCTCGTCGCCTCGGTGAGCGCCGGCAGGATCATCGTCACGCGCATCGGTGGGTCCTCCGCGGAACGGGGTCGACCAGACCGACGGAGGTCCGGCGGGCACGGTGCATCATAATGTACTTTACATTGCAAAGCCGAGCGGCGACCGTCAAGCGCCTGGTGCCCGACGCGAGCATACCGTCCGATGGCGCCGCTGTTCGTTAGGCGGTAACGTGGAGCACCGCCCGTTTCGCACTTGGCGGCGGGGCGATGGCTCGGGCGCACAGGCCACGGCCGTCACGCATCGAGGAGGGTCCGCAAGGTCATGCACGCTGCCCAGACGTCGTCGCCGTCCCGCAAGTCCCGTCGGCGCCGCGTCCGCGTCGCCGCGCCAGTGCTGTTCGCGCTGTCCTCGCCGGCAGTCGCGGCACGCGCCCAGGATCGCGGCGCGTTCACGGCGGAGCTGCGCGGCGTGGCCGCCGGCCCGCTGGCCGGGTACGCCACGTTCCGCTTCGGGGCGCCCGACTTCATCGGCATCGAGCTGATGGACACGACGCGCAGTCCCGAGATCGTCGTGATCCGGTTCGCCCGCCGCGGCGGCGAGATGCCCACGCCGGGCACGTACCCGGTGGGCCGCGGCAACGTGTCCGGCCTCCCTCCGACCGGCACCTTCGCCGTCGGCCTTCAGCTCCCCGTCAGCCGCGACCCGGCGTGCAACATCGGCTTCGGGGCAGACACGGCCGAAGGGTCGGTGGTGATCGAGGCCGCCGACTCGACGGCGGCCAGGGGCCGGTTCGACGTCAAGCTGTTCCGCCGCGGTCTCCCGCGGCAGCCTGCCGGATGTGACACGGTCTGGATGGCCGGCCGCTTCCGGGCCAGGTTCGACGACTTCGAGGGCCGCATGATCCGCATGGGGCGGGCGGCGCGGGCGGCGGCGGCGCACGCCGACAGCGCGTCGCGCACGCCCGGGTCGGACACGGCGCGCTCCCCCGCGCAGGAGCTGCTCGACTTCGAGGCCGCCGCGTCCGGCCGGCCGCACGACGCGCCGCGGCTGGCCGGCGGCGACACCGTGACGGTGATCGTCGGCCGCGGCGTCGTGGCGCGCGTCGACACCACCCGCGTCCAGCCCCCGGGCGCGGTGCCCACGCGCGTGCTGTACCTCACGCCGCCGCCCGGTCGGCCGCTGCGCTACGCGTTCCGCGCGAGCAGCGGATTCAAGGGGCTCGCGGTGCGCGGCGGGCCGACGCGGGGCAAGGGAGGCGCATCGCTGCCCGAGTCGGGCACGCTCGCCGGCACCGCGGGGCCGCGCTATCTCCTCGCGACCGCGGATGTCGTCGTACGCCTTCAGGCCGAGAACCGGCGGCTCTACCAGCTCGAGAAGGCGATGTACCGCGCGCGCGATCCGCTGCCGGCCATGCGGCAGGTGGTGTGCGAGCGCGAGCGGATGACGAAGCAGTTCGGCGATACGATGACCGCTCGCCTGGA
>DATMHT010000341.1:0-9767 GCA_035554795.1 Gemmatimonadaceae bacterium | reverse complement strand
GCGATGGCCTCCTTCCGCGCGCCCGGCCACGTCGAGGGCGCCTTCGGCCTCGAGCGCGCGATGGACGTCCTCGCCCGCGCGCTCGGCGTGGACCCGCTCGAGCTCCGCCTCCGCAACTTCGCCGAGCGCGACGAGGAGAAGAACCGGCCGTACTCCTCGAACAATCTGCGCGAGTGCTACCGACTCGGGGCGGAGCGATTCGGCTGGGGGAAGAGGGCGGATGGCGTCGCTGATGCCGGGTTCCTGCGCCCTCGGGCGTCGTTTTCCGACGGGCCGGCTTCAGCAGGCAGGAACCAGGAATCAGGTGTGCGTCGAGGGGTCGGCCTCGCCGCGCAGGTGTGGGGCGCCGGCGGCGGTCCGCCAGCGTACGCGCTCGTCAAGCTCGAGTCCGACGGTACGGCCGACGTGCTGTGCGGAACGCAGGACCTCGGCACCGGCTCGCGCACGATCTTCACGCAGATCGCCGCCGAGGCGCTCGGCGCGCGGCTCGGCGACGTGCGCGTCGTCATTGGTGACACCGAGCGCACGCCGTACACGGGCAACTCGTGGGGCTCGATGACGACGGCGAGCGTCGGGCCGGCGGTGCGCATGGCCGCCGAGGACGCGCGGCGCCAGCTCTTTGAGGCCGCGGCGCAGCTGATGGACGTTCCGCCAGCCGCGCTCTCGGCGCGCGACTCCATCATCACCGTCCGCGACACCGACCGCGCGATGACGTTCGCCGACGTCGCCGAGCGGCTGGGCGACGTGATGATCATCGGCCGCGGCAGCCGCGGGCCCAACCCCGAGAATACCGCGATCAGCACCTTCGGCGTGCAGTTCGCCGAGGTCGAGGTGGACGCGGACACCGGCGTCGTGCGCGTGCTGCGGATCGTCGCCGCGCACGACGCCGGCCGCATCATCAACCCGACGCTCGCCGAGAGCCAGCTCGAGGGCGGCATCCTCCAGGGGCTCGGCTACGCGCTGTTCGAGGAGCGCGTGCTCGACGCGCGGCTCGGCCTGCCGCTCAACCCGACGATGCACGACTACAAGATCCCGACGCTGAGCGACGTGCCGGCGATCGACGCGTTCTTCGTCGCCGGCGTGGATCCGTCCAACCACACCGGCGCGCGCGGCATCGCCGAGCCGCCGATCATCCCGACCGCGCCCGCGATCGCCAACGCCGTCGCCGACGCGCTCGGCGTCGAGGTGGACGAGATACCGCTCACGCCGTGGCGGGTGCTGCGAGCGGTCAACGGCGAACGGCGGTAGTCGGCGCAAGCGGCGGGAATCGGCCCGTCGGTCCCGAAAAGCGCGCGGGCCGGCGATCGTGGTTCGACGCCGGCCCGTCCGATTCAGCTCCCTACTTTCCGCTCGCTCGCATCTCGTCCACCGAGGCCGGCGGAGCGCCATACAGCGGTCGCATCTCGCCAGTCGGCGTCCGCGTCGCGAGCTCGGGCATCGCCTGGCTGCAGAGCTCGGAGAGCTCCTCGGCCGTCAGCGACTGCCACTCCTTCGGGTACGGGGCCAGTCGCTTGCGCAGGCGGGCCGACTGGAACAGCAGCCACCCGTCCTTGAACTCCGGATGCCGGAGCGACGCCCGTGGCAGGGCCGCCAGCGCGCTCGCCGCGATCTCGGTGATCGTCCACTCTATGCCTTCAGCGTCTCGAAACGTCACCATCTTTTCGTCGCCTCCGTTCGCCTCGCCTGGTGAGCGGCGCGCCACCTCCGACTTCCCCACCGGCTCATGCATCGGCAGTCACGCTCGCGCCGTGAGAAAGGGCAGGATTCGGACCGCGAGCCACGTTCTGCCAGAGTGCTCGTCTGGTCCCTCTGACCAAGACGTCAGTGTCGGCTTACGTCACAGTCATTGCGTGACTTGACTCACAACGATTGAGCCCAGCGCCCGAACGTGGCGGTCGGCCAGCGAGGTCAGCGGCGCCAGGGCGGCGTGTCGCCAACCTTGCCCGTCAGCTCCGGATTCCGGCGGTAGAGCGTCGCCGTCCGGCCGATGACCTGGACGATCTCCGAGCCCGTGGCGCTGGCGAGCTCCTGGGCGGCGTCGCGCGGCTTCGCCTCGACCTGCTTGCCGAGCTGCACCTTCACGAGCTCACGCGTGCGCAGGGCGTCGTCGAGCGACTGCACCAGCGTCGGCGTGACGCCGTGCTGGCCGACGTGGACGGCGGCGGTCAGGTGGTGCGCCTCGGCGCGCAGCGCGGCGCGGTCCTTCCCGGAGAGTGGCATCGTGGCGGCCGTGTCGAGGTCAGTGTCGCCCGACCGCGGCTCGCGCGGGCCGCGGAACGCGGCGCCGGCTCACGGCGCGCGGCCGTCGAGGGCGAGGAAGGGCTTCGGGTCCACCGGCACGCCGGCCCAGTACTTCCGGTCGGCGCTCATCAGCATCACTTGGAAGTGCAGGTGCGGCGTGTCGGGCGGGGCGTTCCCCGTCGTGCCAACGTAGCCGATGACGTCACCCTTCGCGAGCGGCGCGCCCTCGGCGAGCCCGTCGCGGTAGTGGTCGAGGTGCGCGTAGTAGTAGACGAAGCGCTCGGTCGGATCCACCGCGTACACGGTGATCCCGCCGGCGGCGTTCGTGCGCAGCTTGAGGACGCGTCCGTCGTCGGCCGAGAGCACGGGCGTGCCGCGGGGGGCGAGGATGTCCACGGCGTTGTGCCGGCGCGTCGCGCCGCGCGCGTCGTCGAACGAGTCGGGCACGCGCTCCGGACGGATGCCGGCGACGGGTACCATCAGCTCGCGCTCGCGCAGGTAGCCGAGGTCCGATTCGGCGACCGCGCCGCCATAGCCCGCCGCGGTCGCGAGCGACGGCAGCCTCTCGCTGTCGCCGCGCCCGCGACGCGACGACGCCGCGGGTCTCGCCGCCGCGCCGGCGACGCTGCTGCTCGCCGCGGCCCGGGTCTCCGGACGCACCGCGCCGCGCGGCGTGCACGCCACGACGCTCGTCGCGACGGCGGCGAGCAGCAGGGACGGCAGGATGTGGCGTCGCGGGATCGGCACGGAGCGGCGGCGGCGGACGGAGGTTCGCATGCGGGACTATTCGCATGACGATTCGTCGCGGCGCGCATCACGACTGCGACCGGCGTCACGGCGCCGGCACTTCTCGCGAACTTGGTCGGCGGGAAGTGGGGATACGCGACGACGGCGCGCGGGAGCCTGAGGCTCCCGCGCGCCGTCGTCACGAACCGACCCCCGGCGACCGCGAGCTGTCGGTCGAGCCGACAGCCGGAGTGACCGGACCGACGGGTGTTAGTGCGTCACCCGGGTCGGATTGAGCTTCCGCGTGCGAGTCGCGGCGTTGACGCGGGACCAGCGATCCCAGGCGAGCATCAGCTCGGCCGGACCGCGCATCAGATCGTAGGCTCGCCCGAGGCGGCGCTTCTCCGCGCGCTCCTCCTTGGCGAACGCGTTCTTCAGGCGCAGTTCGGCGAGGAGCAGGTTCTCGTCGGAGAGAGAGTCGATCCAGGTTGCGGTGATGCGGGGCGGTACGCGCATGGCCATCCTCGTCTGCGGTGTTGTCGCCGGCGGAGGCGCCGGAAACGCGACGGGGCCGCCGGCCTCTAAGTGCCGGCGGCCCCGTCTGTCTTACCGTTGTTCGTGAGGCTCGCTTAGCCGCGGAGCTTCACGACGTTCTCGGCGGCCGGACCCTTCTGGCCCTGCACCACGTCGAACTCCACCGCCTCGCCCTCGGCCAGGCTCTTGAAGCCCGAACCCTGAATGGCGCTGTGGTGAACGAAGCAGTCCTTCTGGCCGTTGTCGGGCGTGATGAAACCGAAGCCCTTGGCGTCGTTGAACCACTTCACTTTGCCGGTCGTACGCATGCCTTACTCCTTGATGATGTGGTCGGAGTTGCGGCAATGCCGTACTTCCCGACTACTTGTGGCCGCGGGCAGAGAACACCCGCGGATGTGGCCGTTCACGGCGCCGACGTCCTCGTCGAACCGCTTCGGCCTCGCGGGCCGGCCACTCGGCCGATCCGCGAAAGTAAAAAAGGGAGCTGGCGATCCAGCTCCCTGATCCCGCTTGCTCGTGCGTGGCGCCGGATGTCGTGGCGGCCCGCTATGTCTGACTTCAAGTTAGCGGTTCCGGCTGCTCCTGTCAACGGCGTCCGATGGAGCGCCATGAATGCGGGGCGACGCGAAAGCGAGCCGCCTCGCCATGACCGCCACCGCCTCGGGATTCTGGTCCACGAGCACGACGTCGCGCCCCTCGCGCGCCGCCGCCTCCCCGAAGGAGCCGCTGCCGGCGAAGAAGTCGAGCAGGCGGTCGCCCGGGTTCGAGTGGACGCGGACGATGCGGCGCATCAGGGCCAGCGGCTTCTGCGTCGGATAGCCCGTCTTCTCCTTCCCCGTCGGGCTGACGATGGTGTGCCACCAGGTGTCGGTGGGCGTCTTGCCCCGCGCCGCTTTCTCCGGACCGACGAGCCCCGGCGCCATGTACGGAACGCGGTCCATATCGTCGTAGCGGAAGGTGTAGCGCGCCGGATCCTTCGCGTACCAGAGGATGTTGTCGTGCTTCGGCGACCAGCGCCGCCGGCTGCGGGCGCCGTAGTCGTACGCCCAGACGATCTCGTTGATGAACGCGTCGCGGCCGAAGATCGCGTCGAGGGCGACCTTGGCGTAGTGCACCTCGCGGTAGTCGAGGTGCAGGAAGAAGCTGCCGTGCGGCGCGAGCAGACGGTACGCCGCCTCGAGGCGCGGCCCGAGGAAGGCGAGGTAGTCGTCGAAGAGGTCGGCGTAGGCGCGCGTCGCCAGCGGCTCGCTGCGGTAGCGCTTCCCCTGGAAGCCGGTGCGGTCGCCACCGGTGTCGTCGCGCACGGTGCGGAGCGTCGTGCGCGACTGCGTCCGCCCGGTGTTGAAGGGCGGATCCACGTAGATCAGGTCGAACGCGCCGTCGTCGAAGCTGCCGAGGACGTCGAGGTTGTCGCCGCGGTGGACGTCCACCGTGCCATGTGCCGTGCTGCCTGACGCCACCGCGTACCGCTGCTCCCGGCCGCTACTCGTAGCGCTGCGCGAAGCGTCGGCCGGCGAAGAGGCCGACGCCGGTGCCGACCATGCTCAGCATGAACGCGGTCGTCAGGCCCACCGGCGCGCCGAGCGCCCAGCCGGCGTAGCTGCCGACCGTCGCGCCGACGAAGCCGAGGAGCTTGGTCATCCGCGCGCGCTGCCGGAGGTCGGCACCGCCGGGTCGCTCTCGGTCGTCGCCGCGTAGACCGCGCAGCCGATGAGGACGAGCGCGATCACGAGGTGCAGGCCGACGTCGTAGCCGCCGATGGGGACCATGCCGGCCATCGTCGGCCAGAACGCGCCGATGCCGGCGAGGGCCGCGTAGATCACGCCGCTCACGAGCGCGTACATCGTCGCGCCGCGCGGGCTGCGCGACGCGAGGAGCCCCCACACGCCGAAGGCGAGGTGCACGAGGTTGTGGGTGACGTTGACCGGGAAGAGGCCGAGCAGCCGCGGCGCCCCCTCCATCGTCTCGTGCATGCCGGGCATGACGACGCCGGTGGCCGTGAAGCCGAGGGCACCGGCGACGACAAAGGCGACGCCGAAGATGGCGGCGACGCGCTGCATGAAGCTCATTGGTTTTCTCCCCTGAACGTCGTTCGTGACACGGCCGGAGCCACCGTGACGGCGCCGGCGCATGAACGTGCGTTCAAGACAGACGCGCGGAACGAGTCGGCGGCAACGCGGGAGCGGCTGCCGGCTCTACCGCGCCAGCGCCTCGCGCGGCTCGCCGGACGTGCCCCGCGCCGGGGTACCGCCCGGCGCGGCGGCCGTGTCGGCACCTCGCACCGCGAGCGCCGACGCCGAGAGGAGCACGAGCGTGATCCAGACCGCGTCGGCGAGCAGGAGGTGGATGAGCTGCATCCACACCGGCGCGAGGAGGATCAGGTTCGTCACGCCGGCGACGAGCTGCGCCAGGAAGAGGCCGGCGATCGCGCCGGCGAGGCGGCGCGTGCGGTCGTCGTCCCCGCGCCTGAGCCAGGTGACGCCGGCGGCGGCGAGGACGGTCACGCCGACCCAGAGCGCGAGGGCGGGATGCCAGACCCGCAGCCGCAGCAGGAAGTGCGCGGTCGGCGAGAAGTCCTGCCGCATCCCTTCGGCGAGGGAGGTGGCCGGATAGAGCGTGTCGCCGAGCGCGGTGACGGCGCCGGTGACGCCGAGGAGGAGCGTGCCGAGCAGCGACGCGCCGAGGAAGGCGCCGACCGCGCCCTGGCCGCGGAGCCGGACGGGGAGCACGCGCGCACCCGGCGGCGCGGCCGCGTCACGGGGCAGCATCGTGGCCCACCAGGCGGTGAGCGAGAGCGCGGCGAGGAGGAAGAAGGTGTTGACGAGGTGGATCGGCAGCGCGACGGCGCGCCGCAGCGACGCGTCGTGCGCCACGAGCTCGAGCAGCACGAGGCCGGCGCCGACGAGCGCCTCGGTGAGCATGAGCACGAGCGACGCCGCCGCCGCTCGCCGCACCGCGTGCCGCCGCGGGTAGGCGCGGAACGCCCACACCGCGAGCGCGACGACGAGCGCGAGCGCGAGCCCGCTCGAGAGGCGGTGGCTGAACTCGATCAGCGTCGCCGCGCTGGGTGAGCGCGGCACGACGACGCCGTTGCACATCGGCCAGTGCCGTCCGCATCCCGCCCCCGACCCCGACGCGCGCACGAACGCGCCCCAGGCGATGACGGCGAGGTTGAAGGCGAGGACGAGCCAGGCGAAGCGAGGGAAGCGGCGGGACATGGGGGGAAGATACAACACGCTCCGACCTGATTCCTGGTTCCTGCGTGCTGATGCGTCCCTCTCTATTGGGCAGCCATCAGCATGCAGGAACCAGGAATCAGGTCGGAATCAGGTTCTGACATCGATCTACGGAAAAAGCAGTTGACAGCCGGCGGCGACGTCCGCATACTGGCGTCGGCACTACTGGAAAACCCGTAGAGGAGGCGCCGTTGAAGGACATCCACTTCCCGCCGCGCGAGCTCGAGGTCATGAGCGTGCTCTGGCGCCTCGGCTCGGCTACCGTCACCGAGGTCCGCGACGCGCTGCCCGAGAAGCTTGCGTACACCTCCGTGCTCTCGGCGCTGCAGACGCTCGAGGACAAAGGCTACGTGCGGCACGAGGCGGAGGGGCGTGCCTACCGCTACTTCCCCCTCGTCGAGGCGGAGCGGGCTGGCGGCAGCGCGCTGGCGCGCATCCGCGACGCGATCTTCCACGGTTCGGCCGAGCGCATGTTCGCGCAGATGGTCTCCGACCGGAAGCTGCCGCGTGCGGAGCTCGAGCGCATGCGCCGGCTGCTCGCTGAACGGCTGAAGGAAGACGAGGAGCCATGACGACCGCCGCGTGGATGGCGTACACGCTGGTGGTCGGCGGGCTGCTCTCGCTCGCCGCCGTCGGCCTCGAGCGCGCGTGCCGGCTCGCCGGCAGGCCGGGCCGCTTCGTCTGGGCCGTCGCCCTCGCCGTCACCGTGGCGCTCGCCGTAACCGCGCCGCGCCGCGCGACGGAGCCGGCCGAGCGCGCCTCAGTGGTGACGGCGACCGTGGGGCACGACGCCGCGGCCACGCGCGTCGCCGACCATTCCGCGCTCGCCACGCTGCGCGCCGCCGTCGCACGATTCCACCGGGTCGCGTCCGATGCGGAGCGACGGCTGGGCACCGCGCTCGCGTGGCGGGCGACGCCGTCGCTCGACCAGTGGCTCGGCCGCGGCTGGGTCGCGGTGAGCGGCGGCCTGCTGCTGCTGCTCGCGGGCGTGTATCTGCGCTACGACCGCGCGCGACGCCGGTGGCCGCTCGCGGAGCTGCACGGCGCGAGCGTGCGCCTCGCGCCGGAGACGGGCCCCGCCGTCGTCGGGCTCGCGCACCCCGAGATCGTCGTGCCGCACTGGCTGCTGCTCCGGACGCCCGAGGAGCAGCGGCTCGTGATCGAGCACGAGCGGGAGCACGTCCGCGCGCGCGACCCGCTGCTCCTCGCCGGCGCCTGCGCGGCCACCGCGCTGCTCGCCTGGCATCCGGCCGCGTGGTGGATGCTCTCGCGACTGCGCCTCGCCGTGGAGCTCGACTGCGACGATCGCGTCCTCCGCCGCGGCGCCGCGCCGCGCGCCTACGGCACCCTGCTCATCGATCTCGCCGGCCACCGGCCGGGCCTCGGCGTCTCCGCCGCGGCGCTCGCCGATCAGCCATCACACCTCGAACGGAGACTCCTCGCAATGCGTCAGGACCGCCCGCTCTTCCCCCGCACCCGCGCCCTCGTCCTCGCCGCGCTCTCAGCCGCGGCGCTGCTCGCCGCGTGCGAGGCGAAGCTGCCGACGAACGCCGACGTCGCGCAGATGGACGTCGCCTCGGCCGAGCGCGGCGCCGCCCGCGTCTGGCTCGTCGCGCCGGGCGACAGCCTCACCGAGTACACGGTGGACGGCGAGCGCGTCGACGCCGCCCGCGCGAAGGCGCTCAAGCCCGAGGAGATCGCCGCGGTCGAGGTGACGAAGCGCGGCGACGCATCGGGCGCGCACTCGAGCGTCCGGATCACGACGCGCGAGTTCGCGGCGGTGCACCCCGGCACGGTCGGCGGCGCCGCGCCGATGCACGTCCGCGAGGTCGTGACCCTCGACGGTAATTCGGCGCGCACGTTCGACGGCGTCGTGCTGATCGACGGCGTGCGCTCCACGCGCGCCGCTCTGCAGGCGCTCGACCCCAAGTCGATCGTCACCATCGACATCATCAAGGGCCCGGCCGCCGCGAAGCGCTACGATGCTCCCGAAGCGGCGAACGGGGTCATCAGGATCACGACGAAGAACGGAAAGAAATAGCGCGTAGCGCGTAGCGAGACCGACGGGCCGGCCTCTCCGTGCGAGAGCGCCGGCCCGTTGGTCGTTACCGCTGCCCGCTACCCGCTACCCGCTACGCGCTACGCGCAGCCGTTTCTACTTCGCCGCCCCCGCCATCTCCGCCAGCCCCTCCTCGATGCTCCTCGAATGATGCATCGAGCAGAACTTCGGGCCGCACATGGCGCAGAACTCGGCGCTCTTGAAGTACTCGGCGGGGAGCGCCTCGTCGTGGTACTCGCGGGCGCGCTCGGGGTCGAGGGCGAGACGGAACTGCTCGTTCCAGTCGAACGCGTAGCGGGCACGCGAGAGCGCGTCGTCGCGATCGCGGGCGCCCTTGCGGCCACGGGCGACGTCGGCGGCGTGGGCGGCGATCTTGTAGGCGATCACGCCCTGGCGCACGTCCTCGGCGTTCGGCAGGCCGAGGTGCTCCTTGGGGGTGACGTAGCAGAGCATGTCCGCGCCGTGCCAGCCGATGACGGCCGCGCCGATGGCGCTCGAGATGTGGTCGTAGCCCGGCGCGATGTCGGTGACGAGGGGGCCGAGGGTGTAGAAGGGGGCGCCGAGGCAGATCTCCTTCATTCGGCGCACGTTCATCTCGATCTGGTCGAGCGGGATGTGCCCCGGGCCTTCCACCATGACCTGCACGTCCCGCTCCCAGGCGCGCCGCGTCAGCTCGCCCAGCGTGTCGAGCTCGGCGAACTGCGCGCGGTCGCTCGCGTCGTGGAGGCAGCCCGGGCGCAGCGAGTCGCCGAGCGAGATCGTCACGTCGTAGGCGCGCAGGATGTCGAGCACGTCGTCGTAGCGCTCGTAGAGCGGATTCTGCCGCCGGTGCTTCATCATCCAGAGGGCGTGCAGCGAGCCGCCGCGGCTCACGATGCCGGTGACGCGCCCGTAGACGAGCGGCAGGTGCTCGAGGAGGATGCCGGCGTGGAGGGTCATGTAGTCCACCCCCTGCCGCGCCTGGTGCTCGA
>DATMHT010000340.1:0-2107 GCA_035554795.1 Gemmatimonadaceae bacterium | reverse complement strand
CTCCGCCACATGCGCGAACGGGCCCGGCGTTCGCGTCGTCGTGGCGCGGACGGCGAGCCGGGCGGGTACGCCCGGGAACGGGATGTTCTCCGGCCCGCGTCCGTTGCGCAGGTCGTAGACGAACAGTGCCGCGCTGCCGAGAAGCGTCACCTGCCCGCCGAGGATGCCGGCCTGCGCCCGGCGGTCGTGGCGAAGCGAGGTCGCGAACAGGGCCTCGGCTTGCGCGTCCGGGTAGCGGCCCGCGTCGAGGGTGCACGAAGACGGCACGGTGATACACAGATGGCGTAGATCGCTGTAGGCGCGGTCGGCGCGCGTGCTCTGCTTGAGCGCGTAGTAGCCGAGGCCGACCGTCGCGCCGAGGAGTGCCCACTTCGCCACGCGTACGGCCGTCCAGCCGCGCCGCGGCGCCGCCTGTGCACCGAGCGAGCCCCAGGCCGCGGGCACCGGCGCCAGCGTGGCGAGCGCGCACGAAGCCGAGACGAGAAGGACCAGCCGCTGCCACGGTGGTCGCTGCGTCATCGAAGGCTCACCACGTCGCCGAGCAGCGGGGCAACGACGATCTGTCCATTGCGAACGATTGGCGGATGTCGGAGCTCGCCGCGCAGCTGGCGCGCCCAGACGGGGCGGCGCGCGGCACGATTGAAGTAGAGGATCTCGCCGCTGACGGTTGCAACGAGCACGCCGTCACGGACGATGGTCGGACCGGCGACGGTCGTGCAGCGCGACGGCCCGACGATCGGGGGCGGCGCCTTGGCCGTCGCGGCCACGGTGGTGGGAGGAGGGGTGACCGTCACGGTGTCGAAGGGCGGGGGCCCGCCCGAAGGAGACACCGCGGGCATCGCCCACAAAGTACACCCATTGGTCAGCGCATAGACAGTGTCGCCGACGACGGCGGGCGCGCCGTGCACCGGATCGCCCGTCGCCACGCGCCAGAGTACGCGCCCCGTCGCCAGCGAGAGCGCCATCACGGCGCCCGACGGCGACGCCGCGGCGGCGGTGCTGTCGTCTATGCGCGCGAGCGGCGCCGCCACCGGCGACGGCAGCGCGGCGGCGTGCAGCACGCGGCCGCTCGCGGCCTCCAGCACGATGAGCGAGTCGGTGAGCGTCGTCAGCGCGACGCGGCTGCCCGTCACCAGCACGCCGGAGCGCGACGGGCCGACGAGCCGCCGCCAGCGTGCGTGACCGGTTGACGCGTCGAGCGCGAAGGCAACGCCGCCCTGCTGCGTCACGCCGAAGAGCGTGCCCCCGGCGAGCGCGATCGGCCCGGTCACGTCGCCACGCGGGACGCGCCAGCGCCGCTTGCCATCGGCGAGCGACACGGCGAGCACGTTGCCGCGCGCGCCTTCCTCGGCCGCGTACAGCTGGCCGTCGCCGAGCAAGGGTCCGGCGGCGAAGGGCGCGTCGCCGTGATAGCGCCACCGTGGCGCGCCCGTCGTCGCGTCGAGCACGTAGAGCCAGCGGTCCACCGTCGCGACCGCGATCACGCGATCGCCGACCGCCGGCGCGCCGAGCGGCCCCTTGCCGGCGTGGAAGCTCCACAGCGTGCGCGGCTCGCTGGCGAGCGGCGACTGGTCGCCGGCGGCGCGAGACGGCGTGCCGAGGTAGTCGTGGACCTCCTCGGCGGCCGTGACGGGGCCGGGGGCCCGCGACCGATGGGTGCAGCCGACCGCGGGCAGCGCGGCGAGCGCGACGAGCGCGAGCCGGGTGCGTGCGGCCGTCGCCGACGACACCGGCGCCGTCGCGGGCGCGGCCGCGTTACGTTGACAGCGCACCGGGCTTTCAAATAGGTTGCCAGCCCACCGACGTAACCGACGATCTCTCAATGACATTCCCCTTCGCACGCATCTCCGAGCTGCAGCGCTTCGACGGGCAGACGGCCACCGTCCGCGGGTGGGTGACCCATCTGCGCTCGTCCGGCAAAGTTGCCTTCGTCGTCGTGCGCGACGGTAGTGGGATTCTCCAGTGCGTGCTCGTGAAGAACGCGGTGCCGCCCGAGACCTGGTCGCGCTTCGCCGAGCTGACGCAGGAGACGTCGGTCGCGGTGACCGGCGCCGTCCGCGCCGACGCGCGCGCGCCCGGCGGCTACGAGCTCGGGGTGAGCGAGCTC
>DATMHT010000339.1:0-3840 GCA_035554795.1 Gemmatimonadaceae bacterium | reverse complement strand
GGCGCGAGCGCGAGCAGCCGGTCCTCCGCCTTGACGTCCGGATCGCCGAAGCGACGTAGGAATTCGACGGTTGCCACGCGGCCACCGAGCGCCAGGCGGCGGGCACGGCGCTCGTAGCGGTTCATGCCACCGGTGTCGATCGGCGCCTCGGCGGCACCGGAGAGATAGCGAGCGACGCGGCGGAGCACCGCGCTGTCGACGGTGATTCCCTGGTCGCGCGCCTCGAGGAGGAAGAGTCCCGCGTACGTCGTGAGCCAGGGCGAGCTCCAGTCGTGGTCGTCCCAGTAGCGGATCGCCCCGTCGGCGCGTTGCCGCCGCGCCAGCTCGTCCGCAAGCTCCTGCAGGTGCGGCCGAGGATCGCCGCCGAGCGCCTTGGTGTCGCGGCCGCGCGTGGCCCGCCACACCGCCAGCAGCGCGCGACCGCCGCTCGCGATCTGCTCGGTGCAGTCGTAGGGATACACCCGCAGCCAGTCGTACGCGGCGAGCATCGGCGCGAGCGGCGTGGTGCCGATGCGGACGGTGAGCCGCGAGCGCGCCGGGTCGGTCTCGCCGGGCAGCTCCATCGTCACCTCGGCGCTCCCGCGCACCGCGCCGATCTCCGTGTGCGCGCGCGAGTGGAAGTCGGGTTGCACCGGCAGGCGCGTCTCCACCGCGTCACCTCGTACGCCGTCGGAGGCACGCAGTCGGACGACCACCGTGTCGGGCGCACGATCGCGTGGCGGTACGGTGAAGCCGAAGCGCGCTTCCGCTCCCTTCCCCGCGGCCAGCACGATCTCGCGTCGCGTCGGCCCGTCGAGCGCGATCCCGTCAGCGCCGGCCTCGACGGCTACGCGCGTCACGTCGCCATCGCGAACGTTCACCACCGCACCGGCGCGAAGGGTGTCGCTCGCGCGCACGAAGCGCGGCAGCGTCGGCCGCGCGACGAGCGGACGCGTCACGAGCAGCGTCGTGTCGCCGCTGCCGAAGCGGTCGTCGGCGCCCACGGCCACCGCCATCACCCGGTACGTGGTGAGATTGTCGGGCAGCTTCGCGCGCAGCTCTGCCAGGCCGCTCGCGTCCGTCCGCGCGGCGGCAAGATA
Source organism: Gemmatimonadaceae bacterium (assembly GCA_035554795.1). Lineage (GTDB taxonomy): Bacteria > Gemmatimonadota > Gemmatimonadetes > Gemmatimonadales > Gemmatimonadaceae > DATMHT01. The sequence continues at coordinate 2,761 of DATMHT010000339.1, read as the reverse complement.
GAACGCGGTCGAGCGGAACCGCTTGCGCAGCGACGCCGAGAGAGGGATGCTCAGCGCGCCCGGAGCGGTGCTCACGCCAGTCACCACGGCCGTGCTGAGGCTGAGCCTCGACGCGGACATGCCCAGGACGACGGACTGGTCCAGGGCGAGAAACAGGGACGGGTTCGCCGTCAGGATGCTCGGAAGCGTGCTCACGAGCCGGCTACCGAGTCCGCGCGGCTCGTACAGGCGGGACACCAGATCCGGCGTCTCGAACCCCGACAGCGCCAGCACACCCTCGTCCACCGCCCAGACCGTGACCTCACTCGACACACCGCGCCCCGCCGCGTCGCTCACGTGTACGCGAATCGCCGCCGTGTCCCCGGGACCGCGCTCGCGCGCCACCGGCTCCGCGACGACGGTCAGCCGCTTCCGGTCGGCCTTCACTTGCAGCTCCACGTATCCCGCGCGCACGAGCTGCGACGCGGAGTCGGGGCGCGGCGCATGCGCGGCCTCCGTGCGCCGCACGAGGAGGACCGAGACGAAGACGTTGGGAACGTGGGCATCGGTCACGCGAATCGGTACGACGTTCGGCCCCCGGCGCACGACCATGCGCCGGCCCTCGAGGATCCCCTCGCGCTCCAGCGTGATCCACGCCTCGGCAACATCGAACGGCGAGTCGAACAGCACCGAGGTCGAGTCGCCTACCGCGAGCGCCTTGCGCTCGGCCACCAGCGGGAGCTGGTACGGGTTCTCCGCCCACCACCCGGAACCCCGAGCAATCGCATAGCCACTCAGGGTCGTGCGCGCCACGCCTCCTCGTCCGTCCGACGCGACGAGTCGGAGCTCGTAGATGCCCCCGGCGGTCGGCACGAACGAGAACGGCACCGGGCGCATCCCCGTCCGGACCGTGTCCGTGCGGACGACGCTGTCCTTCCATGCGCGCCCGGCGTCCCATCGCCACTCGCGTCGCACGAGTGAGACGACCACGGGCACGCCGGACAGGTCGCGGCCGTCGGGGCGCGCGGTCCTGATCTCGACCGTCGCGGGCTGCCCGACGGTCCAGTACCACCCACGAGACTGCCTGCGCGCGAGCACGTAGAGCCGCGCGGGGTGCACCGGCACCGAGGCGCTCGCCGTGACCGACTGGCGGTTGATGTCGGTGATGGCGATGGCGATCTCCACCCGGCCGGGACGTGATGCACTCAGGCTGTCGAGCGGTACGCGAATCTCGGCCCGGCCACTCGCGTCGAGCGAGTCCGTCCCACCGATCTGCCGAGGGTATGTCGCCCGGCCGTCGTCGCCGCGCCACCAGTCCCACTCGCCCACCGTCCAGCCGTCGGCCCTGGGAATGCGCAGCTCCCAGGGCTGCACCTCGTGGATGACCGCTCCCCATCTCACCTCGGCCCGCCCCATCGGCGCGCCGAAGAGATATCGGCCCGTGACGTCCACGCGCACGGTGTCTCCACCGTATCGCGGTGTAGAATCCGTGCGGGCGTCGACGAGGAACTCCGGCGCGCGATACTCGGCGACGCGCAGCTCCTCCCGCGCCACCGTACTCCCATCGTACGAGAGCTCGGCCACGTAGCCGCCGAGCGGCAGACCGGTACGAAGCCTCGAGGAATCGGTCACGGTGCCGAACTCTGTCATGTGCAGCACGGTATCGCGGACGACCACGTCCTCGTCGCTCTCCCCGCCCGTCGGCTGATAGCGCACCGTGAGACGCGCGGAGTCGCCTCGCGTCGGCACCTTCAGTGTGCTGAGCGTTCCCTGGCGCAGCACGCCCGTGACGTAGAGCATCTCTCCTGGACGGTAGATGCCGCGGTCGGTGAAGAGCGTCGCCGCAATCGTGCGCGGCATCTGGCTGCGTCCGCCGAGCCGCGCCGGCTCGAGCGGGCCCCAGGGCGGGTAGCCGATGGCCCGAATCATCAGGGGAGTCACGACGCGGTCGCCGTCCGCCACTGCTTCGATGAGCACCGCGCCGGACTGTGTCCGGCTCGGGATCGGCCCGTCACGCGGTGGTGCGGCGGTGCGCGGATCGACGACGTACCGCAGCTCGGCGACACCGTCCGGCCCGGTCGAGCCCCGTGCGAGCGTGTTCCCCTCGGCGTCGAGCTGTCGCACCGCGACGCCGGCCCGTGGGCGTCCGTCGGCGAGGCCGGTCACCAGCACCGCGCCTCCCTCGGGACCCGCCTTCGCGTGCACGGCGAGATCGGTGAGCTGCACGATCACGAGTCGCGGTCCGCTCCTGCCCGGGTACGGCGCACGCACGACGATCGGCTTCAGACCACCGGATCGCGCGGCCGCCTCGGCCTCCGGCGAGGGGATGTCCTGCACCGCCTCGATCGCGAGCACCGCGACGCCCGTGCCGGCGGCGGTGAGGCGAGCGGGGAGCGGCAGCTCGGTCGTGCGCTCGACGTTGAACGGGGCCGCGAGCGCGACCAGCGTCGTCTCCGGTCGTCCCCCGAGCGAGAGGAGGCTCGTGTCGAGCCGGAAGGGCGCCGCGGCCAGAACCCGGGCCCTCGCGGGCTCGGGAAACGTGTAGCTGATGATCCGCGCCGTGCGCACGTTGACGTGGCGAAGCGGGAGCGTGCGCGGACCGGAGCGCGGTATCGTCACGGACCCCAGCGCGAAGCCGATTGCGGGACGGTAGTCGTGCGTGACGAGCTTCACGCTCCGCGGTCCGACGAGCGCCCGGCCGTGGATGTCGCGGAGGGCCTCGTCCGCGATCAGCGTGTACGTGGAGCGCGGCGCGAGGCGGAGCTTGACGCGCCATGCCGGA
>DATMHT010000338.1:0-10066 GCA_035554795.1 Gemmatimonadaceae bacterium | reverse complement strand
GACGAGCGCCGCGAGCACGACCCGCGGCAGTCGCAGCGTGCGCACGATCGCCACCGCGTCGGCGTCGCCGCGCCCCGCGAGCGCGTCGGCGACGGCGTGCAGCGAGAGCGGCACCGCGCCGAGGGCGACGCCGGCGACGGCGCCCACGACGAGCGCCGCGAGCGCCACCGGCCAGAAGAGCGTGCCGCGCGTCGGGCGCGTCACGGCGTCACCGCGGGGTGAAGCACGCGGGCGAGATGACGCGCGGCCTCGCCGAGGCGCACCGACGGCCGCTCGACGAGCGCGTCGTCCACGGCGTACACGTGGCGCTCGCGCACCGCGCGCAGCGGCCGCCAGGCGGGCGAGGCGAGAATCTTAGGGACGGAGGCGCGCGCCGCGAGAATCACGTCCGGGTCGCGGCGCATGACGTCCTCGAGCGCCACCTGCGGCGACGGTTGCGTCGCGTCGCCGTAGACGTTCCGGCCGCCGGCGATCGTCAGCAGCTCGTCGAGAAAGCTCCCCGCACCGATGGTGTAGAGCGGCGAGTCGTAGAGCGCGTAGAACACGCGCGGCTTCGGCAGCGGCGCCGTCGCTCGGCGCACGCGGTCGAGCGAGGCGTTCACCGAGTCCACGACGGCGCGGGCCCGCGCCGTGTCGCCGATCGCGGCGCCGAGGAGCAGCGCGGCGCGGCGGAAGTCGGCGACGCGATCCACCTTGAGGGCGAGCGTCGGGATGCCGGCGTCGGCGAGCCGCGCGGCGGCGGCGGCGTTGTCGGCGCTGGCGTACAGGACGACGAGCTCCGGCCGCGCCGCGAGCACGCGCTCGACGTTCGGCCGGATGCCGTCGCCGACGTCGGGGACGAGCCGCGCCGAGTCGGGCCAGAGGTCGAAGCGCGTGCGGCCGACGAGGCGAGGGCCCGCGCCGAGCGCGAACAGGAGCTCGGTCGTCGTCGGGTTGAGCGAGACGATGCGCGCGGGCGCCGCGGCCGGCGTCGCCGGGATCGGGACGGGGTGGCCGAAGTCGTCGAGCGGCCGGGTGGCGGGTGGCCGGTGGCGGGCCGCGGAGGCGGCGACCGCGTCGTCCCCGGCGTCTCGCCGGCACGCGCCTGACGCGAACGCCAGCATCGCGAGCGCGCACGCGCTGAGCGCCGCGCGGAGTGCGCGGGCGTCGTGATTCGCTACGGTGGCAGTGCTTGCTGCGCGCAAAAAAGGCGTCCCGACACGACGAGGGACGCCCGCAACGCGAGACTACCGACGAACGCCCTCCTCTCGCTCCGGAGCGCGCCGCGTGCCTCGATCGCCACCGGCCCTCCCCCGAGGGTCCGTTCGAGTGGCGCGGACGCGAGTCGTCTCCTGACTCCGGGCCGCGCCGTCCGCCTTCCCGACCCGACTGGGGTCAGTGGCATTCCGGAGGCGCGTGTTGCTGCCCGATACAGTGGCGGGGCCGCGCCGGCATCTCACCGGCTTCCGTGGCTCCCGTCCGCGAGTGGTTCGGTTGTCGCACCCGCGCGACTGGACCGCGGGTGCAACGCGAATCTACCCGAGCCCGTCGCGCGCGGCAAGCGCCGCGGTCAGCTCCTGCTTCAGCGCGTCGCGGCGCGTCTGGTACGCGGCGCGCGCCTCCTCGGTCGGCGCGCGCTCGCGGTCGAACGCGGCGTCGAGCGCGGCGATCTCGCGCGCGAGGCGCTCCGGATCCGTCGTCACCACGGGCGCGGTGCCGTTGGCGGCGGCGCGCGAGAACGCCACCGTGTCCACGATCGAGCGACGCCCGCGGCCGGCGGCGCGTGCGAGCGCCAGCAGCATCGCGGCGCCGGCCAGGATCACGAGCACGGCGACGTAGAGCGTGCGCCGCGTCGCGAAGGCCATCGGGATGAACTCGATCTTCGCCACCGCCGCGGCGGCGACGTCCTGGCCGAGGAAGCGCCGGAAGTTGCGCCCTTCCTGGTGGATCGGGTTCACCTCCTTCAGCTTCGCGCCCGACGCCGAGCCGTTCTGTCCCTCGACGAGGACCTCGAGAATCGACGTCGGCCGCTCCATCGGCACCGAGAGCGGGAAGGCCTTCTCCGGCAGCGTGTACGAGAAGGCAAACTGCTTGAGCCCCGGTGCGAATGGCGCGTACACCTCGACGCGACCGTCGGCGAGTCGCGCGGCGGCGGCCGGTACGTCGCCCTGTCCCACGGTGAAGTCGCGCGCCTCGGCGGGCACCACCGCCGTCCAGGTCGGGTGCCCGCGGCCGCGATCGTCCCCGATGCCGGTCACCGACGTGTCGTTCGACAGGTCGTAGACCTCGACCACCTGCTGCTTGCCGCGTCCGCCGCTGTCGGCGAAGACGATGATGTGACGGCCGCGGACGGTGACGGGCACCGTCTTCGACGTCGTGTCGAACACCATGATCTCGGCGGCGTCGCCGGTGACGGCGCTGGCGGTGAGCGGCTGCGAGAAGTAGGCGATCCCGCCGTACGACGCCGACACGAAATACACCGCGCGCTCGCTGCCCGAGGTGCGGTAGGTGAAGCCGTAGCGGCCGGCGCGATCGGTGCGCGCCGAGTCGAGCGGGCCGGCGTGGTCCGGACCGACGCGGTGGATCGTGACCCACACGTCCGCGACGGGGACGATACTGTCGCCGCCGGGCCGGATGACGCGGCCGGCGACGCGTCGCGACTCGGCGACGACGGTGTCGCCCGGGTCGTCGGTCTGCGCGGGGTGGGCGGCACCGGCCGCATTGCCCTGGGCGGGCAGCGGGCGGGCGGTGGCGGCGAGCGTCGCGCCGGCGGCGGCGAGGACGGCGCTGACGACGAGCGCGATTCGCGCGAGCGGCGCGACGGACGCGCGCCGTGGCGCCGCGCGGCGGGAGAGTTCGGTCACGCGGCGCGGCGCCGGATTACAGGTTGAACTTGCCGAAGTCCTCGGGGCGCATGCGCTCGAGGTGCTCCTTCAGCTGCTCCGTGCTCAGCGCGTCCGGATCGGCCGGCGACGGCAGGCCGCTCGACGGCGAGCCCGGGATCGCCTCGTCGCTGTCTTCCTCGTCGGCGACGACGGTCAGCAGCGACTCCTGCGCGAAGATCGGCGCCGAGAGCCGGAGCGCGACGGCGATGCTGTCGGACGGGCGCGCGTCGATCTGCACGATCTCCTCGCCGCGCTGGATGTGCAGCTCGGCGAAGTAGGTGTTCTTCTGCACCTTGGTGATCTGCACGCGCCGCAGCGACCCGCCGAGCCCGACGATCAGGCTCTTGCACAGGTCGTGCGTCAGCGGCCGCTCACGCTTGATGTTGTTCATGTGCATGACGATGGACTCGGCCTCCGGCTGCCCGATCCAGATGGGCAGGATGCGGCTCCCGTCCCTCTCCTGCAGGATGACGACGTAGGAGTTGGTCGAGCTGTCCACGCCGAGCTTCGCCACCGTGACTTCAACCATCACGACCTCGGACCACGGTTCGGGTGCGCGGGGCGGACGGCGGCGGCGCGATGACCGCGCCGCCCGCTCCACGGCACCGCCTCGGGCTCAGGTGCCCATGTCCCACGAGGCGAGGTACTTCTTCTGCTCGTCGGTCAGCGTATCCACCTCCGAGCCCATCGCCTGCAGCTTGATGCGCGCGATCTCGCGGTCGAGCGCCTCGGGGACGCGATGCACGTCCTTCGCCAACGACGAGGCGTGCTTCACGAGATACTCCGCGCCCAGCGATTGGTTCGCGAAGCTCATGTCCATCACCGACGCCGGGTGCCCCTCGGCGGCGGCGAGATTGATCAGACGGCCCTCGCCGAGGACGAAGATGCGCTTCCCGCCGACGATGAACTCGTCCACGAACTCGCGCGCCTGACGCTTCTTGCCGCCGGCCAGCTTCGCCAGCGCGTCGAGGTCGAGCTCGACGTTGAAGTGGCCGGAGTTGCAGACCACCGCGCCGTCCTTCATCGCCTTGAAGTGCTCGCCGCGGATGACGTGGATGTTGCCGGTGAGCGTGCAGAAGATGTCGCCGATCGGCGCCGCCTCCTCCATCGTCATGACGCGGAAGCCGTCCATCACCGCCTCGAGCGCCTTGAGCGGATCGATCTCGGTGATGATGACGTTGGCGCCCTGGCCGCGCGCGCGCGACGCGACGCCGCGCCCGCACCAGCCGTAGCCGGCGACGACGAACGTCGAGCCCGCGAGCAGCAGGTTGGTCGCGCGGAGGATGCCGTCGATCGTGCTCTGGCCCGTGCCGTAGCGGTTGTCGAACAGGTGCTTGGTGAACGAGTCGTTGACCGAGATCACCGGGAAGCGCAGCACCTTGTCCTTGGCCATCGCCTTGAGGCGGATGACACCCGTCGTCGTCTCCTCGGTGCTGCCGACGACGTCCGCGATGACGGACTTCCGCTCGGCGTCCGACAGCGACTCGACCCACGAGCGCACGGCCGACGGCAGCTCGTCGACGCGGCCGAGGGCGATCATGTGCAGCGCGCCGACGACGTCGGCACCGTCGTCCATCGTCACCTCGGGGCGGTGAGCGATGGCGGCGCGGATGTGCTCGTAGTAGGTGTGCTCGTCCTCGCCCTTGATCGCGAAGACCTTGATGCCGTGGTCGCGCACGAGGTGCGCGGCGACGTCGTCCTGCGTCGACAGCGGGTTCGAGGCGCAGAGCGCGACGTCGGCGCCGGCGGCCTTGAGCGTGATCATCAGGTTCGCCGTCTCGGCCGTCACGTGGAGGCACGCCGAGACGCGCTTGCCGGCGAGCGGGCGCTCCTTCGCGAAGCGCTCCTTGATCTGGCGCAGCACCGGCATGGACCGCTCGGCCCACTCGGTGCGGTCCTTTCCGACGTCGGCGAGGGCGATGTTCTTGATGTCGTAGTCGGCGGAGGTGCCGCGAGCGGTGGTGGCCATGAGTCGAGTCGCTTTGAAGATGTGAGATGGGGTGGGCATCCGACCTGATTCCTAGTTCCTGCGCCCTCTTGCCGGCCGCTCGAACGGGCTGGCTTCAGCAGGCAGGAATCAGGAATCAGGCTAGGTCGTCACCGGATTGCCTTCTTGAGCTGCGCCGTGCGGTCGGTGCGCTCCCACGTGAAGAACGTGCGGCCGCCCTTGCCGTTTCCACCGACCTTCTCGGGCGAGCGTCCGAAGTGGCCGTAGGCGGCGGTGCGCTCGTAGATCGGCTTGCGCAGCTCGAGATCGCGGATGATCCCCTTCGGTGTCAGGTCGAACACCTCGGAGACGGCGCGACGCAGCTGCTCGTCGGACACCTTCCCCGTGCCGAACGTGTCCACCATGATCGACACCGGCTCGGCGACGCCGATCGCGTACGCGACCTGCACCTCGCAGCGGCGCGCGAGCCCGGCGGCGACGATGTTCTTCGCGACCCAGCGCGCCGCGTAGCACGCCGAGCGGTCCACCTTCGACGGATCCTTGCCGCTGAACGCGCCGCCGCCGTGTCGGCCCATTCCGCCGTAGGTGTCGACGATGATCTTGCGGCCGGTGAGCCCGGCGTCGCCCTGCGGACCGCCGACGACGAACCGGCCGGTCGGGTTGATGTGGTACTTGGGGCGCTTCGGCAGCAGCTCGGCCGGGATCGTCGCCTCGATGACGTCGCTGATGATCGCCTTCTTGATCTTCGCGTGCGACATGTGCTCGGCGTGCTGCGTCGAGATGACGACCGTGTCCACCATCACCGGCCGGTGGTCCTCGTAGACGACCGTCACCTGCGCCTTGCCGTCCGGACGCAGCCAGTCGAGGTCGCCCGACTTGCGGCGCTCCGAGAGCGCCTCGGTGAGCCGGTGCGCGAGCTGGATCGGCATCGGCATCAGCTCCGGCGTCTCGTCGCTCGCGTAGCCGAACATCATCCCCTGATCGCCGGCGCCGCCCGTGTCCACGCCCTGCGCGATGTCGGGCGACTGCTTGTCGATCGTGCTCATCACCGCGCACGTCTTGTGATCGAAGCCGTACGTGGCGTCGGTGTAGCCGATCCGCTCGATCGTACCGCGCACGATCTCCGGGATGTGCACGTACGTGTCGGTCGTGATCTCGCCGGCGACGACCGCGAGCCCCGTCGTCACGAGCGTCTCGCAGGCCACGCGCGCGTCGGGGTCCTCGGTGAGGATCGCGTCGAGCACCGCGTCCGAGATCTGGTCGGCGATCTTGTCCGGGTGCCCTTCGGTGACGGACTCGGAGGTGAAGAGGTGTCTATCGGTCACAAGCGATCCCGTGGCGGGCAGCGGCTGGAGAGTGTGGGGAGCGGATCCGACGCGCGATCGCGGCGGACGGGTCGCCCGCGTCGGCCGGAGCACGAACGCGGGGGTGTGAAAAGGGAAGGCGCCGCTGTGGGCGCCCAGCGTCGAATGCTACCGGGTCGAACGGGTCCGAGCAACCCGTACCGCGACGCGGACACCCTCTCGCGCGACGACCGCACAGCGCTCGCGCGGCGGCTGATGCGCCGGCGTGGCCGCCAGCGCGACCGTCAGCGCGGCGCGGCGGCCGCCGGGCGCGGCGTGTCGGCGACCGTGGCCGCACCCTCGGTGGGCTCGCCGAAGAGCGCGGCGGCCGACTCGCCGAGTGCCTCGCCCGCGAAGCGACGGACGACCGCCTCGGCCGCGTCGGCGGTGGAGGCCGCGAGCGCCGCGTCCGCGGCGCGCGCCGCGCCCTCGGCGCTCACGCCGCGCACGATGCGCTTCACGAGCGGCACCGCGCGCGGCGCGACGCTCAGCGAGCGGAGACCGAGCCCGACGAGCGTGAGCGCCATTAGCGGCTGCGACGCCATTTCGCCGCACACGCTCACGTCGAGGCCGTACTCGCGGCCGACGTCCACGGTGCGCTTCACGAGTCGGAGCACCGCCGGGTGCATCGGCGTGAAGCGCGCGGCGAGGTTCGCGTTGCCCCGGTCCACGGCCAGCGTGTACTGCACGAGGTCGTTGGTGCCGATCGAGAAGAAGGCGACATCGCGCGCGAGCGTATCGGCGGCGACGGCGGCGGCCGGCGTCTCGACCATGATGCCGAGCGGCACGTCGCGGCGGAACGCGGCGCCGCGCGCCTCGAGCTCCTCCGCCGCCTCGGCGAGCAGGGCCCGCGCCGCGCGCACCTCCTCTACCGACACGATGAGGGGCAGCATGATGCGTACGTCGCCGTGCACGGCCGCCCGCAGCAGGGCGCGGAGCTGCGTCTTGAACAGCCCTGGCTCGTCGAGACACATCCGGATCGCGCGCCAGCCCAGGAACGGGTTCGGCTCGGTGGGGAAGCCGCCGACCGGCAGCTTGTCGCCGCCGATGTCGTAGGTGCGGATGACGACGGGGTGTCCGCCGAACGCGGTGATGACCTTGGAGTAGGCGCGATACTGCTCGTCCTCGTCCGGCATGGCCGCACGGCCGACGACGAGAAACTCCGTGCGCATCAGCCCGACGCCGTCGGCGCCGCTCGTGGCCGCGGCCTCGGCCTCCTCCGGGATGTCCACGTTGGCGCGGATCGTCACCGTCACGCCATCGGTCGTCACCGACTCGGCGGTCGCGAGCTGGCGCAGCTCGACCTCGGCCGCCTCCTCGCGGACCCGGCGCTGGCGGTACGCGACCACCTCGGCCTCGGTCGGATTGACGGCGAGGATTCCGGTCGAGCCGTCGAGCGCGACGATCTCGTCGCCGCGCAGCTGCGAGGTCGCGTTGCGCAGCCCGACGACCGCCGGGAGGCCGAGCGACCGCGCGAGGATGGCGACGTGCGAGGTGCGCGTCCCGGCGTCGGTCGCGAGCGCGATGATCGCGTCGCGATCGAGCTGCATCGTGACGCTCGGCGTGAGGTCGTGGGTGACGAGCACCGCGTTCGACCCCTTCGGCAGATCCACCGGGTCGTGGTCGGACAGGCCGAGGAGGTGCGTCAGGACGCGGATGTGGACGTCGGTCAGGTCGCTCACGCGCTCGCGCAGCATCGGCTGGTTGTGGCGCGCGAAGTGGCCGCGCCACTCGAGGAGCACGAAGTCGAACGCCTTCTCGGCGCTCCAGTTCTGCCGCACGAGCGCCTCGACGCTCTCGGTCAGCGTCGCGTCCTCGAGGATCGAGATCTGGACGTCGAAGATCGCCGCCTCCTCGACGCCGGCGTGGCGCTCGGCGCGGGCGCGAACCTGATTGAGGCGCGCGATGCTGGCCGCGATCGCCTGCCGCAGTCGCGTGATCTCGCCCTCGATCTCCTCGTCGGCGACGATGCGGTGCGGGACCTCGGGCACCTCCCAGCGCAGGAGGTACACGGGCCCGACCACGATACCCGGCGACGCCGGGATGCCGACGATACGGCGATCCACGATCAGCTCTCCCCGAACTTGTCCGCGATGAGACGCGAGAGCGTGTCGAGCGCCTGCTCGGCGTCAGGCCCGCTCGCTCGCAGCATCACCGTCGAGCCGTACTCGGCGGCGAGCATCATCACGCCCATGATGCTCTTCCCGTTGACCTCCAGGTCGTCGCGCGAGATCGTGATCTCGCTCGAGAACTTGGCGGCCGCCTTCACGATCTCGGCGGCGGGACGCGCGTGCAAGCCGTTGCGGTTGACGATTTGGACACTGCGTTCAGCCATGCCGGACCACCGAGTAGAGGACGAAGAGGGCGAGCGCGGCCAGCGCCATGCGCCAGCCCTCCGCGCGGCCGTGCAGCCGCGCCACGAGCACCGCGCCGATGACGACCGCGACGACGGCACCGCCGGTGAGCGCGCGGCCGATGCCGATCGCGCGGTTGAGCGCCAGCGGCAGCGCCGCGCCGGCGACGAGGGCGGCGACGCGCGCGATGTGCTCCGGGCCGCGCCGCAGCACCGGGTTCGCGAGCGCCGACGCGACACCGAGGCCGCGCCGCCAACCGACCGTGAGTCCCCACGCACGGAGCGCGAAGTGGCCGACGTTGTAGAGCAGGAGGAAGAGCAGGACGACCGCCGCCGGTCCGGCGCCGAGCCCGAAGGCGGCGAGCGCGGCGACCGAGCAGAACGGCAGCCATCCGGCCCACACGAGCCGGTCGCCGACGCTGCCGAGCGGACCGCAGAGCGCCGTCCGGAAGCGCTCGATCCGCGCCGGTGCCTCGCCGTCGAGCTCCACGCGGGCGAGCGCGCCGACGGCGACGGACGCGAGATAGGGGTGGGCGTTGAAGTACTTCGACTCCCGCGCGAGCGCCGCGCGGTAGGCGTCACCGCCGCGGCCGCCGGGGAGCATGCGCAGCGCCGGCTCGACGCAGAAGCCGATGCCGTTGCCCATCAGCGTCTCGTAGTTCCACGACGCCTGGATCGCGAGCAGTCGGCCGAACATCGCCAGCCAGACGCGCGCCGGCAGCGCCCGCGGCGCCACCGACGCCCGGTCGCGCGGCGGACCGGAAAAGGAGCTCGGACCCGGGGGAGCCACGTTGTGCGCCGTCATCGGAGCGCGAGCACGGCGAAGCCCACGGCGAGGCCGCCCACGAAATACCAGCGCGCTCCCTTCGTCGGGTGGAACAGCTTCCACGCCGCGCCCGCCGCGACCGTCGCCGCGACGCCGACCGCGAACGCTCGCGAGATGTCGGGGCGCGCGCCCCAGTGCGCGAGGGCGAGCGACGCGAGCGGGCGCAGGACCGCGAGGGCGAGGCCGGTCAGCAGCCCGCCCCGCACGAGGTCGGCGGTGAGCCCGGCGACCTGCAGCCCCATCACAGTGCGCGCCGACCCGCGCTCGACCCCTTCGAGCCGGGCGCGCGCCCAGCGCGCGTTGAGCCGCCGCAGCCAGACCATCGAGTTGCCGCCGAGCCAGGCCGTGGCCAGCGCCGACAGGACCGAGACCGCGAGCGCGCCGTATCCCCCGGTCGGCGGCCCGTTCACGGCGTACAGCGCGCCGCCGACCACCGACGCCGAGCCCCACTCGGGATAGCGCGACGCGCCGAACGGCAGCGTCTCGAGCGCGATCAGCTCGAGCGTCACGCCCACCAGCAGTCCGCGCTCGGGATGGCCGAGGAAGGACGCCGCGACGGTCGCCGCGACCAATGGCCGCGAGAACATTGCCTGCGGGAAGCTGACGACGTCGAGACCGAGCGCGGCTCCGAGCAGCGCGAGCGGCAGCAGATCGGCGAGCGAGAGCAGCATCGTCGTCTCCCGTCACCTGTCCGTGCGCGAGTCGAGCACGTCCTCGAGCGGCACGGCCCGC
>DATMHT010000337.1:0-16404 GCA_035554795.1 Gemmatimonadaceae bacterium | reverse complement strand
TGGTCGCCGTCGGAGGCGATGGTGCACGCGCACCGCGTCGAGGCGCTGCTGTACTGACGGCGCCGCGCGCGCCGATGCTCGTACGGCACGAGCCGCGCGCGCATCCGGGCCCGTGACGTGCATTCATCGGCGGCGAGTCCGTTCCATCCTCGTCCAGGCGCCGCACCTGTCCATCACTCCGTCGGACCACTGAATGCGCTCGCGTCTCCGGTCGCTCGGCAACGTCTGGGCGATCGTGCTCGTCGTCGAGGGCTTCCTCTACTGGCTCCTCGCCGTCGCGCTGTCGCAGCCCGACCTCTTCCCGACGCCGGCGCTGCTCGTGCTCGTCGGGGCCGCGTTCGCCACGTGGCGCGTCGCGCGGCCGCGTCACGGACCCGCCGAGCGACGTGGCGCCGACCGTCGTCAGGCGGGGAGCCGGCGCGATGACGACGCCGCCGTGGCCGCGCCACCCCGTCCCGCGGCGGACGATTCCGCGCCGCCGCCACCACCGCCTCGAGCCTGAGCCTCGCATCCGTGCACGACACCATCACGCATCTCGTCGCGTCGTACGGCTACGCGTTCCTCTTCGTCCTCGTCGCCGTCGAGAGCTTCGGCGTGCCGCTCCCGGGGGAGACGGCGCTCGTCACGGCCGCCGCCTACGCGGCGCTCGGGCAGTTGAGCATCGCCGGCGTCGTCGCGGCGGCGGCGATCGGCGCGGTGCTCGGCGACAACGCCGGCTACTGGCTGGGGCGCAAGGGCGGGCTGCCGCTCGTGCGGCGCTTCGGGTGCCGCGTCGGCTTCGACGAGGCGAAGATCGCGTGGGCCCGCCGCTTCTTCGCCAACCACGGCGCGAAGACGGTCTTCATCGGCCGCTTCGTGGCGCTGCTGCGGAGCTGGGCCGCCGCGCTCGCCGGCGTGAGCCACATGCCCTACGGCATCTTCACGATCTACAACGCGCTCGGCGGCGTCTGCTGGGCGGTGGCGTTCGGCACGCTCGGCTATCTCTTCGGCCGCAACCTGCCGCGGCTCGAGCACTACATCGGCTGGGCGAGCCTCGCGATCGCGCTGCTCGTCGTCGGCGCCGTGCTCGGCTTTCTGATGCGTCGGCGGCGACGGCGCCGGCAGCGCGTCCCCGCGCAGTAGAGCGCGGTACGCCCCGCGCGGATCGTCAGGCGCCGCAGGGCGACACGAGGAAGATCGCCGCCGTGTTCAGGATGGTGACGAGAAGGAACGTCACGCCCGTCAGCACGCCGGCGAGCGCCATGAAGCGGGTGCGCCCCTCGCCGGTTTCGAGAAGTGCCGCGCCGCGCGAGTGCTCGCGCGCGCGTCCCGACCCCTGCTGGTGCTCGTCGCGCGTGCGCCGCCACGTCCCCCACGCCACCGCCGCCGCCGCGGCACTGACCGCGATCGCCGCGAGGCTGACGCCGAAGACGATGCCGCGCAGGCCTCCCGTGACCGGCGCGGCCAGCGGGAAGAGGCGCGGGAAGCAGGCGTGCGAGGCGAGCGCGAGGTTCACGAGCACCTGGACGGTCCACGCCGCGGGCGCGCCGAAGAGGCCGAACCAGAGCGCGGCGAGCGGCACGCGGTCGCGCGCGGGCGCGGGGTGGCCGCCGGCGCCGGTCGTCGTGGCGCCGGTGGCGGGGCTGGGGCTGCGGGCGTCCGCCATCGTCTATCTCAGGTGGGGTGTGACGTAGAGCGAGGTGAACACGGCGAGCCAGACGACGTCCACGAAGTGCCAGTAGAGCGCGACGTTGGACACGGCTTCGTGGCGCCGCGCGCCGAAGTGACCGCGCAGCGCGCGCACGAGCACCACGGCGAGCATGACGAGCCCGACGAAGACGTGCGCGCCGTGGAAGCCGGTGATCGTGTAGAAGAGCGAGCCATACGCGTCGTGCGTCGGCGACAGCGCCTCGCGCCCGTACTCCACGCCCTGCAGCGAGAGGAAGAGGACGCCGAGCGCGATCGCGACGGCGAAGCCGACACGGAGCCGCGTCGTGCTGCCGGCGCGGATGCCGCGCTCGGCCCAGAGCACGACCGCGCTGCTCGCGAGCAGGATCAGCGTGTTGACGAGCGGCAGCCCGAAGCCCGGCACCCGTGTCGGCCACGGGTTGCCGGACATGGACGCGAGGTAGAAGTAGCCGAAGAGCAGGTAGGCGAAGAACGCCCCCTCGGTCGCGACCGTGCACGCCATCCCCCACCAGCCGACGCCGCGGCGCCCGCTCGCGCCCACCGGCAGGTCGCCGAACTCGGTGCGGGTCGTGCCGGCGAACGCGGTCGCCGCGTCGGGCCAGAGCCAGGCGATCGCGCACGCCGCCGTCGCGACGGCGCCCAGCGCGGCGAGCCACCACAGCGAGAAGAGGAGCCCGTAGGCGATCACGCCGAGCGAGACGGCGAGCGTGAGCGGCGCGTACGAGTCCTCGGGCATGCGCATCACCGCCGCCGGCTCGGCGTCGAGCGGCGTCGTCGCGAACGTCTCGCGCCCGTCGTCGAGCACCGGGCCGCGGTCGAGCCTTGACCGGACGACGCCCTCGTCGAGCCGCCCCTCCCAGAGCGGGTGGCGGCTGCCGATGGTCGGCAGGACGGCGAAGTTGTACGCCGGTGGCGGCGACGGCACGCTCCACTCGAGCGTCGGCGCGTCCCATGGGTTCGCGCCCGCCGGGCGGCCGTGGACGCGGCTCCGCCAGGCGTTGACGAGGAAGAGCAGCACGCCGGCGGCGAAGAGGAAGGCGCCGGCCGTCTCGACGAGGTTGTACGCGTCCCACCCCAGCCCCGTCGGATAGGTGTACACGCGCCGCGGCATGCCGAGCAGCCCGACGACGTGCATCGGGAAGAAGAGCAGGTTCACGCCGACGAACATCGTCCAGAAGTTCCAGCTCCCGAGCCGCTCATCCATGAGGCGCCCGGTGAACTTCGGGTACCAGTAGTAGACGCCGGCCATCACCGGGAAGACGTTGATGCCGACGAGCACGTAGTGCAGGTGGGCGACGACGAAGTAGGTGTCGGTGAGCTGCCAGTCGAAGGGCACGGCCGCGGTCATGACGCCGCTCACGCCGCCGATCACGAACAGCGCGATGAAGCCGAGCATGAACTTCATCGCCGCCGGATACCACGGGCGCCCGTACCACAGCGTCGCCAGCCACGAGAAGACGGCGACCGCGCTTGGAATCGTGATGAGGATGCTGGCGGCGCCGAAGAAGGCGAGGGCGAGCGGCGGGAGGCCGGTCGCGAACATGTGGTGCAGCCAGACGCCGAAGCCGAGCATCGCCGTGGAGACGGTCGCGACGGCGACGAACGTGTAGCCGACGAGCGGGCGCCGGCAGAACGTCGGCAGGGCGTCCGAGACGATCCCCATCGCCGGCAGCACGACGATGTAGACCCACGGGTGGCCGAACATCCAGAAGAGGTGCTGCCAGAGCAGCGGGTGCCCGCCGGCGCTCGCGTCGTAGAAGCGCGTGCCGAAGCGCCGGTCGAGGAAGAGCATGACGACGGCCGCGCTGAGCGCGGGCAGCGCGAAGACGTTCGACACCGACGCCGTGAGCGTCCCCCAGACGATGATCGGCAGCCGGTTGAGCGACATGCCCGGCGCGCGCGTCTTGAACAGCGTCGTGATGAAGTTCACCGAGCCGACGGTCGTCGAGACGGCGAGGAGGAGAAGCGTCAGCGCGTAGAAGTCCACGTTGAGCCCGGGGTTGTACTCGCGCGCCGCGTACGGGACGTAGTCGAACCAGCCGGCGTTGGGCATCGCGCCGAGCGGGAGGCTCGTGTAGAGGAAGATTCCCGAGACGAGGTAGGTCCAGTACGACAGCGCGTTCAGCCGCGGGTAGGCCATGTCGCGCGAGCCGAGCATCAGCGGCCACAGGTAGTTGCTGAAGCCCGACAGCACCGGCGCGGCGTAGAGGAAGATCATCGTCACGCCGTGCATGCTGAAGAGCTGGTTGTACGCGCCGGCCGAGAGCAGGTGCTCGTTGCCGACGGCGAGCTGCGTGCGCATGATCAGCGCCTCGACGCCGCCGACGACGAGGAAGAAGATCGCGGTGACGAGATAGCGGAGGCCGATCGTCTTGTGATCGACCGTGGAGAGCGTGCCGCGCCAGCCGCGCGGCGTCTCCCAGCTTTCCTGGAGGCGCGCGACGGAGGCGGAAGGGCGCTCGACTGGGGCGGTGACGGCCACGGGGCAGGACCTCGGTACTGGGACTCGGTGTCGGAGCGCGATCGACTCAGCGCAGCGTTCGCAGGTACGCGACGACGGCGCGCAGCTGGTCGCCGTCGAGCGGGATCGCCGGCATGCGCGCGCCTTCCTTCAGGCCCGGCGCGTTCGTGATCCAGCTGGCGAGGTTGGTCGGCGTGTTCGCGAGCATGCCGGCGCCGATCGTCGGCCGCGACGCGAGGTGCGTGAGGTCGGGGCCGAGGCGGCCGAGCGCGTTCGTGCCGGCGACGGCGTGGCAGACGCCGCACGTGCGCGCGAACACCACCTGCCCCGCCTGCGCCTCGGGCGCGGTGGGCGCCGCCGCCGGCGCGCGCCGCGACTGCGCCCACCGCGCGAACTCCGCCGGCGACTCCGCGGTGACGGCGAGCGCCATCACCGCGTGCTGCAGCCCGCAGTACTCGGCGCACATCCCGCGCGACGTGCCGGGCTGCCGCGCCTCGAGCCACGTCTCGTTCACCTGGCCCGGGATGACGTCGGTCTTCCCGGCGATCTGCGGCAGCCAGAAGCTGTGGATGACGTCCGCCGAGTGGAGCCGGACGCGCACCGGCTCGCCGACCGGAAGGTGGACCTCGTTCGCCGTCGTGAAGGCGAAGTCGGGATGGGCGGGGTCGCCGTAGCGCACCTCCCACCACCACTGGTGACCGATGACGTCCATCGTCAGCGCCGGCGTGCGCGGCGGGTGGCTGGCCGCGTTCAGCGTGACCATCGTGCCGGCGAAGGTGACGAGCAGGACGACGACGGTGACGGCGAGCCCGACGTAGATCCAGCCGAGGCCGGAGCGGACCTCGCGGCGGTGGGCACCCGCGCCCTCGTCGCCCGGCTCGTCGGCGGCGTCGCGCGTCGGCGCGTTCCGCTCGCCGCGGTGGCGGGCGACGCCGGCGAGAACGGCAACGCACACGAACAGCACCACCACGCTCGCCACGACGGTGAGCCACCAGCCGAGCGTGCCCTCGGCGCGTCCCGCCGACCCCGTCGCGTCGAGGTACGACGTCGTGCCGTTGCAGGCGGCGAGCGCGGTGGAGAGGAGCGCGCCAGTCGTCAGGCGTCCGACGCGCCGGCGTCCGGCGCTCACGGGTTGTTCCTCCCCTTGAGCGTGCCGAACGAGGTCGTGTCCTCGTCGCCGAGATCGCCCTGGCGGCCGCGGTCGGCGAGCGCGGCGGGGTACGCGCCGCCCTTGCTCTGGATGTAGGCGACCACCTTCCAGACGAGCGCCGGCGGGATCGAGCGGCCCCACGCCGGCATGCCCTGCGGGCGTCCCTCGAACACCGACTTGTAGATGTCGGCGGGCGAGCCGCCGTAGCGCCAGTACGTGTCGGTGAGGTCAGGCCCCATGCCACCCTTGAGATCGTAGCCGTGGCAGCCGGCGCAGTTCATCCCGACGAACAGGTCGTGTCCTTCCTTGATCGCCGCCATGTCGCCGACGTAGGGATTCCTGATGGTCGCGTCGAGCGTGTTGTTGCCGACGCCGGCGATGTCGCCGATGGCGACGTTGGCGAGGATGCCTTCGTTCGGGAGCCCGGTCGTGTCGGCGGCCTTCGCCGGGCCGGCCTGCCGCTGCGGGAGCGTCCGGTCGCCGACGGCGCCGCCGCGCACGTCCTGCGTGTCGGCGCGACATCCGCCTAACGAGGCGAGCGCGACCGCGGCGCAGCCGAGGAGCGCGACGGCGAGCGCCGCGGCGCGCGCCGCGGTGGTGCGCGCGCTGGTGGAATCGGTCGTCGTCACGGCTTCCCTCCTTCCTTCTTCGGCGCGCCCGACTGCTCGCCGGCGGTGGACGGCGTCGTGGCCGGAACGTTCTGGCCGAGCGTGAAGACGTAGTAGGTGCTGCCGCGCGCCGGGAACCCGGGCTGGCTGGCGGTGGTCATCGCGCCGCCGCCGACGCCGGCGGCGATGGCGACGTACTGGTGGCCGTCGGGGCCGCGGTAGCTCATCGGCGCGCCGATGATCCCCGAGCCCAGCTTGCGCGACCAGAGGACCTTGCCGCTGCGCGCGTCCACGGCGCGGAACCAGCCGTCCACCGTGCCGTAGAAGGCGACGTCGCCGGCGGTGACGAGCGCGCCGCTGTAGGTGAGGAACGGCTCCGGGATCCCCCACACCTTCTTCCCGGTGGCGGCGTCGAAGGCGACGAACTCGCCGTAGTTGCCGCCGGGGCCGACGTGCCGCGTCATCTGCGCGCCCCAGTAGGGCGTGCCGGCGATGTAGCCGGTCTCGCGCCCCTTGTAGTCCATGCAGATGTTCTGCACGGTGACATAGAAGAGGCCCGTGCGCGGCGAGAACGCCGACGGCTCGAAGTCCTTCACGCCGATGTCGGCCGGGCAGATGTCGCGCACCCAGCGGCCGGGCGGCACGGTGTGCTTGTCGGCGTTGACGATCGGCATCGCCGTCTTCGGGTCGATGCCGCTCGCCCAGTTCTCGTGGCCGAACGGCTTGGCGACGAGCACCTCGCCCGTCGTGCGGTCGATGGTGTAGGCGAAGCCGTTGCGGTTGAACTGCACCATCACCTTGCGCGTCTGCCCGTTCACGGGCAGGTCCACGAGGATGTTCTCGTTCACGCCGTCGTAGTCCCACTCGTTGTGCGGCGTGAAGACGAACGCCCAGCGCGCCATGCCGTCGGCGGCGTTCCGCGCGAAGACGCCGCTCGTCCACAGGTTGAGCCCGGGACGCTGGTCGGCGTTCCACGGCCCGGTGTTGCTCGTGCCGTAGAAGATCTGCTTCAGCTCGGGGTCGTAGGTGACCCAGCCCCACGGTGCGCCGGCGCCGTGCTTCCACGCGCCGGCGGGCCACGTCGTCGCGCCGAGATCCTTGCCGCGCATCCACGCGTAGAAGGGCTTGAACTCGGCGCCGATGCGGACGAGGGAGTCGGAGCCGACGCTGTAGGCGCGCCAGAGCTCCTTGCCGCTGTTCGCGTCGAGGGCCGCGAGCCAGCCGGCGACGCCCATCTCGCCGCCCGAGTTGCCGACGTACACTTTGCCGTCGGCGACGAGCGGCGCCATCGTCATCGTCGTGCCGTCCTCGACGTTCGCGAGCTTCGTCCGCCAGAGCTCCTTCCCGGTGGCGGCGTCCACGGCGACGGTGTGGTCGTCGAGCAGGTTGTAGATCAGCTTCCCGTCGTAGAGCGCGGCACCGCGGTTCACGGCGTCGCAGCACGCCTTGCCGATCGCGATCGGCGACGGGTTGGGCTCGTACTTCCACTTCACCGGCGCGCCGGGCTTCGTGAGATCGAGGGCGAAGGCGCGGTTCGGGAACGGCGAGACGATGTACATCGTGTTGTTGGCGACGAGCGGCGTCATCTCGTGGCCGTAGTGCGACTCGCCGTCGTCGAACGTCCACGCGAGCTGGAGCTGCGCGGCGTTGCCGGTGGTGATCTCCGTGAGCGGCGAGTAGCGCGTGCCGGCGTAGTCGCGCGACGGCATCAGCCAGTCGCCGTCGCCCGCGCCCGGCGGCAGCCAGGCCGCGCCGCGCGCGGCGACGGCGGGCGCGGCGAACGCGCTGCTCGGCGTCGCGGCGGTCGCCGGCGTCGCCCCGAGCGAGGGGACGCGGCCGGCGTCGTCCTTCGTGCCGCACGCGGCCGTCGTCATGCCGAGCACCGCGGCGATCGCGATCGCGACGGCGCCGCGTGCCGTGCGCCGCGGCCTTCTGCTCCTGCTGCTCCTGTCGTCCCTCTCTGTCACCTGAGCGTCCTCCGGGATGGTGGTGCGTCGGCGCGCGCGTGGTCAGCGCAGCGGCAGCAGGTAGAGCGCGTCGCCCTGCATGGACGTCACGGCCAACCGGTGGCGCCGCGTGTCCACGGCGACGCCGGCGGGTGAGGTGACGCCGGTCAGCATCGGCCACGGCGCGCCGCCGGGCGCGAGGCGCCAGACGGTGCCCGCGTCCCAGCTCGTGACGACGAGCGCGCCGTCGGGGAGCCGGCGCAGCCCGTCCACGCGGCCGCCGGGCAGCGTCGCGACGCCGACCCATCCGCTGTCGCCGCGCGCCGCGACGCGCTCGATGCGGTTGGCGCCGAAGGTGGCGACGAGTGCGTCGGCGCCGTCGAGGACGATGCCGTCGGGGCGGCCGAGGGCGAGGCCGCGCGCCGCGGCGCGGACGGCGCCGCCCGGCAGCACGCGCCACACCGCGTCCATGTCCCGCGTCGTGTCGGTGGGTGCGCCACCGGTACCGCGGTTCGGGCCGGTGTCGGTGATCCAGAGCGTACCGTCGCTCGCGAAGGCGAGGTCGTTCATCACCAGGCCGGGGAGCGCGACACTCCCGAGCGGCGCGCCGGTGCGGCGGTCGAAGAAGTGCACGGCACCGACGTCGGCGACGGCGAGCGTGTCGCCGCGGATGGCGAGCCCCTTCGGCGCGTCGAGCACGGCGCCGTGCGCGCCGCCGGCGATCCACTTGAGCGCGATCACGCGTCCGTCGGGCGCGACGCGAGTGACGAAGCCGTTGTCGTCGCGCGCCGCGGGCCCGCCGTTGACGTTGCTGACGAGGAAGACGTCGGCGGCCGAGTCGTAGACGACGTTCTCGGGCCCCGCGAAGCCGGTGCCGGTGACCGTCGCCACCTGCGACGAGGCGGGCGTGAGCGCGCCCGGCGACGCGAGGACGACCGGCGGTGTGGTGCGGCAGCCAGCGGTCGCCGCGACGACGGCGAGCAGCGAGAGTGCGGTGCGCGTCATCGCTTCGCCTCCGTCACCGGGAGCGCCAGCCCGAACACGAGCGCGAGCGGACGCGCGCCGCTGACGAACCGCCGGCCGACCGGCACCTCGTCGCCCGCCTTCGGCAGCCCGGTGGCGACGTAGTCGAGGATCGCGTACAGCGACGTGCGGTGCAGCCAGCTCGACGCGGCGCTCCAGGCGAAGGCGTGGACGTGCGTGACGAGCTCGAGGTCGAGCTTGTGCGTGTAGGCGCGGCGGTCGGTGGGGCGCGCGGCCTGGCTGAGCAGGTCGCCGACGTTGGCGCCGAGGTCGAGCCAGCCGCCCGTCTGGTCCGGCGGCAGCAGCGCGAGCGTGACGCCGGCGTCGGCCGTCGGTGCGTTGGCCTTGATGCCCGTGCCGAGATCGCTCGCCGTGTAGAGCGTGAACGGGTTGCGCGCCTCGCTCGCGTTAGGCAGCCATTGCACGCTGCCGTAGACGCCGAGGCGCGGGATCGGCGTGCGCGCCCCGACGGCGACGATCGCCTCGAACGACGACGTGCCGGCGAGCCGGTGCTCGGCGCCGGTGGTGGTCGAGCGCACGAGCGGGCCGCGCGCGAGATGCGTCCGCAGCACGCCGGGCATCAGCGTGATGGTCGGCGCGCAGAGCACGCGGCAGCGGGGCGGCGGCGCGTCACCCTGGGCGCGGGCGACGGCGGCGGCGGGCGGCGTCGCGAGGAGCGCACAGGCCGCGACCGCGAGCAGCGTCCGCGACGGCGGCACGCGGTCGGGGGAAGTGGGGAGTGATGGTCGGGAGCGGGTCATGGGTGCCACGTCGGTTTCTTCTCGGTGCTCGGCGGCCGCCGCGCCGGCGGACGACAGTCGAGATGTTTCGGACGTGGAGAGGGCCATCGCATACCGCGCGCCATCTGCTGTATTTTCAATACAGCATTTCGTGCCTAGCAGCATAATTGCTGTATCAGACACGTTCTTTATAGTCTGCTTCGCGAAGCGGCGTCAGCGGCGGCACCCTGCTCCGCCGAGGCCAGGGATCATCACCGGAGAGCGACCATGGCGCGTACCGGACGCGACACCGTCACCGACGCGCTGCGCGACCGCATCGTGAACGGTCTGCACGTCGGGCGGCTGAAGGGAGGGGAGCGGCTGCCGGGGACGCGCGCGCTCGCCGCCGAGTTCGGCGTCAACGACCGCGTCGTCATGGCGGCGCTGCGCGCGCTCGCCGCCGAGGGGTTCGTCGTGCTGCGGCCGCGCTCGGGCGCGTACGTCGGCCCGCTGCACCCGGCGGGCAGCGGTGCGCTGCCCGACCTCGGCGCGTGGCTGGTGACGGTGCTGCTCCAGGCGCGCGCGCGCGGGCTGCCGCCGCGCGAGCTGCCCGAGTACGCTCGGCGCTGCCTCGAGACGCGGCGGGTGCGCGCCGCCTGCATCGAGTGCAACGCCGACCAGCTCCACCTGCTCTGCTCCGAGCTCGCGACCGACCACGGCTACGAGACGGAGAGCGTGGAGGTGGACGAGATCGCGGCCGCCGAGCCGCCGTCGGCGGTGCGGCGCGCGGACGTGCTCATCACGACGCTCTACCACGCCGCCGAGGTGCAGGCGATGGCGCAGCGTCTGGGGAAGCCGTGGATCGCCGTCTCGCTCCGGCCCGAGGTGATGGAGAGCGTCGCGCGGCGGCTGCACGACGGTCTCGTCTACTACGTCGCCACCGACCCGCGCTTCGAGGGGAAGCTGCGGCGCATGCTCGGCCCGCTCGGCCCGGCGGAGAACCTGCGCGTGCTGCTCGTGGGGCGCGACGACCTCGCCACGATCCCGCCCGACGCGCCGACGTTCGTGATGTCGAGCGCGCGCGAGCGGTTGGCGGCGCGCGACGGCGCGGGCAACGCCGGCGGAAACCCGAGTGGCGGCGACTGGCCGGGCCGCCCGATCCAATTGCCACGCAGCCTGTCGGACGACACCGCGCGCGAGCTGCTCACCTTTCTCGTGCGCGCGAACATGGCGGCGCTGGCGGCGGGGCTGGCGTGAGAGGCGCTCGGCTACTCCCTCGCGACGCGACGGTTCCGTCGTCCCTCGCGCTGGGATGGATGCGCGCCGCCGGTGTGGGTGATGGGTGATGCGTGGGAAAGTCGTGTGTCTCGCCCCCGGACGAGATCGCGACCGTGACGCACCGCGCGCGGCGCTCGCCGTGCCACGCCGCAGGCCACGCGCGACACTCGTCCTGCCTCACCGCCCGCCACCCATCCCCCACACCGCCACCGCGCGCTGGCTCGTAGCGCGACGCAGTCGACCCAACAAGCAGCCGCCGAGCGTCGCGCGCCTCCGTCAACGCATGAGTGCCGCGCACCTCCGTCAACGCAACAGCGCCGGGGCTGTCGTTCAGCCCCGGCGCTGCTGCCGTCCCTGCACTCGAGCGGTCTACCGCCGCTCCAACGTTGGCTCGGAAGGCTAGAAGGAGATCGTCGCCTCGGCCATGAAGCCGTTGAACTTTCCGCCGTTGCGGATGTCGGTGCTCGGGAAGTCGAGGTACTTCTGGCTGACGTACTCGCCCTTCATCAGGATGACCGGGGTGATGAACCAGCCGGCGCCGACCTGCGAGCGCTTGACGTTGATGTCGTTGGCGATGCCGGCGAGCTTGCCCGACACGGTGTTGTAGCGGCCGCTGACGTAGAGCTGGTCACCGAGGAAGCGATAGGTCAGCTCGTTGGCGATCTGGTTGACGGTGCGGTCCGCCTTCTCCGTCGTGCCGCGCCCCTTCGCCTGCTCGAAGTTCCCGAAGTACTCGACCGGGCCGAACTTCACGAACGGGTTGACGACCATCGCGTGGAGACCGGCGCTCGCGCCGGAGAAGGGCTGGATCGCGCCCGACCAGGCGTTGGCGGCTTCGGTCGAGGTCGAGGCCTCGAGCATGTCGTAGTACCGCGAGCCGGCGCGGTCGCCGCTGTAGAGGGTCTGGTTGGCCGCCTTCGACTGGCTGTAGAGCGAGCCGGTGAGGCGGACGCGGAGCAGGTCCGTGAGCTGCTCGTCGGCGCCGATCTTACCGAGGAACGCCGGGGCACGCTTCGTCGGGTTGAGGATCGTGCCGCGGACCTCGCCGTTCGTGACGCCGCCCATCAGCATGACGCCCTTGGCGCGGAGCATCACCTCGCCGCCGACCTGCGTCGTGAAGGCGTCCATGATGTAGTTGCCGACGAGCGGGTTGAACATCGCGTTGCCGTTGTCGGTGCGGCGGAAGTGCGTGTCACCGTAGTTGATCTCGAAGTGACCGGCCTTCACCGTCGTGAACGCCATCAGGACCTTGAGCGGCGTCCACTCGATCGGCGAGTCGTCGATCAGGAGGTAGCCGTCCTTGATCCACGTCTCGTTGTGGTGCCGCGCGCTGAGGTAGCCGGTCATGGCGACGCGGATGCCCTTGGCGAGCTGCGCGTTCAGGTAGGCGTTGGCGACGGCGTTGTTGAAGCCGTGGCCGACGTTGATGAGCGCGTTCGCGTTGTACATCTTGCCGGCGGCGTCGGTCTTGAGGACCGGCGTGGCGGTGTTGGCGTGGGCGAGCCCCTGGAACTGCTGCGTGAACCCGGCGCCGAAGCCGACCTTGAAGCCGGTGAACGGGACGTCGGTCTCCTTCGGGGCCTCGAAGACGTTGATGCCGCGCTGGTCGTTCGGGCGGATGTGCTGGAACTCGATCGGCGGGAGGAGCAGCGCCTTCGCGCTCGCCGCCGCGGTGGCGGTCGTCGAGTCCTTGGGCTTCGCGGTCGTGGTGCTGTCGGTGGAGCTGGCCTTCACGGTGACGGCGCTGGCGACCGTCGTGGTGTCGGTGGTCGACTGGGCGAACGTGGGAGTCGCGAGAACCGCGGTCGCGACGACGGCGATGACGGAAGTGAGGGGTCTCATGGAAGTTCTCCGGTTGGAGCGATGGAGCGGGTTCGAATGACCGAATTCAGGGAAGACGAGAGCGACCGGGTGCGCGTCAATCGGCGGCGGGCTGGGTGCCTCCCTTGAGCAGCAGGTCGAAGCTGACCTTGACCAGCTCGTTCACCTTCAGCGTGCCGAGCATGAGCGTCGGCGGCTTGAGCCCGTAGTCGGTCATCTTGATGTCCTGGGAGCCGGTGAGGCGGAGGACGCCGCCGGGCTCCGGCGTCGCGTGCGCGGTGACGGCGATCGTCTTCGTCACACCACCGAGCGTCAGCTCGCCCTTGGCGGTGCCGTTGACGCCGTTGCCGACCTTCGCCAGGTCGTAGGAGCTGATCCGGAAGGTGATCGTCGGGTTCTCCTTGGCCTTGAGCGCCTTGCGCATGTGCTCGTTCATCGTGCCGTTCTTGCAATCGAGGCTGGCGGCGGGCACCGTCAGCTCGGCGGTCTGCACGGCCTTCGTCCCGGCGAGCACGGCGCTCACCGCGTCGGCCGTGTTGGACTCGACGCGCGTCTGGAAGGCGGTCGCCGAGCACTCGAAGGCGCGGACGGTCGAGGTGCCGTTGATCCAGAGTCGGCTCTTCGGCTGCAGCGCGAGAGGCTCACTCGCGTACGTCCAGGCGATGGCGGCAGGCGCCAGCAGGACGGCGAGAGTGGAGAGGACAGTGTGTCTGCGCATGGTCAGATCTCCGTTGGGTGGAACCCGGAGCCGCGCGACCCGCGCGACTCACGGAGATAGAATCGGCTTTTCCAGACCCCGCCGAAGTCGGGTGGAAGAACGAACTTTCGTAGGGCTCCGGCGCGACGTTTGTAGGGGAAAGACCCTGGGGGACGGGGGACGGGGGACGCAAGCAGAGGGGCCGGCTTCGGTCATCTGAAGCCGGCCCCTCCTGTCGTCGTCCCGAGCGCAGGGAGGGACGACAGGGAAAGTCCCCCGTCCCCCGTCCCTCGTCCCCCGTCCCTCAGAACGCATGCGCCATCAGCTGCCGCGGCGCGCTGACGTGCGAGTCGAGCGTCAGCGTCGCCTTGCCGACCACGGGCATCGAGCTGACGATGCGCACCGGCAGGCGCCGGTCGTCGTCGCTCAGGTTGATGCTGATGACGCCCTCGCCGCGATAGCGCCGCGGGTCCTTGACGCGCATCTCGAGCAGCACGGTGTGGAACTCGCCCTCGGCCGTCGTCACGTCCTCGCGCCGGACGACGCGCACGGTCGTCGGATTGCGCGCCGCGTCGAAGTGGCGGTTGAACTGGTAGGTGGTGTCGGCCGTCAGCGGGATCGTGCGGAGGAAGTACATGAACGACAGCTCGTCGAGCGGCGCGTCGCTCAGGCTCTCGCCGCTCTCGCCGTCGGCGGCCTGCCAGTGGCGCTGGGCGGGGTAGAGGTCCACGCTCTCGTCGTGGCGCGACAGCGGGTGCCGCTCGCGCTTGTGGTACTGCAGCGCCGCCATGCGCAGCGGGTCGAGCCAGGACTCGGTGCGGTCCTCCGCCTTCACGAGCCCGATGCCGGCGCGGAAGTCGAACCGCAGGACGTAGGTGGACGTGCCGCGGATGTCGGTCGGCCCCTCGATCCACATCACCGCCTTCCCGACGCGCCCCAGCTTCCCGACGCTGGCGCTGTACTTGAGCTGCTCGCCGACGCCGAACGGGAGCGGTGCGCCGTCGCTCTGCGCGACCGCCGCCGCGACGGGCATCCCGCCCGCGAGCAGCAGCAGCGCCGCCAGCGCCGCCCGCACGTACGCGCGCGGGTGGGCTCGCATCGAGACGAGCGATAGTCGGCGTTCGCGCATGGTGGGGCTCCGGCGAGGGTGATGCGTCCTGCTCTCGCGTTGAAGCTGCCGCGTCAGGCGCCTCACGTCTGTCGGCGTGCGCCTGAAAGAGCCCCGGGGGGAATGGCAGCGCCGACGTCAGGAGAACCCGGACAGCTCGGCGTTCGCCGGCGCAATGGCCGCGCGAACGCGCGTCCGCGCCAGTCGTAGCTGTGGAACCCACCGCGCCGGTAGCCCATCCGCGCGAGCCAGGGCCAGATCCCCGCCGGGCACGCGCGAATCGTCACCGCGTGCGTCGTCACGCCGGCCGCGCGACGCGGTGACTGCCTAACGAGCGCCGGCCCCGGCGCATCAGCAGCAGCGGTGTCGCGACGGCCGCGGCGACGGCGAGGCCGTAGTCCTCGCGCATGCCGAGCTGCACGGCGGCGACGGTGCCGATCGCCGCCCAGAGCACGGGGACGACGAGCAGCGCGCGCGGGACGGGGCGCGCCGCCCAGAGCAGGACGCCGAAGGTGTAGATCGTCGTCGGGCAGGGGAGCCCGAACGTCGGCGCCTCCGGGTAGCGGTGGCCGAGCGCGGCACCGAGCAGCGGATAGCCGACGAGCGCGTAGGCGACGAGCGCCCCGCCGACGACGCCGCGGAGGTCGGCCCGGGCGTGGAAGGTGAGCGCGCGCCCGAACGTCGCCGAGGCGAGGAGCCCGGCCTCGACCACGAACAGCGCCGCGAAGAGCAGGGCTGCCGCGTTGATGGCGACGAAGAAGGCGGCGTGGTAGAGCATTCCCGCCCACAGCCAGAGCAGCGCGAGGATGCCGCCGGTCGTGCGGCGCCCGCGCGGCGCGCCCCGCACCGCGAACACGACCGCCACGAGCGCGAGCGCGTTCAGCAGCCACGGCGCGGGCCACACGGCCTCGTTGTAGCGCCGGAAGACGTCGAAGAACTCGTCGGCGGTGAACGGGAGGAGCACGAGCGGAGCTCCGGCGCGGCGACGCCGCTAGCCGTTCGCCGGGAGACAGCGGATCGGCACGACGAGCACGGACTTCGTCGTCAGGCGCACGATCTTCGACGCGACGCTGCCGAGCGTCAGGCGCTTCCACATGCCGTAGCCGTGGCTGCCGAGCGCGATCAGGTCGGCGTCGTGACGGGTGGCGAAGTGGAGGAGCGCCGGCGCCGGCTCGCCGTCCACCACGGCCGTCTCCACGCGCACGCCGCGGCCGACCGTGATCTCGTGCGCGAGCGCCTCGAGGCGCGCCCCGTCCTCCTGGTCGGTGAAGGGGAGGTCGGCGCCGGCGCGGGCGGCGTGGTGGCCGGAGCGCACGTGCACGAGGTGCAGCACGTCGCCGGCGACGAGCCAGCGGGCGGCGGTGTTGGCGGCGCGGATGCTCGTCGGCGTGAAGTCCACCGCGGCGACGACGCGATGCGGGAGCTCGGTGGCGTCGGCGGGGACGGCGAGGATCGGCGTGCTCGCGATCTGCACGAGCTGCAGCGCCGTCTCCTGGCCGAGGGCGCGCGCGACGGCGCCGTGCGGCCCGAGCCCGACGACGATCGTCTCCGCGTCCGACGCGCGCGCCGCGCCGGCGATCTCGTCGGCGGGGAGACCGAAGCAGGAGCGCAGCGCGCCGCCGCCGGCGTCGCAGCGGGCGAGCTGCGCGCTGGCGTCGGCGACGAGCTGCGCGTCGATCGCTTCCTCTTCCTCGGCGCTGCAGGAGGCGACGACGCCGAAGCCGTAGTCCACGACGGGCATCGGCTCGAGCACGACGAGCGCCTCGAGCTCGGCGCCGACGCGCGGGGCGAGGAGCGAGGCCACGCGCACCGCGCCGTCGGCGCCGGCGCCGCCATGCGTGGCGAGCAGGATCTTGGACACGACGCAGGACCTCCGCTTGGGGAGAGCTTCCGCGGCGGCCGGCGCGGCGGGTGCAACGCCAGCC
>DATMHT010000336.1:0-2339 GCA_035554795.1 Gemmatimonadaceae bacterium | reverse complement strand
TGGGCGGCGACGTCGAGCGGTGGGGGCTGGCGGGGCTGATGCACGACTTCGACTACGAGCGCTTTCCCAACGACGCCCACTCGCCCACCGAGGAGCATCCGTCCGAGGGGGTGCGCGTGTTGCGCGAGCACGGCTACCCCGAGGACGTGCTCGAGGCGATCCTCGGCCACGCGACCTACACCGGCGTGCCGCGCACGACGCCGATGGCGAAGGCACTGTTCGCCGTGGACGAGCTGACCGGGCTCGTCACCGCGACCGCGCTCGTCCGTCCGTCGAAGAGCGTGCACGAGGTGGACGCGCGCTCGGTGCGAAAGAAGATGAAGGACAAGGCCTTCGCCCGCGGCGTCAGCCGCGAGGACGTCGTCCTCGGCGCCGAGGAACTGGGCGTCGAGCTCGACGAGCACGTACAGTTCGTGATCGAGGCGATGAAGGGGCGGGCGAAGGAGCTCGGGCTGGACGGGGCGGTGAGCGTTGAGCGGTAAGCAGGTAAGCGGGAGGCGGTGAGCGGGAGCCGATGCGGATGGCGGCACTTCGATGACGTGAAGTGCCGCGCGCACGATAGACTTTGACGTGGGGGGGGCCCCCCGGCGTACGGAAGCCAGGGCCGAGCGCTCGCGCTTACCGCCTCCTGCGTACCGCATCGGCTCGCGCTTACCGCTCACCGCTTACCCGCTCCTTCACAACGTTCCGGCTAGCCCCCACGTACTTCGGAGGTGACCGCACTTGCTCTGCCTTCCCCGCTCTACGACCTGCCCACCGCGGCCGGCCGGCGCGTCGCGCCCGTGACGCCGCCGACGTCGGTGAGCGGGCCGGTGCGTGACGAGGGGGCGGAGCTCGAGCGGCTGCGGCGGCGGCGCGAGGAGGAGCGTGCGCTCGTGCTCGCCGCGCAGGCGGGGAGCGAGCCGGCGTTCGCGTCGCTGGTACGGCTGCACCAGCAGCGGGCCTACGCCGTCGCCCGCGCGATCGCGGCGACGCACGAGGACGCCGAGGACGCGGTGCAGGACGGCTTCCTCCACGCGTACCGCGCCCTCGACCGCTTCCGCCCCGACCAGCCGTTCGGTGCCTGGCTGCACCGCATCGTCGCCAACGCGGCGCTCGATCTGGCGCGCCGCCGCAAGGTGCGCGCGGCCGAGGAGCTGCCCGACACGGTCGCGTCGCCCTTCCGCGACCCGGCCGAGGCGAGCGATCTCCGCTCGCGGCTCGGCGCGGCGCTGGCGCGGCTCGGTGAACGGCAGCGGGCGGTGATCGTCCTGCATGACGTGGAAGGGTTCAAGCACGCCGAGATCGGCCTGCTCCTCGGCATCCCCGAGGGGACGGCTCGCAGCGACCTGCATCACGCCCGCGCGCAGCTCCGGCGCGCGCTGGGCGACGTCCGGAGCGACCTATGAGCGACATCGAGAAGCGGCGCGGCGCGCGCGATGCGCGTGACTCCGGCGCCGATCCTGAAGTGACGCGCTTCCTGCGCGACACCTATCATGCCCCCGCCACGCCCGGCTACTGGGACGGGCTCGAGGCGCGCATCATGTCGCGCGTCCGCGAGTCGGTGCGCCAGTCGGTGCGCGTGTCGGGCAACGTGCCGGCGGTGGCGGTCGAGTGGTGGCAGGTGCTGAGCGGCTGGGTCGCGCCGGGCGCCTGGGCGGCCGGCATCGCCGCGCTCGTCGCGCTCGGCGCCCTGCTCCAGTCGCGCGCCGCCGAGCGCCGCGTCGCCTACGCGGCGGTGCTCGAGGCGTCCGTCGTCGGGACCGCCGTGGGCACCACCGATGGAACGGCCGACGATCCGGCCGCCATCGGCGCGTCGTCGTCCGGCGCCGCGGCGACGCTCCGTCCCGACCGCATCGTACGCCCCGGCGACGCCGCCGCGGGTCGCTCGCCCTCCAACGCGGCGCGGGACGCGGCGCTGCGCGACCTCCTCTCGCCGCGCTGACTTCGTTGCACCGCCCCGCCGCCGCCGTCGCCGACCCCGCCGGATTCGCCATGCAACGGCCGAAATACGTCGCCCTCCTCTTCGTCGTCGGTGCCGTGCTCGTCGGCTCCGCGCTCGGCTACTCGGCCGACCGGCTCATGGTGCGCGACCGTCTCGCGCCACGCTGGGACCAGCGCGCCGTGCGCACGCAGCTGCACGACGATCTCGGGCTGAGCGCCGCGCAGCGCGCCGCGGTGGACTCGATCCTCGACGCGCGCAACGCGCGCATGGCGACGATCATCGCCCCGATCAAGCCGCAGCTCGACGCCGTCAAGGACAGCGCCCGCACCGCCATCCGCCTTCGTCTCGACGCGGGGCAGCAGCGGAAGTGGGACGCGATTCTGCGGGAGCTGGACGCGAGTGGCAAGAAGTAGGG
>DATMHT010000335.1:0-13105 GCA_035554795.1 Gemmatimonadaceae bacterium | reverse complement strand
CGCGAGCCAGTGCTCGCCCATGTAGTCGCCGGCGACGTGCGGCAGGCTCGCCGTGATGTGACGCTCGGCGGCGTCGAGGGCGACGGCGCGGCGCGCGTCGTCGGCCGGCCAGGCGGGGGCGAGCGCGCGCCAGCACCAGGCACGACTCAGGTTCAGCCCGTCGAGGTGGGCGATCTTGCCGTCCGCGCGGTCGCTCACCGTCGCCGGCCGGAACAGGGTTGCCGGCTCGCGCGCCGCCACGCGCGGCAGGAAACGGTCGAGCCACGCCGAGAACGCGGCCGGCGTGAGCACGCGGCGCATGCACTCGGCCTCGATCAGTGCCGGCGAGAGGAAGTCGTCGCCCGACGGCTCCCACGCCTGGCAGTCGGCGTCCTCCGAGTACCAGGCGACGGCCTGGCGCCGCAGCGCGTCGCCGAGCTTCTCGTCGCGCGCGACCTCGGCGTACTCGAGGGCGAGGCGGAGCGCGAAAGCGGTGTTGAAGTGCGTGCCCGCGCGAATCGGATAGGTGGCGCGCGGGAGGAACTCGAGAAAGCGCCGCGCGAAGGCGTCCGCCAGCGGCGCGAGCGTCGCGCTCCAGCGGCGGCCCTCGTCGCTCTCGTGGCGCGCGAGGTCGGCGGCGAGCATGAGCAGCCACGCCCAGCCGTACGGCCGCTCGAACGTCGCGCGCGACGGCTGCGCGAGGTACGCCACCTCCGCGGCGACGTTGGCCGGCGTGAAGTGCTCGTCCACGAGCTCACGCACGCGCGCCGCCTCCGCCAGATCGGGGAACTGGCGGTAGAGACGCGTCAGCAGCCAGTAACCGTGCACGCACGAATGCCAGTCGAAGCTGCCGTAGAAGATCGGATGCAGCTCGCGCGGCCCGAGCACGTCCTCCGGACCGCGCAGCACGTGATCGAGCTTGTTCGGATAGGCGCGCGTGACGTGCGCGAGCGCCAGCGCGGCGAACTTCGACGCGAGCGCGGGGGTGAGCGTGGTCGGCATGGTGGAGAAAATAAAGCTGCGGTGGTGCGAGCGGCTCTGGGCTCTCGGCTCTCGGCGATTGGACAGGATGCACAGGATGGACAGGATGTGGGTCTGCTCTTCATCCCGTGCATCCTGTTCATCCTGTCCGATGGGAGCCCACAGCGCTCATCGAAACGCCAGCAGATACATCAGCGCCGTGTTCGTCGCCAGCAGCATGAGTCCCGTCGGGACCTGAACGCGGATGACGGCGTACTCGTTCGGCAGCTCGAGGAGGGCGGCGGGGACGATGTTGAAGTTCGCCGCCATCGGGGTCATGAGCGTGCCGCAGAAGCCGGAAAGCATGCCGATCGCGGACACGATCGCCGGATCGCCGCCGAAGCGGTGGACGACGAGCGGCAGACCGATGCCCGCCGTCATCACGGGAAAGGCGGCGAAGGCGTTGCCCATGATCATCGTGAAGAGCGCCATGCCGACGGTGTAGGTCACCACCGCCGCGAGCGCTGTGTCGAGCGGGATCCAGCGGCCGGCGAGGTCCGACACGACGCGACCGACGCCGGCGAGGGCGAAGAGTGCGCCGAGCGCGGCCAGCATCTGCGGCAGCACCGCCGCCCAGCCGACCGAGTCGAGGAGCCGCCGCGCTTCGCGAACCGGCGCGAGCGCCGGTGGGCGCAGCATCGCCATGCCGATCGCGAGCGCCGCGAGCGTCGCGACGCCGAGCGCGACGAGCGTCAACTGCTTCGGGTCCACCACCGGCACGCCGTTCACCTTCAGCCCCTTGAACAGCGCCGTGCCGAGCAGCGTGACCGCCGGAATCGTGAGCGCGGGGATGAAGAGCCGGTTGCCCCAGCGCCGCGCGCTCGCCTCGCGCGCGGCGCGACCGGCCGCGTCGTCGCCCTTCGCGTGACCGAGTCCGCCGAAGCTCGCGACGAGCGCCATCGCGATCGCGAGACAGCCGCTGATGAAGCTCGGCAGCCGCGAGCCGACGAGAAAGGTGACGGCGTAGATCCCCCAGAACAGCGCGTTGCGGTAGCGCTTGGGGTTGTCGCGCGTGAGCAGGTTGACGAGGGCGACACCGCCGACCATCACGCCCATGAGCACGTAGAGGAACTCGAGCGAGATCACGCCGCACCCTCCGGCGCCGTCGCCGCTTCGTCGTCCGCCCGCGCGACGTCGGTGATGGCCTTCGCGCTCTGTCGCGCCAGCCGGCGGTCGAGGAGCATGAGGCGCGTGCCGTGGATCAGGAAGGCGGCGATCGCCGTCGGCACCGCCCAGACCGCGAGTTGGGTCGGCTGCAGCGAGATGCCGTTCTGCTCGAGGAAGCCCTTGATGAGCAGGATCGAGCCGATGGCGATGAAGATGTCCTCGCCGAAGAAGACGCCGACGTTGTCCACGGCGGCGGCGTGGGCGCGGATGTGATGGCGCGTCGCCTCCGGCAGCTCGCCGTAGCGGCTCTCGGCCGCGCCCTCGGCCATCGGCGCGAGGAGCGGGCGGACCATCTGCGCGTGTCCACCGAGCGAGGTCAGGCCGAGCGCGGCGGTGCCCTGGCGGAGCGCCATGTAGGCGAGGAGGACGCGGCCCGTCGTGGCGACGTGGATGCGCGCGACGAGCTCGCGCGCCCGCTCCTTCAGCCCGCTCCGCTCGAGCAGACCGATCACGGGCAGCACGAGCCAAATGATCGCGACGTAGCGGCTCTCGATGAACGACTTGCCGAGCGCCTCGACGACGGCGCGCAGGTCCATGCCGCCCGCGAGCCCGGTGGCGAGGCCCGCGACGACGACGACGAGCAGCGGGTTGATGCGGAGGACGAATCCGACGACGACGATCAGGACGCCGATCAGGGTCAGCATGAGGGGCGTGGGGCGGCGGTGGGCGTGGCGGACGCGGAGTGGATACCGCTCGGCGACGGAATGCGCAACAGGAGGGGCAGAGCGCGGCTCTCGGCCGTTGTTCGACAGGATGAACAGGATGAACGGGACGAGTGGCACACCCACATCCTGTTCATCCTGTTCATCCTGTCCAACAGCCGAGAGCCGACAGCCGAGAGCCCCCGTCCCGCAGCGCTTCCGTCGCCCGCGCCGTAGTTGCAAGGCGTCGGCCTCCGAGCGCCGCGCCATCCGCCAAACCGTCCGCCCCCTCCCGATGCGTAAACTCGCACTCGCCGCCGCCGCTGCCGTCACGCTCCTCGCCCTGCCGCGCGGACCGCTCGCCGCGCAGAGCTTCCCGACCGCCGACCCGACGATCAAGCGCATCTGGTCGATCGGCATGGACAGCTCGCACGTCGAGGCGCTCGCGCAGACCCTGTTCGACTCGATCGGGCCGCGGCTCACCGGGACGCCGGACGCCAAACGCGGCAACGACTGGCTCGTGAAGACGTACGCCTCGTGGGGCATCGACGCGCGGAACGAACAGTTCGGGACGTGGCGCGGCTGGCGGCGCGGCGCGTCGCACATCGATCTCGTCGCGCCGCGCGTGCGCTCGCTCGAGGGGACGATGCTCGGCTACAGCCCGGGCACGGGCGGCAAGCCGCTCGTCGCCTCGACCGTGATCCTGCCGCGCTTCGCCGACAGCACCGCGTTCGTGAAGTGGCTGCCGAGCGCGAAGGGGAAGCTCGTGCTCGTCGCCGGCGCGATGCCCACCTGCCGCCCACGCGAGGACTGGGTGGCGAACGCGACGCCGGCGTCGCTCGCGCGGATGGACAGTCTGCGCGACTCGGTGCGCCGCGAATGGGGCGGCCGCAACGTGCGCGGCACCGGCTACAGCCTCGCCATCGGCACCGGTGAGCTCGGGCTCCGGCTCGAGCAGGGCGGCGTCGCCGGCATCGTCACGTCGCGCCCGAAGGACGCGTGGGGCTCGATCGAGATCTTCGAGACCTACGACACCAGGGCGCCCGCCATCGCGCTGAGCTGCGAGGACTACGGCCTCGTCTACCGGCTCACCGAGCGCGGTCAGGGGCCGAGGCTCCGGCTCGACCTCGATGCCGAGCTGCTCGGCGAGCGCCCGGTGTTCAACACGATCGCGACGATTCGCGGAAGCGAGAAGCCCGACGAGTACGTCGTGCTGTCGGCGCACTTCGATTCGTGGGACGGCTCCAGCGGCGCGACCGACAACGGCACCGGCACGCTGACGATGCTCGAGGCGATGCGCATCCTGCGCCAGGCCTACCCGCACCCGAAGCGGACGATCATCGCCGGTCACTGGAGCGGCGAGGAGGAAGGCGAGGTCGGATCGAAGGCGTTCACCGAGGATCATCCCGAGGTGATGCGCGGGCTGCAGGCGCTCTTCAATCAGGACAACGGCACCGGCCGCGTCGTGCGCATGAGCGGCGGTGGGCTGCCGAGCGGCGCCGAGCACGTGACGCGCTGGCTGTCCATGATCCCGACCGAGATCACGAGCCAGATCAAGTTCGGCGGCGTCGGCTTCCCGGCCGGCGGCGGCAGCGACGACTTCTCCTTCGCGTGCTCGGGCGCCCCCGCCTTCGGCCTCGGCGCGCTGCCGTGGGACTATGGCAACTACACCTGGCACACGAACCGCGACACGTACGACAAGGTGGTGTTCGACGACCTGAAGTCGAACGCGACGCTGACGGCGATGCTCGCCTACCTCGCCGCCGACGACTCGACGACGATCACGCGCGAGCGCGCCGATCTCGTCGCCCTCGCGCAGGCCGCGCAGGCGGCGGCCGCCACCGCGAGCGGCCCGAGCGCGGGCCCGCCGCGCCGCTACCCGACCACGTGGCCGGCGTGCGTGAAGGCGCCGAGGAAGACGGAGCCGCGGCTGAAGTGAGGCGCTGCGCCGACGACTGTCGTCGTCGGTAGTCCCTCGTCAATCCGGCCGCGGACCGGACGGCGGCGGCCCGATCGGCCCGCCGCCGACCTCGCGGGCATGCTCGCGCCGGCGGCGCTCGGAGAGCAGCGAGTCGTAGGTCGCCCGCTGCGCGGGGGTGAGGATGGCGCGCACCTCGTTGCGCGTCGAGTCCACGACGAGCCGGAGCTGCTGTCCCGGACCGGCCCAGAACCGCTCGAGCTGCACGCGGCGCCGCTGGAGGATGCTGTCCACCGTCGCGCGTTGCGTGGTGGTGAGACCGAGCCGACCGAGGAAGCGATCGCCCATCGGACCGCCGCCGGCGCCGCCGCCGCGACCGTGGTCGTCGTGCGCGAAAGCGCGATGCCGCCACTGCGCCGCGCCCAGGCCGGCGGCGACGCCAGCCGCGAACGTCGCCAGCAGCACGGCGACCGCGAGCAGACGGACGCGCGTCGAGACGCCGCCGCCTCCGCTGGTCGGCCGTGGAGTGGGAGTCGGCTCCGTCACTGGGTCCCCTCCGGATCGATGGCGCGCGCGAGGTCGTCGGCGCTCGGCGCGCGTTGCTGGATGAGCCACGACGCCGCCGGCTCGTCCACCCGCAGCGCCTTCGCGATGCTGACCTCCGCGACCTGGCCGAGCGACGATTCGGCCGGTGCGGTGGTGGACGTCGTGCCGGTGGAGCGGGCGAGCGCGAGCGCGAACACGGCCGATGCCGCGAGAGCGAGCAGCGCCGGACGGGCCGCGCGCGCGATCGCGAACAGCACCGCTGGTGCGCCACCGTTGCGCCGCGCGCGGGCGGCGCGGCGTGCCAGCTCGGGCGCGGCCGCCGCCTCGATGCGTCGCGCCAGCGCCTCCCAGCGATCGGGCACGGCGGGCGTCGCCGCGCTCCGGCCGCCGACCCTCAGCGCCGAGAGATCGAGCGGGCGCGGCGCGTCGGCGCCGTCGAGCGGCGTGTCGTCGCGCGGCAGGTCGTCGCCCATGTCGGTTCGTCCGCGATCATCGCGTGTCATGTCGTCCTTCCCGGTCTCCGAATTCGGCGCTGAGTGCTTCCCTGAGGCGGCGCCGCGCCCAGAACAGGTGTGCCCGTACCGTTCCCTCCGCGAGACCCAGGTGGGCCGCGATCTCGCGGTGCGTCCATCCTTCCAGGTCGTGCAGCAGCACGACCTCGCGTCGCACGTCCGTCAGCGTGTCGAGCGCCGCCCGCAGATGCGTGCGCGCGTCGGCGTCCTCGGCGGCGCGCAGCGGGCCGCGGTCACCGGTCGCGGCGGCCGCCGCGCTCGCGTCGCCCGAGCCGCGCTCCCACCGATCGTCGAGCGGCTCGGCCGCACGCACCCGCTGCCGCCGACGCAGGTCGAGGGCGCGGTTGCGCACGATCGTGAGCAGCCACGGGCGAAACTTCTCCTCCGGCCGACACTCGTCGAGGTGGGCGAGCGCGGCGACGAAGGCGTCCTGGCACACGTCCTCCGCGTCGGCGGTCTCGCCCAGGAGGGCGTAGGCGGCCCCGTGCGCCGCGGGCAGGTAGCGTCGCACCAGCGTCCCGAACGCGTCGCCGTCGCCGTCGCGCGCCCGCACCACGAGCACCGCGTCCCCCTCCGCCGCCGTCTCCGTCTCGCCGCCGGCGTTCCCGGCACCGGCATCTCCCATTATTATCGCTGCCGCGCGTGCTCCATGGTGAA
Organism: Gemmatimonadaceae bacterium; assembly: GCA_035554795.1. Taxonomy (GTDB): domain Bacteria; phylum Gemmatimonadota; class Gemmatimonadetes; order Gemmatimonadales; family Gemmatimonadaceae; genus DATMHT01. The sequence goes on along the minus strand of DATMHT010000335.1, from coordinate 6,665 downwards.
GAACGACGACGGCCGGCGCCGGCCGCCGTCGCTCCGTGCGTTGCGTAATCGTAGCGCGCGCGCCGTCAGCGGCCAGGGCCACCACTGTCCCCACCACCGGGGCCGCCGCCAGGACCGCGACGTCCGCGCTCGCTCCGCATCCGCTCGACGTTCTTGTCGAACGTCGCCTGCTGCTCGGGGGTGAGCACGGCGCGGATGGCGGCGAACTGCTCCTGCATCGTCTGCCGGAACTGCGCGCGGTCGCCGCCGCTCTGCCGCGCCGTCATCATCCGGTCGCGGTACGACGTCCGGATCGAGTCCACTGTGGCGCGCTGCGCGTCGGTGAGGGTGATGCCCTCGAACATGCGCATGTCGCGCCCCGGTCCGCCGCGCATGCCCGGACCGCCGGGCCCGCGCATCATCTCCGGTCGCGCCGCCTGGGTGTCCTGCGTCGCCGGCTTCTTCGACGCGCAGGCCGCCGAGAGAGCCACCAGCGCCGCCGTCGCGATCGCCGCGCCGCGGCGGGTGACAATCGAGTGAGTCGCGTGCATCGAACGCCTCCTCCTTCTGCTGCTCGTGAGCGTGCCGTCGGGCGACGCGGCCGGAACGCTCCGGCACCGTCCAGACGTCGTCCCGCCTCGCCTACAACACGCACCGAGCGGCCGCGGCGTTTAACCTGCGGAGAAAGTCGCGGCCGGGCGCGAGTCGTGTGCGAGGCACTGGAGCGCGCCTCTAAACGTTTCGTCCCAGCAGTGCGTGTTACAGCAGGACGGCAACGCCGCCGCGCCCGAGCGTGCCCAAGGATCACGACCGCCATGAGATTGCGCCCCCTCGCCCTCACGCTCCTGCTGCCCCTGTTCGCCCCGCTCGCGGTGCGCGCCCAGGGGACGCCGCCCGTCGCGCCCGCGCCGTTCCCGCCGCCGCCGGCCGACTCCGCGCGGCCGATCACGCTCGCCGAAGCCGTGCAGCTCGCGCAGCGGAACGCGCCGGCGACGGTGCAGGCGCGCGGCGCGCTCCGCACGACGGGCGCGGCGGTACGCTCGGCGTACGCGGCGTTCATCCCGACGCTCAACATCAACGCGTCCACGGTGCAGCAGAGCCCCGCGACGGCGCGTGTCAACCCGACGACGAACGAGATCACGAGCGGCCGCTGGTCGCTCACCGAGGGCTTCTCCAGCAGCGTCGATCTCTTCGACGGCTTCCGTCGCGTGTACGACGTGCGCAGCGCAAAGGCGCAGGTGAATGCCGCCGAGTCGAGCGAGCTCGCGCAGCGCTACCAGGTGCAGCTCCAGGTGAGCCAGCAGTACTACGCGGCTCTCGCCGCCGCCGAGGCGGAGAGCGCCGCGCTCGCGCAGCTCTCGCAAGCCGAGCAGCAGCTCCGCGTGACGGCCGCGAAGGTCCGCGCCCGCGCCGCGACCACGTCCGACTCGCTGCGGTCGCGCATCCAGCTCGGCAGCGCGCAGCTCGCCCTGCTCAGCGCGCGCAACGACCGCCTCGCCGCCGACGCGGCACTGACGCGGCTCGTCGCGACGCCGTTCACGGTGACGGCGTCGCCGCAGGACAGCGCGGCGACGTTCCGGCCGGTCGAGGTGGACAGCGCGAGCCTCGCGCGGCTCGCCGCCGAGGGGCCGCTCGTGCAGCAGGCGCAGGGGAACGCGGATGCGGCGCGCGCCGCGAGCCGCGCCGCGCGCGCGCCCTACCTGCCGACGCTGTCGGTCGGCTACTCGCGCAACCGCGCCGCCAGCCAGGCGCAGTTCGATCTCTTTCCCAACGACTACAACTCGAGCGGCTCGCTGCGCTTCTCGCTCAGCTATCCGCTCTTCAACCAGTATCAGCGCGAGGAGGGCATCGTCCGCGCCGACGTCGCGCAGACGAACGCCGACGCCGCGCTCCGCGACGCGCGCCTCGCCGCCCAGCAGAGCCTGACGCAGTACCTCGGCGCGCTCCGCACCGCGGAGGCGCAGATCGCCATCCAGGCGGCGACCGTCACCGCGGCCGAGGAGGACCTGCGCGTGCAGCAGCAGCGCTACGAGCTCGGCGCCTCGACGCTGCTCGACGTCCTCACCTCGCAGACGCAGCTCACGCAGGCGCGCGTCGCGCTCATCCTGGCCCGCTTCAACGCCCGCGTCGCGAAGGCGCAGCTCGATGCGCTCGTGGGGCGGACGCTGTGATGAACTCGGTACTCGGCCATCGGCCACTGAATGACCGGATGAACAGGATCGATGGAATCGAGCCGCGCCTGTTCATCCCGTTCATCCTGTCCGACGACAGGCGACAGCCGACGGCCGAGCGCCGATGCAATATGATCCTCTCAGGAGACCATACGTGAAACGCAACGCCCTCGTCGCCGCGCTCGCCGTTGGCGCGCTCGTGTCGTCGCTCGCCGCCTGCAAGAGCAAGGAGGCGGACGCCGCGGCCGTGCAGACCGCCCCCGTCGAGCGCCAGGACATCGTCATCGATGTCGAGGCGACCGGCGTCATCGCGCCGATCAACGCCGTGGACGTGCGCTCCAAGGCGTCGGGCCAGATCACGGCGATGCCCGTACAGACCGGGCAGCAGGTGAAGCCCGGCCAGCTCCTCGTGAAGATCGACCCGCGCGACGCCCAGCAACGCTACGACCAGGCGGCTGCGGCGGTGCGTGCCGCGCGCGCGAACGTCACGGTGACCAAGTCGCAGTACGCGCGTGCCGCCGAGCTGTCGAAGCAGGGCGTCATCACCGCGCCCGAGCTCGAGAGCGCGACGCTGGCCTACGCCAACGCGCAGTCGCAGCTCACGGCCGCGCAGACGAACCTGCAGATCGCGCAGATCAACCTGGAGGACGTGACGATCCGCGCGCCCGTCGCCGGCACCGTCATCTCCAAGAACGTGTCCCAGGGGCAGGTGATCGCTTCCGCGACCAATTCGGTCAGCGGCGGCACGGCGCTGCTCTCGCTCGCCGACCTCAGCGTCGTCTACGACAGCACGCTCGTGAGCGAGGCCGACATCGGCAAGGTGAAGGCGGGGCAGGCCGCGACCGTGACGGTGGACGCGTATCCCAACCGCACCTTCCGCGGCACCGTCGAGAAGATCGAGCCGCGGGCGACGGTCCAGCAGAGCGTGACGATGTTTCCGGTCTCGATCCGCATCGAGAACCCGGATGGCGCGCTCATGCCGGGGATGAACACCGACGTCTCGATCCTCGTCCAGAGCGAGGCGAACGCGCTCGCCGTCCCGAACGACGCCGTGCGCTCGATGCGCGACGTCGCGACTACGGCGCAGGCACTCGGCCTCGACCCGCAGAAGGTGCAGGAGCAGCTGGCGAGCGCCCGCGGCGGCGGGACGGGGGGCGGTCGAGGCGCGGGGGGCGCGAGTGGTGGCGGCGCCGTCGGCGCGGCCAACGCGGCGACGCTCGCCGTGACGCCGGCGCAGTGCGACTCGGTGACCGCGGCGCTCGCCAAGCACCCGGCTCAGCGCGACAGCCTGCAGAAGCTCCAGCAGCAGATGCGCGACGGTGCGCTCGACTTCCAGGCCGCGCGCGAGCAGATGCAGAAGCTCTACGCGGCTGCCGGCGTTGATCCGCGCGTCGCCCGCACCTGCGCCTTCCAGCGCCGCGCGGCGGCCGGCGGTGGGGCGGGGAGCGGCATCGGCACCGGGAGCGCGGCGGCGGCCGGCGCCGGTGGCGGCTTCAGCGGTGGACGCGGCCGCTCGAACCGCGGCGTCGTCTTCGTCCAGCAGGGCGACACGTTCGTGCCGCGCATGGTCACGCTCGGCGTCGGCAACTACGACGTCACCCAGGTGATCTCGGGCGTGAGCGAAGGGGAGAAGGTCGCGCTCGTAGCGTCGGCCGTCCTCCAGCAGTCGCGCACGAACATGCAGCAGCAGATCCGCAGTCGGACGTCGCTGCCCGGCATGGGCGGCGGCAGCACGACCGGCGGCGGCGCGGCGGGTGGTGCCGGCGGCCGCGCCACGACTGGTGGTGGTGGCGGCGGTGGCCGCCCGGGCGGGAGGTAGGCGATGCCGTTCGGCGAGATCATCGCGGTCGCGCTCGACGCGCTGCGCGTCAACAAGCTGCGCTCGATGCTGACGATGCTCGGCATCATCATCGGCGTCGCGGCGGTGATCGCGATGCTGGCGCTCGGCACGGGCGCGCAGCAGGCGGTCAACCAGCGCATCTCGTCGCTCGGCACGACGCTGCTGACGGTCATCCCCGGCCAGGTCTTCACCGGCGGCGTCGCGTCGCAGGCCGACCGCGCGCCGCTCAAGACCGCCGACGCCGTCGCGCTCGCCGAGAAGGGACGGAACCTCGGCGGCGTCGAGCCGGAGATGGGGCGCCAGTTCCAGATCGTCTACCGGAGCACCAACGCCAGCACGCAGGTCCTCGGCACGACGCATAACTACCTCGAGGTGCGTCGCTACACGCTCAGCGGCGGCCGCATGTTCACGCAGGGCGAGGACGACGGGCGCAAGCGCGTCGCCGTGCTCGGCGCGACCGCGCTCAAGAACCTCAACATCCAGTCGCCCGACGAAATCATCGGCCAGCAGATCCTCGTCGGCGGCAACCAGTTCCAGGTCATCGGGACGCTCGAGCCCAAGGGCGGCGCGACCGGCTTCCAGGACCCCGACGACCAGGTGCTGATCCCGCTCGGCACCGGACGCTTCCGGGTCTTCGGCAACGACAACCTGCGCTCGATCAACGTCCTCGCGCCGTCGGAGGCCGCGATCCCGCAGACGATGGCCGAGATCCAGCGCGTGCTCCGCCGCGAGCACCGCCTTCCCGCCGGCCGCCCCGACGATTTCCAGATCCGCAGTCAGGCGGACTTCCTCAACACGCTCGGCGAGACGACGCAGGTCTTCACCTACCTGCTGGCGGGCATCGCCGCCGTCAGCCTGCTGGTCGGCGGCATCGGGATCATGAACATCATGCTCGTCTCGGTCACCGAGCGCACGCGCGAGGTCGGCATCCGCAAGGCGCTCGGCGCGACGAAGACGACGGTGCTGACGCAGTTCCTCATCGAGGCGATCGTGCTCTGCCTCCTCGGTGGGCTCATCGGCGTCGCGCTCGGCATCGGCATCGCGTTCACGCTGAAGATGGTGCTGCACTGGAGCACCTCCGTGTCGCTGCCGTCGGTGATCCTGTCGTTCGTCTTCTCGGCCGTGGTCGGCGTCGTCTTCGGCGTCTGGCCCGCCCGCCGCGCCGCCTCGCTCGACCCGATCGCGGCGCTCCGGTACGAGTAGGACGGCGCTCGGCAAGGACGTGTTCGCCGCGGATTTTCGCGGATGAACGCGGATAGGGCGCTTCTTGATGGCGCCGCAGATCAACGCAGATCCACGCAGATATGGCTGGCTTCCAGATCATCCAAAGCTCCGTTCACCGGGCCGGCTGAGAGGAGCTTTGGTGGCTATCGGAGCTAGCTCTATCTGCGTTCATCTGCGTTGATCTGCGGCGAACGCTTTTCGCTCTTAAATTCCAGCCATATCCGCGTTCATCCGCGAAAATCCGCGGCGCCGTTCTTCGCCGAGCGGGAAGCACCGCCCCGCCGCCCACCTTCCTCTTCCCCAATGAGACTTCTCTTCCGCACGGCGCTCGCCGCCGCGCTCTCGGTCGCGCCTGTCGCTCACCTCGCCGCCCAGGCACCGTCGGCCGCCGCCGGCGCCGAGGAGCCGGATTCGGTGTTCGTGCGCGCCAACTACACGAAGCACGAATACCAGATCCCGATGCGCGACGGGACGCGGCTGTTCACGATCGTCTACGTCCCGAAGGACGCGTCGCCGACGCGGACGTACCCGATGATCATGCAGCGCACGTGCTACTCGGTGGCGCCGTACGGGCCGGACAACTACGCCGCCCACATCGCGCCCGACCAGTTCATGATGCGGGAGAAGTACATCGTCGTGTACCAGGACGTGCGCGGCCGCTACATGAGCGAGGGGACGTGGGCGAACGTCCGCCCGCTGCTCACCGACGCCGAGCGCGCGCGCGACCCGCGGGCCACGGACGAGAGCACCGACACCTACGACACCATCGACTGGCTGCTGAAGAAGATCCCGTACAACAACGGGCGCGTCGGCCAGTGGGGCATCAGCTACCCGGGCTTCTTCACCGCGCAGGGCGCGCTGTCGCGCCATCCGGCGCTCGTCGCGTCGTCGCCGCAGGCGCCGGTCACCGACTTCTTCTTCGAGGACTTCCACCACAACGGCGCGCTGACGCAGGGGTACTTCTACACGTACCCGCTGTTCGGCATCCCGACCGGCGGCCCGCGCACGGACGACTGGTGGATGGCGGGCATGGTGAAGGACGGGCTTCCCGACGACTACGACTTCCAGCTCTCGCTCGGACCGCTCCGCAATACGACGTCGCGCTACTACCCGGACAACCTCTTCTGGCGCGAGATCGTCTCGCACCCGAACTACGACGAGTTCTGGCAGACGCGCGCCGTGCCGCCGCGGCTCACGGGGATCAAGCACGCCGTCATGACGGTCGGCGGCTGGTTCGACGCCGAGGACCTCCGCGGCCCGCTCGCCGTCTACAAGGCGATCGAGAAGAGCAGCCCGGGCACCTACAACACGCTCGTCATGGGGCCTTTCCGCCACGGCGGCTGGGCGGCGCGCGGTATCGAGCACACGGTGCACGGCGACATCTACTTCGGCGACTCGCTCGAGACCAAGTTCCAGCGCGACGTCGAGGCGCGCTTCTTCCGCCACTGGCT
>DATMHT010000334.1:0-20982 GCA_035554795.1 Gemmatimonadaceae bacterium | reverse complement strand
CCCGCGCTCGCGGGCGTGCTGACGGTCGGGCGCCTCGCCGCGGGCACGGCGGCGAACGTCATCCCCGACGCCGCGACGCTCGAGGGGACGGTGCGCGCGACCACGGACGCCACGCGCATGCTCCTGCTCGAGGAGCTGCAGCGGGTAACCGAGGGCGTGGCGACCGCGCACGGGCTGCGCGCCGAGGTGCGCATCGAGGAGGGGACGCCCCCCGTGATGAACGACGCGCGCGTCGCGAGCTGGGCGCGCGTCGCGGCGGCGCGGCTCCTCGGCGACGACGCCCTGCGCCCGCTGGGCACGACGAACATGGCCGCCGAGGATTTCGCGCACTACCAGCAGGACGTCCCCGGATGCTTCCTGCGCATCGGGGCGCGCGAGATGGGCGGAGAGGTGGTGGCGGCGCACTCGCCGCGCTTCGCGCCGGCCGAGGGGAGCCTGTTCGTCGGCGCCGCGGTGCTCGCGGCGTGCGCCCGCGAGGCGGCGGCGGCGCTGCAGGGCTGACGCCGACACGCGTCGGGTTCGCACCGACGCGCGGCGAGGGCGCGGCGTCGGGGATTGCCCGATCGCATTGCTGCCATTCACCTGATTGTTGGTGTACGGAGTCTGGCCGAGGTTGCGGGCACCACCACCTCGGGTATCCGCATGCCTCGACATCTCCGTCCCCGCACGATCGCGATCGGCGCGCTGCTCGTCGCCGGGGGCGCCGTGCTGTACGCCTGCTCCGCGAGCGGGCCCAAGACCACGAGCCTCGCGAGCGGCGACGCCGCGAGCAAGGTCTACGTCGCGCCCGGCCAGCACGACGAGTTCTACGCCTTCCTCTCCGGAGGGTTCAGCGGTCAGGTGACCGTGTACGGCCTGCCCTCGGGCCGCCTGCTCAAGACGATCTCCGTGTTCTCGCAGAACCCGGAGACGGGCTGGGGCTACAACGAGGAGACGAAGCCGATGCTCGAGACGAGTCACGGCTTCGTGCCCTGGGACGACTCGCACCACGCCGAGCTGTCGCAGACGGACGGCGTGCCGGACGGGCGCTGGTTGTTCATCAATGCGAACAACACGCCGCGCATCGCGCGCATCGACCTCACCCAGTTCGAGACGACCGAGTCGATCGAGCTCCCGAACGCGGCGGGCGGCCACGCGTCGCCGTTCATCACGCCGGACACCAAGTACGCCGTGAGCGCGACGCGCTTCAGCGTGCCGATCGGCGAGAACACGGACGTCGCGATCGCGAGCTACAAGCAGAACTTCAAGGGCACGCTCTCCTTCGTGAAGGCGAACGAGCCCGGGAAGATGGCGATCGCCTTCCAGATCTTGATGCCCGGCTACAACTACGACCTCGGGCACGCGGGGAAGGGGCCGTCGGACGGCTGGTTCTTCTTCACCTCGTACAACTCCGAGCAGGCGTACGAGAAGCTGGAGCTGAACGCGTCGCAGGCGGACAAGGACTACATCGCCGCCGTGAACTACAAGCAGGCCGAGGGCTGCGTCGCGCAGGGCAAGGGCAAGCCGCTCGCGAGCAGCTACATGCACAACTTCATCGACGAGAAGTCGCGCATCGCGAAGAACGAGCGGCTCACCACCGTCACGACGCTCGATCCGAACGACTGCCCGGGGCTCGTCTACTACCTCCCGACGCCCAAGTCGCCGCACGGCGTCGACGTGGACCCGACGGGCGAGTACATCGTCGCCGGCGGCAAGCTCGCGACGGTCATCCCGGTCCACTCGGCGACGAAGATGCTGAAGGCGATCGAGGCCAAGCAGTTCGACGGTCAGGCCGACGGCATCCCCGTGCTCAAGTACGCCGCGACGATCGCCGGCGAGGTTCCGAAGCCCGGCCTCGGGCCGCTGCACACGGAGTTCGACGGAAAGGGCTACGCCTACACGTCGATGTTCATCTCGTCGGAGATCGTGAAGTGGAAGCTTGGCACCTGGCAGGTGGTGGACCGGATGCCGGTCTACTACTCGGTCGGCCACCTCATGATCCCGGGCGGCGACAGCAAGAAGCCGTACGGCAAGTACCTCGTGTCCATGAACAAGATCACGAAGGACCGCTACCTGCCGACCGGTCCGGAGCTCGCGCAGTCCGCCCAGCTGATCGACATCTCGGGCGACAAGATGAAGCTCCTGCTCGACTTCCCGACGATCGGCGAGCCGCACTACGCGCAGGCGATCCCGGCGAGCCTGATCAAGGACAAGCAGGTGAAGTTCTTCAAGCTCGCCGAGAACACGCACCCGTACGTGACGAAGGCCGAGGCCGACGGCGGCGTGGCGCGCACCGGCAAGCGCGTGGACGTCAAGATGATCGCCATCCGCAGTCACTTCGCGCCCGACAACATCGAGGGCGTGCAGGTCGGCGACACGGTCTACTTCCACGTCACGAACATCGAGCAGGACTGGGACATCCTCCACGGGTTCGCGGTGCTCGGCAACGAGAACTCGGAGCTGATCCTGAACCCGGGCGAGACGAAGACCATCAAGTGGGTGCCGAAGGGTACCGGCGTCTTCCCGTTCTATTGCACCGACTTCTGCTCGGCGCTCCACCAGGAGATGCAGGGCTACATCCGCGTCTCGCCGACCGGCTCGAACGTGCCGCTGTCGGCGAACATCAGCCCGAAGGCGAAGGCGCAGATCGCCAAGCTCGGCGCCACCGCGGGCAGTAGCGCGGGCCGTTAGTGGCTCGGCCGGCGAGGGAGCGGAGGGCGGTGGGTTCGCCACCGCTTCCTCCTCCTCCCTCCCTCGTCCGGCCTCTCACCTCACCCATGGAGTGACACCGACCATGTCGAAGGTCACACGACTTCTCGCCGGCGCGGCGGCGCTCCTCCTGCTGGCGGTGTTCGTCGCGCCGCTCTGGCGCATCCACCTGCTGGCACCGCAGTACCCCGAAGGGCTCGGGATGCAGATCCGCGTCAACACGATCGAGGGCATGTCGCCGTCCGATCTGCAGAACATCAATGGACTGAACCACTACATCGGCATGAAGGCGATCGAGCCGGGCGAGATCCCGGTGCTCGCGATCATGCCGTGGGTGGTCGGCGCGCTCGCGGCGGGCGGGCTGCTCGTCGCGCTCGTCGGCCGGCGTGGGCTGCTGTACGCGTGGGTCGCGGCGTTCGCGGCGAGTGGCTCGGTGGGCCTCTACGAGTTCTGGCGGTGGCAGTACGACTACGGCCACAACCTGAACCCGGACGCGCCGATCAAGATTCCGGGGATGGCGTACCAGCCGCCGTTCATCGGCTCGAAGGAGATCCTGAACTTCACGGCGACGTCGTGGCCGGGACCGGGCGGCATCGCCGCGATGCTCGCCTTCGTGCTCGCCGCGGCCGCCGCCTACGCCGCGTTCCGGGGGCGTGACGGACGACCGGCCCGTGACGCGGCGACCGGCCGCGCGACGGTCCCGCCGTTGATGCGTGCCGCCGCGCCGGCGAGCCGATGACCGTTCCCGCGCTCGTCGGTCTCCGCGCGCGGCTCGCGGCGCTGCTCCTGATCGCCACGGTCGTGGCGCTCGCGGGATGCGGCGGCGCGAGCGGCGCGGCGGTGCCGATCGAGTACGGGCACCGCGACTGCGACTTCTGCCGCATGACGATCACCGACCCGCGCTACGCCGCCGAGCTCGTGACGACCACCGGCAAGGTGCACCCCTTCGACTCGATCGAGTGCCTCGCCGGCTACTACGCGCAGCTCGCCGACCGCTCGTCGGCGCGGGCGCTGTGGGTGAGCGACTACGCGCACCCCGGGCACTTCCTCCGCGCCGACAGCGCGCGCTTCGTGCGCGTCGCGGGCCCCGGTAGCCCGATGGGTCGCGGGCTCCGCGCCTACGCCGCCGGCGCCGACCTGAGCGCCCTGCGTGCGTCCGGCGGCGAGCCGCTCGACTGGGGGCAGGTGCTCGCCATGGTCTCGCGCGAGGGCGTGGCACCCGCCGCGTCGTCGCGCGCCACCGACGAGGCGCGCCATGCGCTCGCCGATGCGCGCTGACGTCGGCATTCGCCGCGCGCTCGCGCTGCTCCTGGTCGCGGGCGTCGGCGTGAGCGCGGCCGCGTCGTCGGCTCTCGCGCAGCCGTCCGGCGCGCCGAAGGCGATCGAGGTCTCGCCGGCGGGTCCGGTGCGCACGATCGCGGACGCGCTGCGGCGGGCCGCGCCCGGCGCGACCATCATCGTTCACCCCGGCGTGTACCGGGAGCCGACGATCGTCGTGGACAAGCCGGTGACGATCGTGGGCGACCGCTTCCCCGTGCTCGACGGCGAGGGCCAGCGGCAGATCATGACCGTCGTCGCCGACGACGTGACGGTGCGCGGGCTGCGCTTCCGCGACGTCGGTACGACCTTCAACGAGGACCGCGCCGCGATCCGCCTCTCCGACGTGCGGGGCTGCGTCGTCGAGAACAACCGCGTGGACGACGGCTTCTTCGGGATCTACCTCGCGCGCGTGTCGCACTGCCGCATCGTCGGGAACGTGCTCCACGCGACGCGAAGCACGGAGTCCATGTCCGGCAACGGCATCCACCTCTGGTACTCCGACGACGTCACGATCACCGACAACCGCATCCAGGGCCACCGCGACGGGATCTACTTCGAGTTCGTGCGCGACGCCGACGTGCGGCGCAACATCAGCGAGGGCAACCTCCGCTACGGCCTCCACTTCATGTACTCGGACGGCTGCCGCTACGTGGGCAACACGTTCCGCCACAACGGGTCGGGCGTGGCGGTGATGTACACGAAGCGCGTCGAGATGACGGGCAACGACTTCGACGACAACTGGGGCGCGGCGGCGTACGGTCTCCTGCTCAAGGAGATCACCGACGTGCGCGTCCAGCACAATCGCTTCCGCGGCAATACGACGGCGCTCTTCCTCGACGGCGCGACGCGCCCGGTGGTGAGCGCGAACGAGTTCACCGGCAACGGCTGGGCGGTGCGGCTCGACGCCAACACGCAGGACGGCCGCTTCACGGGCAACGACTTCGCCGGCAACACGTTCGACGTGACGACGAACGGCCGCTCGATCCCGTCCACCTTCGACGGCAACTTCTGGGACGAGTACGGCGGCTACGACCTGAACCACGACGGCGTCGGCGACGTGCCGCATCGCCCGGTGCGCCTCTTCTCGGTCATCGTCGAGCGCAACGAGCCGGCCCTGATCTTCCTCCGCAGCTTCTTCGTCGGCGCGCTCGACGCCGCCGAGCGCGTCGTCCCGTCGCTCACGCCGGAGACGCTGGCCGACCTCCACCCTTCGATGCGACCGTTGCACCCATGGCATCCCTCGCGCTGAGCGTCTCCGTGTCCCCGCCGACGGCGACCTCGCCCGCTCCGTCCCTCGCGCCGTCCCTCGCGCCAACGCCGATGGTCGAGGTGCGCGGGCTCGCGAAGCGCTTCGGCCGCACCGAAGTCCTGCGCGACGTGGACTTGGCGGTGCGGCGGGGCCGCGTCACGGCGGTGGTCGGCCCGAACGGCGCCGGCAAGACGACGCTCATCAAGACGGTCCTCGGCCTCACCCGTGCCGACGGCGGGCACGTCTCCGTGGACGGGCACGAGATCGGGCGCGGCGACGCGGCGTACCGCGCGCAGATCGGCTACATGCCGCAGATCGCGCGCTTCCCGGAGAATCTCTCCGCCGCCGACCTCATCGCCATGCTCCGCGACCTGCGCCGCGCGCACGGCGCGGAGGCGCGCACGGACGACGAGCTGATCGAGCGGTTCGCGCTCGGCGACCAGCTCGCGAAGCCGCTGCGCACGCTCTCCGGCGGCACGCGGCAGAAGGTCAACGCGGTGCTCGCCTTCCTGTTCGACCCCGCGCTGCTCATCCTCGACGAGCCGACCGCCGGGCTCGACCCGATGTCGAGCAGCATCCTCAAGGACAAGGTCCTCGCCGAGCGCGCGGCGGGAAAGACGTTCATCCTCACGTCGCACATCATGAGCGAGCTGGAAGAGCTGGCCGACGACGTCGCGTTCCTGCTCGACGGGCGCGTGCGCTTCGCCGGTCCGGTCGAGGAGCTGAAGCGGGCCACGCGGCAGACGAGCCTCGAGCGCGCGATCGCGCAGCTCATGCGCGCGGGAGCGGTCGCATGAGCGCGCCGGCCACCATGCTGCCGGGCGCCGCCGCGCCGTCCGCCTCGGGCACGGCGCTCCGCGTCGTCCAGTACGAGCTGCGCAACGCGCTGCGCAGCCGCTGGCTCGTGGGCTACGCGCTCTTCTTCTTCCTCGTCACCGACGCGCTGCTCCGCTTCGGCGACGGCGGCGCCAAGGCGCTCCTCAGTCTCATGAGCGTCGTCCTGTTCGTGCTGCCGCTCGTGGCGATCGTCTTCGGGACGATGTATCTCTACGACGCGCGGGAGTTCACCGAGCTCCTGCTCGCGCAGCCGGTCGGGCGCAAGTCGCTGTTCGCCGGGCTGTACGTCGGGCTGGCGGCGCCGCTCTCGCTCGCCCTCGTCGTCGGCGTCGGGCTGCCGTTCGTGCTGCACGGCCTCGCCGACCCCTCGCAGCGCGGTACGATCGGCGCGCTCCTCGGAGCGGGCGTCGCGCTCACCTGCGTCTTCACCGCGGTCGCATTCCTGATCGCGCTCCGCTCCGACGACAAGGTCAAGGGGCTCGGCGTCGCCGTCGGGCTCTGGCTGCTCTTCTCGCTGCTCTACGACGGGCTCGTGCTGCTGCTGGCGATGATCTTCGCCGACTATCCGCTCGAGCGGACGCTGCTCGGCCTTATGCTCGCCAACCCGGTGGACCTGGCGCGCGTCTTCCTGCTCCTCCGACTCGACGTCGCCGCGCTCATGGGCTACACCGGCGCCGTCTTCCAGCAGTTCTTCGGCAGCGCCACCGGCGCCGCCGTGGCGGCCACGGCGCTGGCGCTGTGGGTCGCCGTTCCCGTCGCACTCGGCGTGCGCGCCTTCGAGCGCAAGGATTTCTAGGCGCGCTCGGCGCCTGCACTCTCCCGCCGACGGACGACGACCACCCTACCCCACGGACCTCCGATCATGCACAGCACTCGTCATCGCCTCCTCCTCGCCTCCACGATCGTGGCGGCCGCCGCGCTCGGCGCCTGCAAGGGCGGCGAGAAGCAGCCGGCCGCCGAATCCACCGCCGCGGCTACGACCCCCGACACGTCCGCCGGCGCCGCATCGAGCGGCGGCACGGTCACGCCCGGCCCGGGCGGCAAGGTGATCGTCGTCGAGCTGATCACCGACGCCACCGGCAACTACTTCAAGCCGAAGGATCTCGAGGCGAAGCCGAACGACGTGATCCGCTACACGCTCACCGCCGGCGTGCACAACGTGGACTTCCTCCCCGACTCGAACCCCGGCAAGACCGGGCTGCCGAAGGCGAGCGAGATGCTCCAGCTCCCCGGCCAGACGTTCGACGTCGCCGTCAAGAGCTTCGCGCCGGGCCACTACTACTTCCAGTGCGACCCGCACGCGGCGCTCGGCATGCGGGGTCACCTCGAGGTCGAGAAGGAGGACTGACCTCGCGACGGTCCGTCGTCAGCCGCCGCGCGCCAGGCGCACGGCGGCGACGACGATGGCGACGCCGATCAGCGCGTTCGCGCGCGCCAGCAGCGCGGCACGGCGGCGCAGCCGGATCGCGTCGTCCGAGCCGGGCGCGGCGCGCCCCGCCGCCGGCCCGAGCACGAAGTCGTGCACCGCGCTGACGACGATCATCGTCACGACCGCGATCAGCTTGCCCGACAGCGCGTGCCCGACCCCCGTGCGCCAGAAGGCAGCGCTGTCGAGCACCCCCGACCAGTGCAGCCAGCCGCGGTAGTACATGTTGGCGAGCCCGGTGACGACGAGCACCGTGATCGCGCCCCAGCCGATGCCGCGGAAGCGGACGCCGAGGTCGTGGAAGAGCCGCTGGCGCAGCGCCGGCGGCTCGACCGCGCGCAGCGCCGGCGCCCCGACGAGGCCGAGGAAGAACATGCCGCCGAGCCAGAGCAGCGCGGCGAGCACGTGCACCGTGACCGATATCCAGTAGAGCGCCGGCACGTCAGCGAGCCCTCGGGCGTGCGGTGACGGAGATGGCGGCGGCGCCGAGCCGTGGCGCGCGCGCGGCCAGGGCGGCGTGCGTCGTGATGAAGCGGGACATGTGATATATGGCGTGCAGGGCGTGAGGCCGAACGCGGGAGAACGGGGTATCTAGGCGAGGAACCGGCCGCCGTCCACCGCCGACGATGGGTCATTCGCTGGGGCGCATTGCGAGCGATCGTGACCGCGTCCTAACTTAGCCGCGCCGACCTCGGCCCGCGGCGGGCGGGCGGACGGCCCAAGCACCTCTCGATGCGGAGGCGGCCATGACCGCGAACGCTCGCCCGACGGCGGCGACCCTGAATGCACGCGACAGCCAGCAGGAAGAGACGATGGCGCCGGTCGGCGCGCCGATCGCCACCGCGCACGGCGGCCAGCGTCCCGCGCCGGGCACGCTGAACCATCTTTTCTTCGACGCCGTCCGCGAGTACGACAAGCCCGACGCGCTGCAGTACAAGGCACACGGCGCGTGGCACCCCATCTCGCATCGCGACCTCGCCGACCGCGTCCGCCGCGTCGCGCTCGGACTCCAGGAGATCGGCGTGCGCCGCGGCGACCGCGTCGCCATCCTCTCGGAGAACCGCCCGGAATGGGCGATCGCCGACTACGCCTGCCTGACGAGCGGCGTCACGGACGTCTCGATCTATCCGAACCTGCCCGCCGATCAGGTCCGCTACATCCTGAACGACTCGGGTGCGGTCACCATCTTCGTGTCGAACGCGGCCCAGGCGGCGAAGGTGGCGGAGATCCGGCACGAGGTGCCGGCCGTCACGCACGTGATCACCTTCGAGACCGTGCTCGTGCCGGGCGCGGACATGACGCTCGCCGAGCTCGAGGCTCGGGGCGCGGCCGCCGACACGCCGGAGCGCGCCGCCGCCTACCGCCGCGAGGCGGACGCCGTGCGCCCCGACGACCTCGCGACGCTGCTCTACACGTCGGGGACGACGGGCGATCCGAAGGGCGTCATGCTGACGCACGACAACATCTACTCGAACGTCGCCGCGAGCCGGCTGATGATCCCGTTCGCCGGGAAGGACGTCGCGCTCAGCTTCCTCCCGCTGTCGCACATCTTCGAGCGGATGGCGGGGCATTACCTGATGTTCACGACCGGCACCTCGATCGCGTACGCCGAGTCCATGGACACCGTGCCCGTGGACATGCACGACGTGCGGCCGACGCTCGTCTGCTCGGTGCCGCGGCTCTACGAGAAGATGTACGCGCGCGTGCTCGAGAACGCCGTCGGGGCGGGCGGCGTGAAGGCGAGGATCTTCCACTGGGCGCGCCACGTCGCCGACCGGTGGGCCGACCACAAGCTCGCGGGCAAGGAGCCGAAGGGACTGCTCGCGACGCAGTACCGGCTCGCACAGCGGCTCGTGTTCTCGAAGCTCAAGGAGCGCACCGGCGGGCGGCTCCGCTACTTCGTCTCCGGCGGCGCGCCGCTCTCCCCCGAGATCAACAAGTTCTTCTACGCCGCCGGCCTGACGATCCTCGAGGGCTACGGGCTCACCGAGACGTCGCCGGTGATCGCCGTCAACACGCCCGAGCACTTCCGTATCGGTTCCGTCGGCCAGGCGATCCCGGGCGTCGAGATCGCGATCGCGCCGGACCGTGAGATCCTGACGCGCGGCCCGCACGTCATGAAGGGCTACTACAACAAGCCCGACGCCACGCGCGAGGCGATCGACGCCGACGGGTGGTTCCACACCGGCGACATCGGCGAGCTGCGCGACGGCTTCCTCGCGATCACGGATCGCAAGAAGGACATCATCGTCACCGCCGGCGGCAAGAACATCGCGCCGCAGCCGATCGAGAACCGGCTGAAGACGAACAAGTACATCAGCCAGGCGGTGATGATCGGCGACCGGCGCAAGTTCCCGGTGGTGCTGATCGTCCCCGAGTTCGAGCAGCTCGAGAAGTGGGCGCGGCTCAAGAACCTGATCTGGACCGACCGCGCCCAGCTCCTCCAGATGCCGATCGTGCAGGCGAAGATGGAGAAGGTGGTCACCCAGCAGCTCGAGGGGCTCGCCCACTTCGAGGTGCCGAAGAAGGTCGCCCTCCTGGAGCACGACTTCTCGATCGACCGCGGCGAACTGACCCCGTCCCTCAAGGTGAAGCGCCGGGTGGTGGACAAGACGTACAAGGGGGTCATCGACAAGCTGTATGAGGAGGAGGGAGTCTAGGCCCTCCCCTCATGGCACCCTCCGTGCACTCCGCGCGGGCACTCGAACCCGCTTCAGGAGCCATCATGCGCAGGACCCGAATCGCCGCCGGCCGGCTTTCCCTCTCGCCGCGCGCGCTGACGATGCTGTCGTCCCTGCTGCTGGCCGCGCCGCTGCTCGGCGCGTGCAGCTCGTTCAACAAGGCGTTCAAGATCCAGGACGAGCCGCCGGCGCACCGCGAGCCGAGCACGACGAGCATCTACGGCGACTGGGTGCTGGCGACGCCGCCCGACTCGACGGCCTTCGCCGGCGCGTCGCTCGTCGAGCTGAACCTCGCCCCGTCTTCGTTCACGATCACCGCCGCGTACCCGCACGCAGCGACGACGATCGTCCGCGGCTCGCTCGGCACGACCGACGGCGCGCTGCTCACGCTCACGCCAGCGACGAGCACGCAGAGCGGCCGGCGCGGCGCGCTCGTGCTGACCGCGGGGCAGTCCGTATCGGTGCTCGCGAGCGCGGCGGGCAACACGATGGTGTTCTCGCCGCCGGGCGGCGTCACCGCCGCCGAGCCGAGCTCCGTGTGGCACCGGAAGGAAGCCGCGAAGGCGGCCGGTACCCTGCCCGCCACGAAGCCGTAGCGCGTCCGTCGCGCGTGTCAGCGGCACGCGCGACGCACCGGCTCATTCGCGGCGCGCGCGCCTGAGCGCCACGGGAGCGCCACCGCCGCTCGCGCCGCCGTCCCGCTCGCGTTCGGCCACCCACAGCTCACCGTCGCGCGCGAGCTCGCGCACGTGCGCCGGGAGACCGACGCCGACCGGCGCGACGAGTCGCCCGCCCGGGGCGAGCGCGCGCGCCGCGGCCGCGAGCCGGGCGTCGCTCACCGTCGCGTCATCCAGCGCGACGGCGCGAGCCGCCCCCGCGGCCAGCGGCACGACGCCGCCGCCCGTGCGCAGCACGGATACGCTGCCGTCGGGCGCCAACCGGTCGTCGCGCGCGACCGGCACGGTCGGGTCGAGCAGCAGCAGGCGAACCGGCGCGAGGTCGAGGATCGCGTCGGCATGGCGCGCCCAGCCGCCGCCGAGGACGACGAGCCCGCCCGGCGACGTCAGGTCGAGCAGCGCGGCGAGACGCATCGTGTCGTCCTCGGTCGGCGCCGCGCCCCGCGCCGCCGGATCCTCGGACGGCGACTCGCCGGGCGCGGTGCCGAGGTAGGCCACGCCGCCCGTGATCGTGTACGATCGGCGGCACACCGGGCAGCCCAGCGTTCCCTCGACGACGGTGCGGCCGTCCATGCGCCGCGTCGCCAGCACCAGCCAGCTGTCCTCGTGCGGCTCGACGCATCGCAACGCGTCCACGAGCTCGATGAACATCGTCCGCGCGCTAGCTGCGCGTCAGCCGCAGCTCGTCCACGTTGACCGCCGCCGGCCGAGTCACGACGTAGAGGATCGCGTCGGCCACGGCCTCCGCCGAGAGCATCGCCGAGCGCGGCGTGAAGCCCTCGCGCGAGTCGGGCTCGATGGCGTCCCAGAGCGGCGTGTCCACGGGGCCGGGCGAGACGAGCGTCGCCCGCACGCCGCTGCCGCGCAGCTCCGCGCGCACGACCTCGTGCATCGCGCGGAGGCCGTACTTGCTCGCGGCGTAGGCGCCGTTCTCCGGGAAGGTCACGCGGTCGGCGATCGAACCAATGGTCACGATCGTCCCCGAGCCGCGCTCGCGCATCGCCGGGACGAGGGCATGCACGAGGAGGAAGGGCGCGACGAGGTTCGTGTCGAGCGTGGCACGGAAGTCGGCGGGCGAGAGCCGCTCCACCGGCGGGATGATGAACGCGCCGGCGTTGTTCACCAGCACATCGGGCGCGCCGCCGAGCGCATCCGACGCCCGCGCCACGGCGCCCACGACCGCCGCGTCGTCGGTGAGGTCGCACGGCACGGCGACGGCGCCGCCGCCCGATCGAGCCGCCTGCTCGGCGATCTCCGACGCCAGCGTCGCGAGCGCATCAGCGGAGCGCGCGAGGAGCGCGACGCGGGCGCCGGCGGCGGCGAACGCGAGCGCCGTCGCGCGCCCGATGCCGCGCGAGGCGCCGGTGACGAGCGCGGTGCGTCCCGCGAGCGGCAGCGGCGGCACCGTCACCGCTGGCCGGACGATGAGCCGCCGTGCGCCAGGCGCAGGAACTCGTCGCGCGTCTTCGCGTCGCTGCGGAAGGTGCCGCGCAGCGCCGAGGTGATCGTCCGCGAGTTCTGCTTCTCGACGCCGCGCATCATCATGCACAGGTGCGCCGCCTCGATCACGACGCCGACGCCCTTGGGGCGGAGCACGTCGGTGATCGCCTGCGCGATCTGCTCGGTGAGGCGCTCCTGCACCTGGAGGCGGCGGGCGAAGACCTCCACGACACGCGGCAGCTTGGAGAGCCCGACGATCCGGCCGTCGGGGATGTAGGCGATGTGCGCCTTGCCGAAGAAGGGGAGCATGTGATGCTCGCACATCGAGTAGAGCTCGATGTCGCGCACCATGACCATGCTCTCGTGCGCCTCCTCGAAGACGGCGTCGCCGATCACGTCGCGGACGTCGGTCTCGTAGCCGCGCGTCAGCCACGCCAGCGACTTCGCGACGCGCTCGGGCGTCTTGAGGAGCCCGTCGCGGTCGGCGTTCTCGCCGAGCAGCTCGAGCTGACGCCGGACCAGCGCCTCGAACTCGGCCTCGCGCGGCGACGCCGGCAGCGCGAGGCCCGCCCCGTCGCCGTCGTCCAGGTCGGCGGCGATCGCGCCGGCGCGCCGGTCACTCACCAGAGTACTCGACATAGTTGTTCTCCGTCTCCCAGAGCTTGAGGCGCGCGAGGCGGCCGGGCGCGACGCGCGACTCGAGCGCGCGCCAGATGGCGAGGACGATGTTCTCGGCGGTCGGGTTGATCCCGCGCATGATCGGCACATCCACGTTCATGTTGCGGTGGTCCATCTCGTCGAGGACCTCGCGCTCGACGATCGCCCGCAGCTTCCCGAGGTCGATCACGTAGCCGGTGCGCTCGTCCACCGGTCCGGTGACCGAGACCTCGAGGACGTAGTTGTGGCCGTGCCAGTTCGGATTGTTGCACTTCCCGTAGAGCGCGCTGTTCTCCGCGTCCGAGAGCGCGGGGTTGTGGACGCGGTGGGCCGCGTTGAAGCGCAGTCGCCGGGTAACGGTGACGATCGGCATCGGGTTCCGAGGTGATGGGGCCGCCGGCGACCGAGGAGCCGGCGCGGGGCACGTCGCGACGAACACCGGGCCACGGCCGAAGGTGCCAGGGCCCGCGCGCCGCGGCCGAAGCCGGGCGCGTCCGGCGACGCTACCTTAACCTCATGTACGCCGCCACGCCCGCGGCGGATGTACGTCTCGCCGGCGGTGACCCATGGCACGACCGGCGCCGCGAGGGCAGCGGGAGCGGGGGCGAAAGCAAGAAGCCCCGCCCAGGGGCGGAGCTTCTCGAAGATGGAACGAAGAGGGGTTTTTGAAGCCCAGTCGAATGTATGAGGCCCTCACCACAGCTTTCCGTCTTCCCCGCACTGGGGCGTGACGTGGGCATAGATTATCGGACCTACTCGAAGGACTTATCGGCTCAAAAATTAAGCCTCTCCGCCCCAGCAATTTCCGTGGGTGCTGAAGGCAATGTACAGGCCACGCCGCGGGCGGTCAATCAGTGGCGGGACGACCCCGGGCGGCGCGAGCCGACCACCACTCACCTCACAGCACAACCATGGATCTCGGCATCCTCGCCGCCATCGCCATGCTCGTCGTCTGGGCCGTCGCCACGTTCGTCTACGAGGCACCAGGCTGGATCCACCTGCTGCTCAGCGTCGGGCTGTTCGTGCTGATGTGGAGGATCGTCGTACGCGGCGCGCGCCGCAATGTTCCGAAGGGGAGCGGCGGCGAGGCGCCGCGCGATCGGCCGACGCGGCGCTGACGCGGCGCCAGCCATCCGTCGGCGTTACAGCGCCTCGACCTTGAGCACCGCGTCGTTGAAGTCCTGGTCGCCGCCGTCCTCGAAGTAGATCGTCCACGGCGACGCCGAACCGCCGATGCGCAGCTCGGGCGGATTCTTGATCGTCTCCGCCGTGACCTGCAGCGCCACGGTGCTCGACGTGAACGGGCCCGAGACCTCGACCGTCTGGTTGACGGGGGCGTAGCACGCGTCGTTCGTGAGCGTGACCGTCGTCGACGCGACGACCGAGATGACGTCGCCGCTCGCGTCGCAGTCGTGGCTGACCAGCGTGACGCGCAGCTTCGTCGCGCTGGCGGGGATCGGGACGTCGCAGACGATCGAGTTGGTGCTCGTGCCGGGCTGGGTGCACTTGAGCGTGCTCTTGATGATCTTCTCGCCCGGGTCGAGCGGGTGCTTGCAGGCGCCGAAGGCGAGCAGTGCGGCGAGCGCGAGTGGCAGACGAAGTAGGCGCATCGAGTCGGTCAGGGTGGGAGAGACGATCGGCAAGGCGCGAGTCATGGCATCGCGTCTCGCGACGACTCTGGAAATTAGCAAGGCGCGGGCCGGGCTCAGCCATTGTGACGACCGCCACACGGCCGAGGCACCGAGGGCGCGTTGGCCTCGCTATGCGGGCCGCTACCATGGGTTTGGCGCCGTCCGGCCGCCGCCGCCGGCCGTTCGAAAGCGGCACCACAGCCGCACCGTTGTTGCGCGAAACTGTGGCGCACTTCCTGCCATATAAATCGCTGCCTTCTCGAATCGTGCCGGCATGGGGGTGCTGGACGCGTTAGCAGTACCGGGGAGGCAGGGTACAGCGGAACGACATGCACGATGACGCGAGGCCGGCGACGCTGCTGGTCTCGCGTCCGTGCGTTGTGCCCTGACTGTGTCTGACCCTGCCCTGGCCGGCCGCGTCGTCGCCCCGCGATCGCGCGGCCGCACGTGCCGTCTCGATTTCCCGTCTGGCGCCTCCCTGCCCGCGCCATAACTTCCCGTTCTCCATGCTCCCAAGCATTTCTTCCGCGCGACCGACCCGCGACCGACGGGGCCGCCGATGATCGCGGGCGGCCCCACTCCGCGCGGCGTCCTGCGCCTCACCCGCGACGAGTGGCGCGCGCTGCCGGCGGCCGCCAGGGTCGAGGAGCAGGGGCAATACTTCGCCTGGCTGCGCTTCGTCGGCGAGTACGCGGGCGATCCGAACCGCGGCCAGCAGCGCCTCGTCGCGGTCGAGTGGGTGGACCTACCGGAGCACGGCGAGACGTGGATGTGCGAGCGTTGCACGACGCTCCTCCGCCTCCGCGACGACGTGCCCCCGCCCAATGCCTGCTTCGCCTGCGGCGGGGAGCTGGGTCGGGTCGAGCCGTCGGCGACGCCAGCCTAGCGGCGGATCAGCGACGCGGCGCCCTGGACGCGCGCCGACCCGCCGTCCGACGCCGCCGGGTCAGGCGCCGACGCGCGGCAGCGTCAGCGTGAACGTGCTTCCCTCGCCCGGCGTGCTCTCGACCGTGAGGTCGCCGCCCATGCGCCGGGCAAGGTCGCGGCTGATCGCGAGCCCGAGACCGGTGCCTTCGGCGCTCCGCGTCAGCCCGCGATCGAGCTGGGTGAACGGCTCGAAGATCGCCTCCCGCTTGTCGGCGGGGATGCCGATGCCGGTATCGGAGACGCGGACCTCGAGCCTCGGCCGCGACGTGTCGTCGCCCCGCGCCGCCCACGCCACGCCGACGCGCCCCCCGGGCGGCGTGAACTTGACCGCGTTCGCAAGCAGGTTCGTGAGGATCTGCGCGAGACGGTCGCGGTCCACGCAGACGACGAGTCCGTCGCCGTCGGGGGAGCGCTCCAGGCGAATCGAGCGAGCGCGCGCCTGCGGCTCGATCATGGACCAGACCTCCTCGAGCACCGGGCCGAACGCCACCTCGGCGACCGTCAGCTCGACCTTGCCGGCGTCGATGCGGGCGAAGGTGAGGATGTCGGTGATGATGCCGAGCAGGTGCTGCTGGCTGCTGCGGATGCGCGCCAGGTCCTTGCGCTGCGCATCGGTGACCGGACCGCGCAAGCCCATGTCGAGCAGCTCGACGTAGCCGGCGATGGCGTTGAGCGGCGTGCGCAGCTCGTGCGACATCGTCGCCAGGAACTGGCTCTTGGCGTGGTTCGCGTCCTCCGCCTCGGTGCGCGCGCGCTCGGCCTCGGCGAAGAGCCGCGCGTTGTCCACGGCGACCGCGGCGCGGCGCGCGAGGTCGTGCGCGAGCGCCAGATCCGCGTTGGTGTAGCGTCGTCGGGACTCCGCCATGCACAGGCTGATCGCGCCGAGCGTCCGCCCGCGCGCCACGAGCGGCACGATGATGAGCGACGAGAACTGCAGCTCGCGAAGGAGGTGGAGGTGCTCCTCGTCCCTCGCCGCGGCGACGAGCATCTCGTCGGAGATGGACGGATAGAACTCCGCCGCACCATCGCGGAGGACGCGCGGCAGCCCGGTCCGCGCCGACCAGTCCTGCGGGTAGCGCTGCTGCACCTCGGCGACGAACGCGATCTTGGCCGGGTCGGAATGCACGATCGCCAGTCGCTCGAGCTGCGGCGGCCACGCCGACGACGTCGGATCGGAGACGATGTCCACGGCGCACCAGTCGGCGAGGCGCGGCACCGCGGCCTCGGCGACGGCGCGCAGCGTCTGCGCGTAATCGAGCGAGGCGCCGAGCCGCGCGCTGGCGTCGGCGAGAAAGGCGAGGCGGTCGTTCGCGCTCTCCGCCTCGACCGTCCGCGCGTGCAGCTCCTCGTTCGTCTGCTCGAGCTCCTCGCCGAGCGTCTGTGCCTCCTCCACCTGATGCTCGAGCTCGGCCGCCTGCTCCTGCAGCTGCTCGTTCTGCTCCGCCAGCCGCACGGCCGTCTCTGCCTGCAGCGCGGCGGCGTACATCAGCATCCGATTGATGAGCAGGGCAACGCCGAGGGTAAAGAGGAGCCCGGCGAAAACGACGATCGTCGTGATCCGGCGTTGGCGCGCCCGCTCGGCGGTACGCTCCGCGAGCAGCGCGCCCTCGCTCGCCTGCAGCTCTCCGAGCACGGCGCGGGCGCTGTCCATGAGCAGCCGGCCCCGGTTCGTGAGCATCATGTCGCGGGCGGCCTCGAACCCGCGCTCGCGCCGCGCGGCGATGACCGAGTCGGAGCGCATGACGCGGCGGTGCGCCACGCCCTCGAGGAGGGCGACGCGACGCCGGTTCTCCGGATTGTCGGCGGTCAGGCGGCGCAGCGTGGCGAGCGATGAATCCACCTGCCCGGCGGCGCGACGGAAGGGCTCGAGAAACGCCTCGTCCCCCGTGACGACGTAGCCGCGCTCGCCGGTCTCCACGTCGAGGAGCCGCGCGAGGACGGCGTCGGCCCGCTCGATGACGTCGTGCGAGTGCGACACCAGACGCTCGGCGGCCCGCCCCTCGCGCAGTGCGGCGAGCGCCAGGAGCGCGACCACGGCGACGGCGATGACCGGGCCGAGAACGGCCACGACACGTCTCGAGCGACGGAGCATAGGAGACGGAAGATTACTTCGCGCGGCGGCCGTTGCCAACGTGTGGCGCCGCCCTCGCGCTCGCCGGGCGCCGGGTGCCCCGGACGCGCCGTTTTCGAGCGGCGCGCGACGCCGTGGCGCACCTCAGGAGCCGAACGAGGCGCAGGGCGAGTTGTGAGTCGTCTTGCAGTTCGACGTGGTCGGCCCCGTCGCACTGCCGGTGGTCTTGCACGACGCGGCGAGCGAGACGTGCTGATCCACCATGTACTGCAGCTGGTAGACGAGTGGCTTGACGTACGGCTGGCGCTTCTGGCTCACGCGGGCCTCGCTGGGCGCATGACGGGATCTCGTGATGGAGCACTGTCGGCCGGCCTGGGGTCCGGGAGGACCGGGCGGATGTCGCGGAATCTACACGCCGCGCCCCGGTGTCGCCCGGACGTTGGCGGCGGTGCCGCGGTACCGGCGCTCCGCTGTCGCCTCGCGCCGCTCGACCGTCGCCGTCCCGCGCGGGCGCGCCGTCCGCCGAACGCGCATGTCGGGCGTCGAGGACGGCTGGCGTCGCGCGACGGCGTCGGTCCTGGCCGGACATGCAAGGGACGGGCGCGATCGCGCGCGCAGCGGCGCCGACCGGAACATACGCTCGTTAGGCAGTTCTCACGCGAAATCTGAGCGCAGCCTAACGCATGGTTGTTGCGTCGGCGAGGCGTCGCTCGACGAGCACCGCCGAGCGTGGAGTACCTCCGTCCGTGACGGTGGAAGAGCCGTCGCCGCCTCCTTCGATCCCGACGCAATCCGAGCATGCCCGAGCAGAACCAGCAGGAGATCCAGCCGCCGTCGCGCGCACGGCAACCCTACGTGAAGCCGGTCGTCCAGCAACTGCAATACATGGTAGACCAGCACGTGTCGCTCGCGGCGTCGTGCAAGACAGTGGGCGCGGTCACCGGGCCGACTCTCTCGGACTGCAAGATGAGCCTCAACACTCCTTGCTCAGCGATCGGCTCCTGATGTCGCGCGCGCGGCCTCGACCAACGTGGAGGCCGCGCGACGAGGGCCGGGCCGGCAGCGCGACGGCTGGCCGCTAGATCTCCCAGTTCGACAGCACCACGCCCGCCGCCGGCTTCGGCTCGGGGTACCCGTCGAGCGTCATGCGCAGGTCGGTCCAGCGCACGCGCGCGCCGAGCTGCACCATGCGGCGGTAGACGTCGGCGTATTCACCCTGGACGCGGAAGGCGACGCGGCGCGTGCCGCTGCGGCGCGCGAAGTCCTGGAGCGAGCGGAGCATCGGGTCGAGCAGCGGCTCGGCCGGATCCGGAGCGAGGACGAGCTTCAGGACGCGCAGCTCCTCGCGCGCGCGTCCTTCGACGAGCGGTGCCGTATGACAGAGCGCGAAGCCGCGCACCGCACCGGCCGCGTTCCGCAGGAGCACGGTATCGCCCACCGCGAGCTGGTCGGTGAGGGCGATCTCGCGCGTGAAGTCGTAGCCGGGCAACAGCTCCTGAACGAGGCGGCGGCACTCCTCCGTCGCCTCCTCCTTGTCGCGCGCGGGCAGCCGGCCGAGGAGTACCGGCGGGCGGTCGGCGGCGACGGCGTCGAGCGTCATCGTGATCGTGAGGCGGCCGGGCGCGAAGCCGAGGGCGGAGTAGAAGCCGATGTTGTCCATCGTGCGCGGCATCGTCTCGAGGCCGATGACCGTACAGCCGGCGGTGCGCAGCCACTCGATCCCCGCCTTCACGACTTCCTTGCCGACACCGGAGCCCTGCGCCTCGGGGCGCACGGCGAGGGGGCCCATCCATCCCTCGACGCCGCTCTTGTGGGCGACGTTGAAGGCGATGATCTCGCCGCGATCGCCGCGCCAGAGCATCGCGCCGCCGGCCGCGTCCTCGATGGCGTAGCGCCAGACCGCCGGATTGAGATACGGCACGCGCACGCCGACCATCCCGTCGCGCCGGTAGCGCTCCGTGAAGGCGTCGCTGAAGACCTGATTCAGCGGCGGGATGTCCTCGCGCCGCACCGGGTGCGGGCCGTCGAGGACGACCGTCCTGCCCCAGCTGCGCGCGGTCGTCATGGCGCGGTCAGTCCCCCGCCTCGAGCATCTCGAAGCCGACGTCGTCCGACGCGCCGGGCTCGTCGCCGCTCTCGAGGGACGCGCCCGCGTCGCGCTGCTCGACGACCGACGTGCCCCGCTCCTCGTCGTAGCGCACGGTGACGACCTGATCGAGCCCCTCGCGCACGCTCTCGATGTGCGTGATGAGGATGACCTGCTCGAAGCGGTCGTGCAGCGCGCGCAGCAGCTCGACGACGTTGTGGCGGCGGCTCTCGTCGAGCGAGCCGAACACCTCGTCGAGGATGAGCAGCGAGAACGACTGGCCGGCGCGCTCGGCGATCATCTGCGAGATGGCGAGCCGCAGCACCAGATTCGCGAGATCCTCCTCGCCGCCCGAGATCACCGGCTTCGGGATGCCGTCTTCGAGCACGACGACGTTGTACTGGTCGTCGAGCTCGAGCTCGGAGTAGCGCGCGTCGGTGAGCTCGGTGAGGAAGGCGCTCGCCAGCTCCGAGAGCTCGGGGCGGAGGGCGAAGTTGAGGTCCGTGCGCAGGTCGGAGAAGGCGCGATCGAGCTCGTCGTGCAGGCGCTTGTCGGTCTGCAGCGCGTCGAGCTTCTTCTGCATCCGATCGAGATCCGCGAGCGCGCGCTCGGCGCTCGCGAGCGCCGAGCGCGCCGCGGCCGACTCGCTGGCCGCGCCCACGGCGGCGAGCTCCGCGGCGCGCGCTTCGGCGGCGGCTTCGGCGTGCTCGTCGCGCAGCGCCTCGTATTCTCCCGGCGCGCCCGCGGCCATCTCGGCGCGCCGCTCGCGCAGGTCGGCGATGCGCTCGCGCACGCGCTCGAGGTCCACGCGGACGCGGTCGCCCTCGCGGCGCAGCATCGGCTCGCGCTCGACCATGGCGCCGAGCCGCGCCGCGCGCTGATCGAGCGGGGTGAGGCGCTTGACCTCCGACTTGAGCTGCTCGTGGCGCGCGGCGTCGTAGCCGGCGGGCACCTGCAGCAGATCGCGCAGCACCTTGGCGAGGCGATCGTTGCGCGCGGCGAGGTCGCGGGCGACGGTGCCCAGCTCCTGCACGGCGAGCTGCACCTTGGTGAGCTTCCGCTCGAGCGCGCCGGTTTCGGTCGTCAGCGCGCGGCGCCGCTCGTCGAGGGCGCGCACCTCCGGCGGCATCTCCTCGAGCTGCTCGAGCCGAGACTTGTAGTACGCGCCGTCCACGCGCACGGTCTCGAGCTGCTCGTCGAGCAGGTCGAGCACGGTGCGGTAGTTCTCGCCCAGCGGGCGCGTGCAGGTGGGACACGGGCCGTCGGGGCCGAGCGAGGCGAGCCGGTCGCGC
>DATMHT010000333.1:0-2847 GCA_035554795.1 Gemmatimonadaceae bacterium | reverse complement strand
GCAGTACGTCGGCAACGACTCGCTCGTCCGCGCCGTCACCTGGACGCAGCCGACGAGCGACCGCGCGCGCTACGCGATCCGCCTCGCCCGCGCGCCTTACGGCTACGAGACGCTCTGGAACGGGAGCGCGCTCGTGCTCCGTGTGCGGCGCCCACCCGCCGTGGACCGCGGCTCGCCGCTGCGCGGGCTCACGATCGCCGTGGACCCGGGCCACCCGCCGATCGGCGCCACCGGCCCGACGGGCCTCTACGAGCCGGTGCCGACGCTCGCCGTCGGCGAGCGGGTGAAGGCGATGCTCGAGTCGCGCGGCGCGCACGTCGTCATGACGCGGACCACGGCGGCGCCGGTCGCGCTCGGCGATCGCCCGATCATCGCTCGCCGCGCCGACGCGCACGCACTCGTCTCGATCCACCTCAACGCGCTCCCCGACGGCATCAACCCGTTCACCGCGCAGGGGAGCGGGACGTATTTCTTCCACCCGCAGGCGGAGCCGCTGGCGCGCGCCGTCCAGCGGCACCTCGTCGCCCGCATGGGTCTCCGCGACCTCGGCGTCTACTACGACAACCTCGCGCTGGCGCGGCCGACGTGGATGCCGAGCATCCTCTGCGAGGGCGCGTTCCTGATGATCCCCGAGCAGGAGGCCGCGATGCGCACGCCCGAGTATCAGGAGGCGTACGCGCGCGGCATCGTCGAGGGGCTCGAGGAGTTCTTCCGCGGGGTCGGGGAGGGGAAGTGACGCGTCGCGCGCTCGGCGCCGTGTCGCGCGGCGCCGCGGCCGTCCTCGTCGCGCTCGCGGGCGTCCTCGGTCTGCTGGCCACGCCGGCGACGCTGCGGGCGCAGGTCGCGCCGAACGAGCGATGGCGGACGATCCGTACCGCGCACTTCGCCGTGCACTTCACGCCGCCGCTCGAGCAGGCGGCGCGGCGCACCGCCGCGAACGCCGAGCGTGCGTACGCGGAGCTGAGCCGCGAGCTCGCGCCGCCGCGCGGCACGGTGGACGTCGTCGTCGCGGACAACGTGGACTTCACGAACGGCTACGCGACCGTCTTCCCGTCGAACCGCATCGTCGTCTACGCGCACCCGCCGGTGGACGTGCAGTCGCTGCGCTACTACGACGACTGGAGCTCGCTCGTCATCACCCACGAGCTGACGCACATCTTCCATCTCGACCGCACGCGCGGCTGGTGGCGCGTCGCCCAGGGCGTGTTCGGCCGGAGCTCGGTGCTCTTCCCGAACATGTACGAGCCGTCCTGGGTGACCGAGGGGCTCGCCGTGTACTACGAATCCCGCCTCACCGGCTACGGCCGCATCGCCGGCTCCCAGCACCGCATGATCGCGCGCGCCGCGTCGCTCGGCGACGCCGTGCCGCGCCTCGATCAGCTCAGCCTCGCGACGCCGCGCTTCCCGCAGGGCGACGTCGCCTATGGCTATGGCTCGCTGCTCGTGGACTATCTCGCGCGCACGCGCGGCCCGCAGGGCGTGCGGCGTTTCGTGGACCGCACAGCGGCGGCGCCGGTGCCGTTCTTCCTCGACCGCGCGGCGCGGGCGAGCTTCGGCGTCAGCTTCCACCGCGCCTGGCGCGAGTGGCGCGACTCGCTCGCCCGCGACGCGCGGCGACTCGAGACGTCCGACACGACGCTCGCCGGCTGGCGCCCGCTCACGAGCGCGGGCTGGTACGAGCTCTTTCCGCGCTGGGCCGACTCCGCGTCCATCGTCTACGCCGGCAACAGCGGACGGGCCGTGCCGGCCGCGTACGAGGTGGACGCGAGCGGCGGCGCCCGGCCGCGCCGCGTCGGCCGGCGGAACGGCGAGGACGTGAACGCGCCGCGTGGCGACGCGCTCGTCTACGCGCAGCTCGACTACACGTCGCCCTACGTGCTGCGCTCCGACCTGTATACGCAGAGCCGGCGCGGCGGCGCCGAGCGCCGACTGACACGTGGCGCGCGCCTCTCCGCCCCCGACGTCCGCGCGCGCGACGGCGCGATCGTCGCCGTGCAGGCCGCGCCGGCGACGACGCGCCTCGCGCTGCTCTCCGCGAACGGCGCCATGCTCCGCGCGCTCACGACCACCAGCCCCGACACGCAGTGGGCGGAGCCGCGCTGGTCGCCCGATGGCGCGCACGTCGCCGCGGTGCGCCGCTCGCGCGACGGCGCGTCGGCGATCGTCGTGCTCGACACACTCGGCCGCGTCGAGCGCGTCGCGGCGGCGAGCCGCGCGGTGGACGGCGCGCCGGCGTGGAGTCCCGACGGCGCGACGCTCTACTTCACGTCGGACCGCACGGGCAGCACGCAGCTTTACTCCGTCGCGCTCGCCGACGCTACCGCCGATGGAGTGCCGCCCGAGCCGCGGCGCCTCAGCGACGTCGCCACCGGCATCTTCTATCCGGCGCCATCGCCCGACGGCACGCGCATCGCCGCCTCGCTCTATCGTGCCGACGGCTACCAGATCGGCGTCGCGCCGCTCGACACCGCGCGTCGGCTCGTCGCGAGCGCCGCGAGCGTTACGAGCACCGCGGAGCCGCGCGATCGCGGCGCGGGCGACGACCCGCCGGCCGCGGCCGCCGCCGCGCGTCGCTACTCGCCCTGGCGGACGCTCGTGCCGCGCTACTGGCTCCCGGTCGTCGGCCGCACCGACGAGCAGCGCCTGACGCTGGGCGGCTACACCAGCGGCAGCGACGTCGTAGGGCGCCACGCGTACGCGGCACAGCTGACCGTCCCGGCGAGCCGCGCGGGCGAGCCCGAGATCTTCGGCACGTACCGCTACGCCGGCCTCGGCCTGCCGCTGCTCGACGCGACGGTCGAGCAGGCGTGGAAGCACGCCGACCTCTTCACGACGGCGGGCGACGCC
>DATMHT010000332.1:0-15456 GCA_035554795.1 Gemmatimonadaceae bacterium | reverse complement strand
CGACCGTCGACGAGGCGCGCGATGAGTAGCGCTCCCGCGGTCCGCACCTGGCGTCCACCGTCCCGTGTGCCCATCTTCGCGTGCGTCGCTTCGGTGCGCGACCGCGCGCCGTCGGCCGATTCCGGGGAGGCCGTCAATGGTCACCGATGACGACGGCGCCGCGTCACTCGGCAACAAGTCGGACGCCGAGCTCGCCGCGCTGGAGAAGGACGGGACGATTTCCGCCAAGCTGTGGGCGGCTGTCGAGGCCGAGCGCGCCCGCCGCGCCGCCACGCGTCGCGCTGACGTCGGCGGCGACCCCGCCGCCGCTACTGGGCGCGCGCGACCGGCCCCACCGATGGCGCCCGCCATCCCGGCCGCGCCGTCGGCGGCGGAGAGCACCGGGGACTATCGCATCGACGACGCGCTCCGTCAGTTGCGGGGCGTGCTGGTGCCGGGCGAGACGCTCGACGCCTACGCCGTCCAGCGGCGCCTGTTCGCGCTCACCCACCGCCGCGTCATCGTCGCGGCCACGAGCGGGCGGTTCATCAGCTTCGCGCGCGGACTGTTCGGTGGCTTCACGCTCGGGGACGTGCGCTGGCAGGACCTGCGCGACGCGAACCTCCGCGCCGGCATCTTCGGCGCCGACCTCATGGTCTCGTCGCTCACCACCGAGGACCTCGCCTCGTCGGAGGGCGACGGCCGCCGCGCCGTGTTCGTCGGGCTGGACAAGGAGCAGGCGCAGAGCGTCTACCGCCTCTGCCAGGCGCAGGAGCAGGCGTGGCGCGAGAAGCGGCGGGTGCGCGACCTCGACGAGCTCCGGGCTCGCTCGGGCGGCATCAGCATCGGCGCCGCGCCGGCTTCGTCGGGCGCCGCGACCGCCGGCGCCAGTGCGAGCGGAGGCGTGGCGACCGACCCGCCGGCGGCGCGCCTGCGCCGCGCCAAGGAGATGCTCGACGCCGGCCTCATCACCGACGCCGAGTACGAATCGATCAAGGCGCGGGTCGTCGACGGGCTGTAGTCACCGCCGGCGCCCGCCAGGCCGCGAGCGCCATCGCCCCGTAGCGCCCGCCGTCCATCGCCTGCAGCTCGCCCATGATCGCGAGCGTCTCGAGGTGTCGCGCGGAGGCGCAGCCACGGCGCGCGTCCCTCCCGCCTCCGGAAGCACCGAGAAGCCGCCCTGTCGGGTGTGACTATTGCGGCGCTCGACGCCCGTCTTCAACGGAGCTGAGCCATGGACCTGGGCAAGACGGTGGACAAGGCATGGGCCAGCAAGTCGGCCGAGGAGATTCTCGATGCGCCGGTGAGCGCGCTGAACGGCCTGTCGGAAGGCGACGCGGAAAAGCTCAAGGCCGCCTTCAACGTGCGGACGGTGCGCGACCTGGCGACGAACAAGTTCTTCGTCACGGCCCGCGCCTTCCTCCTGCTCGCCGACCGAGCGCACTGACGACGAAGGTGGCAGCTCCCGGCCTTTGTTCGACAGGATGAACAGGATGAACAGGATGAGGGTGCGCTCTTCATCCCGTTCATCCCGTTCATCCTGTCGAAAAGCCGAAAGCCGCTCCTATCCCAGCTCGTACGCGGCGAGCGGCCGCGCGCGCTCCGACGACTGATACCAGTCGCCCAGCACCAGCTCGAGCCGTCCGACGACCGACGTGCCGAACGCGCGCGATCGGGCGGCGTCGAGCGCGTCCACGAACCGGCGCGGGTCGCGCAGCGGGGCGACGAAGCGCACGAGCGTCGTGTGCGCGGTCTCGAGCCGGTAGCGCTGGTCGAGCGTGTCGCCGAGTCCGCGCGCCGCGAGCGCCGAGCGCAGCTTCGCGCGGAGTCGCGCCAGCGTGTCGTCGCGCGGAAATCCCTGCGCGAGCACCGCGCCGCGCGAGAGCGTGACGCCGAGTGTCTCCACGGCGAACGGCGCCGCGGCGTCGAGCGCCTCCGCGACCGCCGCGCGGTAGGCGTCGAGGTGCGCGAGGTGCGGGTGGTAGTCGGGCGTCGCGCTGAAGAGGGCGAGCACCGTGAGGTGGAGGTCGGCGCGCGGTTGGTAGTACTGCGCCGGCTCGAGGGCACGGAGCTCGTCGAGCAGCGACGCGAGCCGCGCGGCCACGGCCGGCCCGGGACGAGCGAGAAGCGTGATCCCGCGCCGCGCGTCGTCGTCCTTGCGCAGCGCCCACGCGTCGAGCGCGACGCGCCCCTCGCGCACGTCGGGCGCGGCCGCGTCCCAGAGCGCGTCGTAGCGCGCGGCGAGCGGATGGGGCGGGGCCGCCTCGGACATGCCGCGAATCTAGCGGGCCGCGCCCCGTCGTCTCGACGTTCGAGTCGCCCGCGCCGGGCGGCGCCACATCAGTCGCGGCGCCGCCACGCCGGGTGCAGGCCGCCGCCCCACGACGGCTGGACCGTCACGAGTCGCACCTCGCGCCCGTCGGCGCGCATCACGTACAGCTCCGGCTGATCGTGCACGGTCGGCTGCCCGACGAAGGCGATCAGTCGTCCGTCGCTCGACCAGGCCGGCAGCCGCTGCTCGCCGGGGAGCGCGAGTCGCACCGGCTCGCCCCCCACCGCCGGCATGACGAGGATGTCGGACCCGCTGGCGTCGCTGCGGCGGAACGCGATCTCGCGTCCGTCGGGCGACCACGCGGGCTCGGCGTCGAGTGCCGGCGTGTTCGTCAGCTGCCGCTTCCCGCCACCGTCGGCGCCCATCGTCCAGATGCCCCACTCACCGCCAAGCGTGCTCGCGAAGACGATCGCGCGTCCGTCGGGCGACCAGCCGGGGCGCCGGTTGTCGATGATCGCCGTGCCGGTCGTCGGGGTGAGATTCACGGCGCCCGTGCCGTCCGCGTTCATGACCCAGATCTCGCCGTCGTGGCCGCCGCGGTAGCTGCGGAAGGCGATCCGGCTGCCGTCGGGGGACCACGCCGGCGAATCGTCCAGCTCCGGCGCGGTGGTGAGCTGCCGACGTCCGGTGCCGTCGCGATCCACCACGAAGATGTCGCCCGTCCCCTCGGCGTCGTTCGCCACCACGAACGCGAGGTGACGCCCATCGGGGGATGGCGTGGGGTCCATGGCGACGGTGCCCGCCGGCAGGATCCGCTCGGGCGCGCCGCTGCCGCCCGTGTCGATGCGGAAGG
Source organism: Gemmatimonadaceae bacterium (assembly GCA_035554795.1). GTDB lineage: Bacteria > Gemmatimonadota > Gemmatimonadetes > Gemmatimonadales > Gemmatimonadaceae > DATMHT01. The sequence continues at coordinate 12,352 of DATMHT010000332.1, read as the reverse complement.
CCTCCGGGATTCCAGCCATGTGGCCCTCGTAGACCAGCTCGGCCCGGTCCGGAGCCGTGCCCGGGCCGGGACCCTTCGGATCGCCACAGCCGGCGGCGAGGCACGCACAGACGGCGAGTGGGAGCGTGAGCGGGCGCATGGCGGGTCGAGGTGCGGGTCGACGGGCGGCTCGATCGCTGAGGTGCCGCCTGACGCCGAAGTCGGGCGTCGTCCGAGCGCCGAGTATCGTACCGGCGCGGCCGGGATTCAATCTCCCGAGACCCTACACGACGATCGTCGGCCGCGCCGCACCGGGCGGCTCAGCCCCGCCGCGCCGCGCGCGTCAGCGCCCGGTCGAGCGCGTTCGCGAAGGCCTGCTTCGCGCGCCCGTCGTACGCCGCGTGGCCGCCCGTCTCGACGCCCGCGCCGCGGAGGCCGTCCATGAAGTTCCGCACCGACAGTCGCTCGCCGATGCTCTCGGCCGTGTACTCCTCGCCGCGCGGGTCGAGGACGACGACGCCGTTCGGCACGAGCAGCGCGGCGAGCGGGATATCCGCCGTGACGACGACGTCGCCGGGTGCGGCGTGCTCCGCGATGTAGCGGTCGGCCACGTCGGGGCCGCCGTCCACGCGCACCGCCGACAGGTGGGCGTAGCCGACCGGAAGCTGGAGACGCTGGTTGGCGACGAGGACGGTCGCGAGCCCGAGGCGATCGGAGGCGCGGACGCAGATGTCCTTCACGTCCCGCGGGGCCGCGTCGGCGTCGATCCAGAGGGTGAGGGGCATGGGGTAGCGGGTACGGGGTAGCGGGTAGCGGGTAAGGGGTAAACGTAGCCGGGGCCGGCCCCTTACCCGCCACCCGCCACCCGCTACCCGCTACCCGCTACCGCCGAGCCCGGCACGAATGTTCCAATAGAGCTGGATGAGTCCGCCACCTCGATTCCCCAGCCTCTCGCATGCTCGCCATCCGCATCGAGCTCGACGCCACGCACGGCCGACGCGCGCTGGGCCTCGCCCCCGACGCGCCCGTCGAGCCCCTCGACCTCGCCGTCGCGCTCTCCGACGTGCGGGCCCATCTCCTCGATCTCCTCGCCGCCGCCTACCCGGACGCGAAGGTCACCGTCGCGCTGCGGTTCGGGGCCTATGGCGCGGCGCGCACGCGGGTCCGTCTGACGGCGCGGGCGGCGACTTGGCGGCGCGGCGACGCGACGCGGGCGCTGATCGCCGAATGCGCGGAGGCGCTGCGCGACACGGCGATCGCCCGCGCCGCCGAGGACGCGGCGCGGCGGCGCGGGCGCGCGGCGCTCGACGACGCCGCGGCCGCCGCCGACGTCCGCCACTTCTCGCCCCGTCCAACGGCGCCACGCTCGACCGTCGGCGAGGAGCGGCGCGCGATCCTGCGCTAGCGCACCGGCCTACGGCACGCGCCTACGCGCCGGGTGACGGCAGCGCCGCATCGAGCGCGCGCAGCACGTCGCCGGCCGACGCCGGCCGGTCCTCGGCGTGCTTCGCGAGGAGGCGCATGACGAGGGCGGTGAGCGCGGGGGGCAGGTCGGGGCGGCGGCCCGCCAGCGGCGCGGGCGTCTCCGTCACGTGCGCGGCGACGAGCGCGCGCGGCGAGCGGTCCCGGAAGGGCGGCGTCCCCACCAGCATCTCGTACGCGACGACGCCGAGCGCGTAGAGGTCGGCGCGGTGGTCGGTGCCCGGATCGCCGAGCGCCTGCTCCGGCGCCATGTAGGCCGGCGTCCCGACCGCGAACCCGTCGCTCGTCAGCACGGCATCGGCGAGCCCGGAGCCGGCGAGCGCGGAGCGGCGGCGGCGCGCGAGCGGCACGGGCGCGTCGTGGTGGGCCGCCGCCTCGATCGCCTTCGCGACGCCGAAGTCGGCGACGAGGGCGCGGCCGTTCGAGAGCAGCACGTTCGCCGGCTTCACGTCGCGGTGGACGACGCCGTGCGCGTGCGCGTAGTCGAGCGCGCTCGCGATCTCGCGCAGCAGTCGCACGGACTCGGCGACGGGCAGCGTGCCCTCGCGGGCGATCCGGGCGCCGAGCGTCTCCCCCTCGACGAACGGCATCGTGAAGTAGGCCAGCTCGCCGGGACCGCACGACGGGCACTCGCTCAGGAGCGGAACGATGTGCGGGTGGCGCAGCGTCGCGGCGAGATGGATCTCGCGGCGGAAGCGCTCGAGGTCGCAGCACTCGGCGAGGTCCGGCTCCAGCACCTTCACGACGACGCGCCGGCCGGTCGCCGTCTCGGTGGCGACGAAGACGCGGGCCATCCCGCCGCCGCCGAGCTCGCGCTCGAGCGTGTAGTCGTCGCCGAGCGTCGCCTGCAGCCGCTCGTACAGATCAGCCGTCATGCCGGATGCCGCACCGCCGCGCCTCGCCGACCGCCGCCGTTCACCCGTGCTTGACCGCGAGGCTCCCGATCGTCTGCGCGGCGTGGTTGCAGCCGTCGGTCGCGTCCTCGAGCGAGTCGTACACGTCCTTCCACTTCAGCACGTCGAGCGCGCCGGCGTTGTCGGGGGCCGCGGTCGCGAACAGCTCCGCCACCGCGTTCTGGTAGACGAGGTCGGCTTCCTCCTCGAGGACCTTCACCGCCTCGACGTGCGGGGCGACGTCCTCGTCCGACCGCGGGAGCGCATGGACGGCCTCGCGGAGGTGGCCGGCGGCCTGCTCGATGATCCGCGCCAGCGCCAGCGCCGGCGGACGCATCGCGTCGAGCCGGTACATCTTCGCGCGGTGCGCGGTCCCGTCGAGGAGATCCACGATCGTGTCGAGCCGCGTCGCGACCAGGTGGATGTCCTCGCGGTCCATCGGCACGACGAACGTCTTGTCGAGGCGAACGATCGTCTGGTGGGCGACGGCGTCCGCCCGGTGCTCCACGACGCGGATGGCGTCCACCAGCTCGTCGCGGCGCGCGGGCGTCTCGAACAGCTCGCGCAGCAGCGCGGCCGCCGCCGCGAGCTCGTCGCCGAGCGCGTTGAACAGCGCGAAGTACTGCTCGTCCTTCGGGATCAGGCGCATTGGATCCGGGAGACGGGAGGGACAGAGATCGTCGATTGAATAGTCGATTCGTGCGACGGGGTTGGTCAAGCAGGGAAGCGGCTCTCGGCCCTTATTGGACAGGATGAACAGGATGAGCCACCTCCTGTTCATCCTGTGCATCCTGTCTGATCAACGAGAGCCGAGAGCCGCCCAATTGCGTCCTGTCCCGCCGCGCCCTACTCTCCCCGCGCCACCAACCGCGAGCGAGTGAACCGGATGCGTACGCGTTTCGATCGGACGTCCCCTGCGTTGGCTCCCCTCATCGCGACCGCGCGCCTCGCCGCCGCGCTCGCGCTCGTGCCGGCACTGCTCGGCGCCCAGGTCCGCGAGCCGGCGCGCGCCGGCGGAGACTCGGCGCAGGCCCGCCGCGGCGCGACGGCGGCGCGCGACACGCTGCGGCCCGCCGTCCGCGACTCGCTGCGGCCGAGCGCGCGCGACTTCCTGAGCACGGTCGAGGCGCCGCCCGTCGTCACGCACCACACGATGCGCGTCGGGAGCGAGGTGGTGCGCTACACGGCGACCGTCGGCATGCTGCCGCTGCGGAACGACACGACCGGCGTCGTCGAAGCGGGGATGTTCTACGTCGCCTACACGCGCGACGGGACGACCGACCCGGCGAAGCGCCCGATCACCTTCGTCTTCAACGGCGGACCGGGATCGTCCACGGTGTGGCTGCACATGGGCGCCTACGGGCCGCGCAAGGTGAAGCTGCTGCCCGACGGCCGCGACCCCGCGCCGCCCTACGCGTTCGAGGACAACGAGCACACGCTGCTCACGCAGACCGACCTCGTCTTCCTCGATCCCGTCGGCACCGGCTACAGCCGCGCCGCGCGTCCCGAGCTCGGGCCGAAGTTCTGGGGGCTCGACGAGGACATCCAGGCGGTGGGCGAGTTCGTCCGCCTCTACCTCACGCGCAGCGAGCGCTGGGGCTCGCCGAAGTTCCTCTCCGGCGAGAGCTACGGCACGACGCGCGCGGCCGGGCTCTCCGGCTACCTCGCCGACCGCGGCATCGCGCTCAACGGCGTCGCGCTGCTGTCCACGGTGCTGAACTTCGAGACGCTGTCCGACACGCGCGGCAACGACATCGGCTTCGTCAGCTTCCTCCCGTCGTACGCGGCGACGGCGTGGTACCACCACAGGCTTCCCGCCGATCTCCAGGCGCAGACGGTCGAGCAGGTGACGCAGCAGGCGGCGCGTTGGGCGGAGACGGACTACGCGCTCGCGCTCATGAAGGGGAGCCGGCTGACGGACGCCGAGCGGCGCGCGGCGGTAGAGCAGTACGCCCGCTTCACCGGGCTGCCGAAGGAGTTCGTCGAGGACAACGACCTGCGCGTGCCGCTCGCGCGCTTCGACCAGGAGCTGTTGCACGATCGGCGGCTCACCGTCGGCCGGCTCGACAGCCGCTTCACGACCTTCAACGCCGACCCGGCGGCCGAGCGCGGCGCGTTCGACCCGAGCGAGGCGAGCATCCGCAACACGTTCACGCCGGTGCTGAGCGACTACCTGCGCCGCGAGCTCCGCTACCGCAGCGACGACGTCTACTACATCCTCGGCGGCGGCATCGGGCGGTGGCGCTACCCGCAGCAGAACGGCTACGCGAACGTCACGCCGGCGCTCGAGCGCGCCTTTGCCCGCAACCCGCACATGAAGCTCTACGTCGCGATGGGCTACTACGACATGGCGACGCCGTACTTCGCCGTCGAGTACACGCTCTCGCACCTCGCCGTCTCGCCCGACGCGCGCCGCAACATCACCACCGACTACTTCGCCGCCGGCCACATGATGTACATCGACGAGCCGAGCATGGCGAAGCTGCGCGCGGGGCTGTCGAAGTTCATCGACGACGCGCTGAGAGGGGACGTGGGGCAGGCGACGTCGGCGCGGTGAGGGCGCGTAGCGCGTAGCGCGTAGCGACCCGCCGCTCGGGAGGTCCCGGGCGGCTCGCTACGCGCTACGCACTACGCGCTCCGCACTACGCGCTCCGCGCTACGCAACCACCGCCCCTCCTCACACCAACACATACAACCAGACCTCGCACATGCGCGCTCTTGCGCTCGCCGCCGTCGTCGCCCTCGCGACGCCCCTCTCCGCCCAGAGTCCCCGCAACGCCTCCCAGTCCGAGGCGCACGACATCCTCCAGGAGCTGGTCGGGATCAACACCACCTACCAGCACGGCAGCACGACGCCGGCGGCGCGGGCGGTGGCGCGGCGGTTCCTCGCCGCCGGATTCCCCGAGCGCGACGTGCGCGTCATCGGGCCCGACGGCGACAAGGACTCGAACGTCGTCGTGCGCTACCCGGGCAGCGACGCGTCGCTGAAGCCGATCCTCCTCATGGCGCACCTCGACGTCGTCGAGGCGCTGCGCGCCGACTGGACCGTGGACCCGTTCACGCTCACCGAGAAGGACGGCTTCTTCTACGGGCGCGGGACGAGCGACGTGAAGGGCGGGGCGGCGACGCTCGTCGAGGCGCTGCTGCGGATGAAGCGCGAGCGCGTCACGCCGCGGCGGACGCTCGTCCTCATGCTAACCGCGGGCGAGGAGGGGGGCGGTGGCTACGACGGCGCCGACTGGCTCGTGCGCAACCACCGCGACCTGATCGACGCCGAGCTCGCGCTCAACGTGGACGGCGGCGACCCGCTGCTCGAGAACGGACGCCGCAAGCTGCGCGCGGTGCAGTCGAGCGAGAAGCTGTTCCAGAGCTTCTGGCTCGAGGTCACGAACCCCGGCGGCCACAGCTCGCGCCCGCGCCGCGACAACGCGATCGTGCGCCTCGCCGCCGCGCTCACGAAGGTGGGCGCGTACGAGTTCCCGGTGCACCTCAACGAGACGACGCGCGCCTACTTCGAGCGCTCGGCGGCCTTCACCACCGGGCAGGAAGCGGCCGACATGCGCGCCATCGCCGCGAACGAGCGCGACTCCGCCGCCGCGGCGCGGCTGTCCACGTCCATCTTCTACAACGCGCAGCTCCGCACGACCTGCGTGCCGACGATGCTCGAGGGCGGCCACGCGCCGAACGCCCTCCCGCAGCGGGCACGCGCTCTCGTCAACTGCCGCATCATACCCGGCGAGACGCCGGCCACGACGCAGGCGGCGCTCGTCCGCGTCGTCGGCGACGACTCGGTGAAGATCGCGCCCGTGGACAGCGCGCGCCCGGCGCAGCCGTCGCCGCTCTCGCCGCTGATCATGGGCGCGGTGAAGCGCGTCTCCGACGCGATGACGCCCGGCCTCCCGATCGTCCCGCAGATGGAGACGGGCGCGACCGACGGCGCCGTGCTCCGGCCGGCGGGGATCCCGACCTACGGCGTGAGCGGGATCTTCCTCGACGTGAACGACGAGCGCGCCCACGGCCGCGACGAGCGCATCATCGCCCGCGAGTTCTACGACGGCACGGAGTTCATCTACCGCCTCGTCCGCGACCTCGGCGGCGCGCCGGTGCGGGCGGCGGCGTCGCGGCGCTAGGCGCTCGTCAAGAACGACGAGCGGCGCCGCGGATCTTCGCGGATGAACGCGGATAGGTGTGCTTCTCGACAAGCTCGAGCCGCGGAGGCACAGCGCAAAGCCTCACCCTGTCCCCGTCATCCCGAGGAGCGCAGCGACGAGGGATCTTGCGTGCGACCCGTGGAGCACGCTCCGCGACCCCGACAGAAGATCCCTCGCTGCGCTCGGGATGACTCGGAGAGGAGATCCGCGTTCATCCGCGGCGCCGCTTTCGCCGAGCGCCCCTAACGCGCTGATGCTGCGACGCGCCAGACGGTGTTGCCGACGTCGTCGGCGACGAGCAGCGCGCCGCGCCGGTCCACCGCGACGCCGACCGGCCGCCCCATCGCGTCGCCGTTGGCGCGCACGAAGCCCGTCAGCACGTCCATCGGATCGCCCGACGGCGTGCCGTGGGCGAAGGGGACGAAGATCACCTTGTAGCCGCTGCGCGGCTTGCGGTTCCACGAGCCGTGCTGTCCGACGAACATCCCGTGGGTGAAGCGGGCGGGGAGCGACGCGGACGAGTCGCCCGACCACGCCAGCCCGAGCGACGCGGTGTGCGCGCCCAACGCGAAGTCCGGCGCGACGGCGGCCGCGACGACGTCGGGGCGCCGCGGCTTCACGCGCGCGTCCACGTGCTGGCCGTAGTAGCTGTACGGCCAGCCGTAGAAGGCACCGTCGCGCACGGCCGTCATGTAGTCGGGCACGAGGTCGCCGCCGAGCTCGTCGCGCTCGTTGACGGCCACCCAGAGCGCGCCGCGCTCCGGCTCCCACGCCATGCCGACGGGATTGCGCAGCCCGGTGGCGAAGACGCGATAGCTCCCGGTCGCCGGGTCCACCTCCCAGATCGCCGCGCGCTCCGCCTCCGCGGCGATCCCGTTCTCGGCGGCGTTGCTGTTCGAGCCGACGGCGACGTACAGCCGCTTGCCGTCGGGCGAGGCGACGACGTTCTTCGTCCAGTGGTGGTTGATGCGGCCGGCGGGCAGCGCGCGCACGACCGTCGCCGGCGCGGTGATCGCCGTGTCGCCGGTGGCGTACGGGAAGCGGACGACGGCGTCGGTGTTCGCGACGTAGAGCGTGTTGCCGACGAGCGCCATCCCGAAGGGCGAGCTCAGGCCGGAGAGGAAGACCGACCGCACCTCGGCGACGCCGTCGCCGTCGCCGTCGCGGAGGAGCGTGATGCGGTTCGCGCTCGGCACGGCGCCGCCGGCCTTCTTCTGGAAGTGCTTGAAGAACCAGCCCTTGATCCCCTTCGCGTCGTCCGGCCGCTCGGGCGCGTTCGTCTCGGCGACGAGGACGTCCCCGTTAGGCAGGACGTAGAGCCACCGCGGGTGGTCGAGCCCGCGCGCGAACGCGTTGACCGACGTGCCCGCGGCGGCGGTCGGCGCGGCGTCGGCGGGCCAGCCCTTGGCGGTGACGACGTTCACCGTCGGGATCAGCGACCGCTCCGGCGCGGGAATGACCGGGTGCGGGCCGATGCCGGCGGCGATCGGAAGGTGCGCGCGGCCGCCGCACGACGTCACGCCGAGCGTCGCTCCCAGCAGGAGCACGGACGGCAGGAGCGAGCGTCGGAGGAGCGAGCGAGTGTGCATGGATGGTGACGAGAGAGTGGGTCCGCGCAATCGGGTTCGATGCCGTTCGGTTCCCGCGTCGCCGCGCTGGTACCGGGTCGCGCCCGGCCGCCGGCGGCGCTCGGATCGCGCTCGCACCGTCCTTGCGATGCAGAGCAGTGCACGGCGCGCGCCGCGTCCGCGGTCGCGCGCCCACACCCCGTCACGAGTCCTGGAGGAGATGATGATGCGGACGTCCCTTCTGCTGCTGTCGATCGTCGGCGTCGGCGCGCTCGGCGCCTGCAAGGACAAGGACCACGACGACGTCGCCGACACCGCGCGCGTCGCCGCCGACACGACGGTGCGCGAGCGCACGGTCAAGGACACGATGATCGTCACGCACGACACCACGATCCACACCGACACCGTCGTGAAGCTCGGCGGCGTGCCGGCGACCGCGGTGCCGCCGAACCATCGGCCGAAGAAGCCGTAACGGGCCCGGGCCCGCGCGCCCGGCGTCGCCCGCGCCGGACGACGGCGACGCGAGCGTCCACCCGATGACGAATCGCGCGAGCCGCTACGACGCCGTCGTCGTCGGACTCGGCGCGATGGGGAGCGCGGCGGCGTTCCACCTCGCGCGGCGCGGCGCGCGCGTGCTCGGCGTCGACCGCTTCACGCCGCCGCACCCGTGGGGCTCGTCGCACGGCCGGTCGCGCATCATCCGCGAGGCGTACTTCGAGAACCCGCTCTACGTGCCGCTCGTGCGGCGCGCCTACGAGCTGTGGGACGAGCTCGAGGCGGCGAGCGGACAGCGGATCCTCGTGAAGACCGGCGGCCTCATGCTCGGCCCGCCGGATGGCACCGTGGTCGCCGGCGCGCTGGCGAGCGCGCGCGAGCACGGGCTCCCGTTCGAGGAGCTGTCGGCGGCGGAGGTGATGCGCCGCTTCCCCGGCTTCCGCCCGACCGTGGACATGGTCGGCGTCTGGGAGCCGCGCGCCGGCTACCTCGTGCCCGAGCGCGCGATCGAGGCGCACCTCGCGCTCGCCGAATGGCACGGCGCCGAGCTGCGCACGGGCGAGCGCGTCGTCCGCTGGGAAGCGGGCGGCGATGGCGTGACGGTCACGACCGATCAGGGGACGACGTACGCGGCGCGGCGCCTCGTGCTCGCCGCCGGCGCGTGGATGCGGCAGCTGCTGCGCCCCTCGCTCGACCTGCCGCTCGTCGTCGAGCGCAACGTGCTGCACTGGTTCCGTCCCGCGCGCGACACGGGCCTCTACGCGCCCGAGCGCTTCCCGATCTTCATCTGCGAGTACGCGCCGGGCCTCACCTGGTACGGCTTCCCCGACGCCGGCGACGGCGTCAAGGCGGCGCTGCACCATCAGGGGGAGCGAGGCGCCGATCCCGACGCACTGCGGCGCGAGGTCGCGCCCGAGGAGGTGGCGTACGTGCGCGCGCTGCTGCGCACCTTCATGCCCGCCGCCGACGGTCCGCTCCTCGAGAGCGCGGTGTGCATGTACACGAACACGCCCGACGAGCACTTCGTCGTGGACACGCACCCCGCGCACCCGGAGGTCGTCGTCGCGAGCCCGTGCTCGGGGCACGGCTTCAAGTTCTCGAGCGCGATCGGCGAGCTGCTCGCGTCGCTCGCGACCGGCGAGCGCACGAGCTTCGACCTGACACCGTTCCGCATCGCGCGATTCGGATAGGGCGGCTCTCGGCGAGAAGCGACGCCGCGGATCGACGCGGATGAACGCGGATGGGGCGCTCCCCTTTCCCAGTCATCCCGAGCGAGCGACGCGAGCGAGGGATCTTGCGTCCGGGTCGGGGAGCATGCTCCGCGTGCCGCAGGCAAGATCCCTCGCTGCGCTCGGGATGACTGGGGAAGTGGAGTCTCCGCGTCCTCCGCGTTCTCAGGCCTTTCGCCAAGCACCGGCAGCATCCGCGCCCTTCCGCGCAATCCGCGGCCAGCACCGGCTCGGCCTTTGTCGGACAGGATGAGCAGGATGAACGCAATCCCGTTGATCCTGTTCATCCTGTCGTGCAGTAGCCGAGAACCGAGAGCCCACCGCCGAGAGCCGCTTCTCGTCGCCCTTCCGGAACGGCGCTTGCGACCGGTGCGGGATCTCACGGCCTCGACTTACCCGCCGCACCGGAGGCAGACATGCGCCATACCGCGCTCTCGCTCCATCGGAACGTCAGCTTTCCGCGGTCCATGACCGACGTCCGCGGTTACTCCGTCCGCACGCGCGACAACAACGAGAAGGTCGGCAAGGTGAGCGACCTGGTCTGCGACGACGACGGCCACGTCCGCTATCTCGACGTCGGGCTCGGCGGCCTCTTCAACAAGAAGCGCGTGCTCCTGCCGGTCGGCGTCGCGCGCGTGGACCGGTCGAACGACGTCGTGTGGGTCGCGGGGATGTCGAAGGAGCAGGTGATGGAGCTCCCCGACTACGGCGGCGACCCGAACACGATCACCGAGGACTACGAGCAGCAGTGCTGCGGCCCCTACCTGAGCCGCGAGGTCGCGGGCGAGGCGGCCATCAACTCCACCCAGGACCTCTACGACCAGGGCCGCCTCTTCGCCGATCGCGGCGGCGCCGACGCGCGCGACGAGCGCCTCGTCTTCTCCGACGCCGAGCTCGCCGACGTCCGCGGCGCGCCGGAGCCGGTGGCGAGAAGGGACACCGCGGTGGTGGAAGAGACGGAACGGACGCGGGGGGAGGGACGGGTGTAGGGGTAGCGGGTCGGGGGTAGCTCTTCCGCTCGGACGCGTCCCGAAGCAGGGCTACCCCTCACCGCCGCGCAGCGGTCTTGACACGGCGCGCGCTCCGTGAATCATTCAACCCATAGGTTGAACGATGGAGCCATGCCGACCGCCCAGCCGCAGCTCGACCGCACGCTGATCGCCCTCGCCGACCCGACCCGGCGCGCCATCCTGCACCGCCTCTCGCGCGGCGAGGCGCGCGTCACCGACGTCGCGCGCCCGTTCGCGATGTCGCTCGCCGCCGTCTCGAAGCACGTCCGCGTGCTCGAGCGCGCCCGCCTCGTTCGTCGCCGGCGCGCCGGTCGCGAGCACCTGCTCTCGCTCGACCCGAAGCCGCTCGACGAGGCCGCCGCGTGGCTCGACACGCAGCGCGCCACCTGGACCGCGCACCTCGACGCGCTCGACGCCATGCTCGCCGCCGAGGACCGCGCCGCGGCGGCGGTGGCCGCCAAAACCACGAACACGAAGAAGAGGAGAGGACCGCGATGACCACCGGGCCCAACGACCTGCGCGTCACCCGCCGCTTCACCGCCTCGCCGGAGCGCGTCTTCGACGCCTGGCTCGACCCGGAGCGCGCGCGCCGCTGGCTGTTCACGACGCCCGGCGGCGAGATGGTCCGCGCCGAGACCGACCCGCGCGTCGGCGGCTCGTTCGTCTTCGTGGACCGGCGCGACGGCGACTCGGGAAGGGAGGACATCGAGCACGTCGGCGAGTACCTCGAGATCGACCGGCCGCGCCGGCTCGTCTTCACCTTCTCCGTGCCCCGCTACTCGCCGCACGTCTCGCGCATCACCGTGGACATCGTGCCGCTCGGCGACGGCTGCGAGCTCACGCTCACGCACGCGGACGTACTCCCCGAGTGGGCGAGCCGGACGAAGGACGGCTGGACCACCCTCCTCGGCCAGCTCGCGCACGCGCTCGGCGAGGTGCCGGCCGCCGCGAGCGCACGGACGTGACCGCACGGTCGTAACCGCTCCAGCTGGAGGCGCGCGCCGGCTAGATTCCGGGTGCCCGTGGACGGCCGCTCGACCGAGCGCCGTCGCCGGCGCCACCTCCTCATGCGTCCCCTTCGCCGCCGCCTCGCCGCGCTGCTCGTGCAGCTGCTCATCCTCCAGGGAGCGTTACTCGGAGGCGCCGCGGCGTGCCAACTGACGACGTCGAAGACGTCGTCGGCGACCGCCGTCGCGACGGCGCACCATGACGCGCATCATGACGCGCATCATGACGCGCGTCATGACACGTCGAGCGCGGCGGTCGCGCCCGCGGCGATGGGGCACGCGACGGCCGAGCACGAGCGCTCGCCGCACGACGCGCCGGCCTCGTCGGGAGAGCACGCGCCGTCCCACTGCGCCGCCGTGGGCGCGTGCGCGACCGCCGCGTTAGGCGGGCGCACCGTCGCGCTGCCGGCGAGTGTCGTCATCCTCGCCACCCGGGCCGACCTCTCCGAGCTCGACGCGCCCGCCTCGGTGAGCACCGCTCCCGAGCCGCCTCCTCCGCGGGCGTAGGCTCCCCAGCCCCTCACGCAGCCCGCGCCGA
>DATMHT010000331.1:0-6091 GCA_035554795.1 Gemmatimonadaceae bacterium | reverse complement strand
GGATCGGCCACCTCGTTCGATGAATCGCGCGCCGCGCCCGACAGCTCGCTCTAACTCACGGAAAACCGGTAAGCGGTCGGCGGTCGGCGGTCGGCGGTAAGCGCGAGCCCATTCCCTGTCGTCCCGAGCGCAGCGAGGGACTTGCACTTCCTGCCTCGGCAAGGTGCAGGTCCCTCGCTGCGCTCGGGACGACTATGACGAGGGGCCGGCATCCGTGGTTCGATGCCGGCCCCTCGTCCGTTCGCGCTTACCGCTTACCGCTTACCCGCTCACCTGCCCAGCCAGTAATTCACCTTCACGAGAAACACGTTGTCCGGCCGGTCGCGCCAGAGAGCGGAGTTGTCGCGGCCGAAGTCGAAGTCGCCGATCGGCTCGCTGCCGGAGCGCTGCTGCGTCCAGACGAAGTACATCGTCGAGCCGGGCCGGTACTCCCAGCGCAGCACGGCCGTGCCGCGGAGCGAGCGGAAGGAGAAGTTCGGGTTGTCGAAACCGATCGGCAGCGCCGCGGCGCGCTCCTGCGGCGTGGCGAACGAGCAGCCCACCGACTGCGTCGGGTTGATGTCGTAGTGCGTGGCCCTGCCCGTCGCGTCCGTGGTCGTACAGAGCGTGCCGACGTCCTTGCCGTACTCGAGCTTCTTCACCGTGCGCGGCGCCGCGAACTCGCGGAAGCGGCCGTAGTCGCCGCTGGCGAAGAACGGCTGCACGAACATCTGCAGCGTCAGATCCGGCGTCATCGTCCAGTTGACGCGCGTGTCGAGCGACAGGGTGCGCGTGTTGATGAAGGCGAACACGTAGCGGTTGCCGCCGAACGCCGTCGCCGTCGGATCCGCGACGGTCGTCACGTACTGCGCCGCGTCCTGATCCATCTGGTAGGTGGGAGAGAGCTGGACGAAGACGTTCGCCGTCGGCTTGAGCGCGACGCCGGGCGAGAGCGTCGTCTGGTGCGTGCCCGACTCGATCCCCCTCGCGGCCTCGATGCTCATGTCGAACACCGCCCGCTGGCGCGCGTCGGTCGAGACCTGCACGTGACCGAAGTCGTAGCCGGTGCGCTTCACGACCGGACCGCCGCGCGTCATGCGATCGTCGTCGGTGGTCGGGTGGTGGATCGCGAACGTCCGCAGGTTCCAGTAGTTCAGGAACTCCATCCCGAAGTACGCCTGCTGCTGGTTGTCGGTGCGGATCCCGTCGTAGTTGAACTGCTGCTGGCCGCCGGCGATGACGGCGGCGTTCCGGTACCAGCGCGTCGGGATGGACCACTGCCGGCCGACGTTCGCGTTCATCCACTTGTAGTCGGCGCGGCTGAGGTAGGCGAGGTCGTTCACCTCGAAGCCGGGGCTGCGCCAGTTCTGCGCCGTCTCCCAGACCCAGTCGCCGTTGTCCTTGGCGAGCCGCGTGTAGAGTCCGTAGCCCTGGAGCGACGTCGCCGTCGTGTCGTAGCGCGTGCCGAACAGCCCGTCGGTCGTCACGCGCCGGTCGGGGCGCTGGAAGTAGTGCGCGCTCGAGCGCTCGGCGAGCGCGATCGCCGCGGGCGAGCCGGCGATGCTCGACGCGACGAGGTTGCCGCGCCAGGAGTAGTCGCGGCGGTGCCAGCGGTGGCTCCAGTCGAACCCGACCGCCTCGGCGTGGCTGCGCAGCCGGTCCACCGCGACCGTGTCGCCGTCGAGGCGCCGCGCCGTCGAGGTGACGATCGTGCCGACGGTCGTCGCGCCCTGGTTGAACTCCTTCTTCACGCGGCCGACGAAGTAGTTCGACAGCGGCTCGACCATCTGGCCGATCTGCGGCTGGCCCGGCGCCGTCAGATAGTGCGCCGTCTCCCGGTTCGCGACGGCATCGAGCAGGCCGACCGTGTAGCCGCTCTTCGTGCGCCCGGTGATCTTGGCGGCGCCGAGGATGGTCGCGTTGTCGGGCGTGTCGGCGTAGCCGAGGCCCGTGTTGACGGACTGGTCGTCGACGTAGCCGTTGAGCTGCGGCGGGCGTCCGATGCGGCGCGAGTAGAAGACGCCGAGCCCCGACGTGTTGCTGCAGAACATGCAGCTCATCCCGCCGAAGCTGTACACGCCGCTGTTGGCGACGAAGAAGGGGCGCTTCTCGTCGTAGTACGTCTCGAACGCGCTCAGGTTGACCGTCGCCGGGTCCACCTCGACCTGGCCGAAGTCGGGATTGAACGTCGCGTCGAGCGTGAGGTTCGACGTCAGCAGGTACTTGAGGTCGGCGCCGGCGTCGATGCGCGTGTCGGTCTTGCCGTGGTACGGATCGGCGGGCGCGGCGTACTTGAACTGCCCGCGCGAGACGACGTACGGCAGCAGCTCGAGCTGGCGCGGCCGCTCGGCGATCGTGAGCCCGTGGAGGTGGCCGTAGAACGCCGCGCCGCCGCTCGCGTTGCGCCGCCACCAGCTCCACATGTCCTGCTCGTTGAGCCGGTCCACGTAGCGCCAGATCTGGAGCCCCCACGTCTGCGCCTCGTCGCGCGTGAAGCGGAGCTGCGAGTAGGGGATGCGCATCTCGGCCGTCCACCCCTGCGCGTCCACGTGCGCCGCGCCCTCCCAGATCGGATCCCACGACCCGTCGCCGCTGAACTGGTCGCCGCGCACGCCGGCCGGGTTGATCTCGAACCAGGCCTCGTCGATGTGGTTGTGGTACGGGTCGATGACGATCGCGAGCTTGTCGGTCGTCAGCGAGTTGAACGATCCGTTGTTGCCGTCGGCGGCGAGGAGCTGGTCGCGCCGCGCGAGCGGCGCGCGGATGCCGGCGGCGCCCGCCGTGTCGGTCATCCGTGCCCCGACGTAGAGCGCCTGGTCGTCGTACAGGATGCGCACCTCGGTCGGCATCGACGCCGGCGCGCCCTCGGTCGGCTGGAACTGCCGGAAGGAGGTGATCGGGGTCGCCTGCGCCCACGCGGCCTCGTCGAGCTTGCCGTCGATCGTGATCTGCCCCTGACGCCGCACGGTGGTGGCGACGGGCGGCTCGGTCGGATGCACGGACGACGTCTGCTGCGCGACGGCGACGCGCGTCGGCGCGGCGGCGAGAGAGAGGAGGAGCGCGGCCCGCACGAACGAGGCGGCGACGGCGGCGCGACGGGGAGGATGAGCCATGAGAACCTGACCGAAGCGGGATCAGCAGGCGGCGGCGACGTGCGCGGCGGTGCGCGCGCGGTCGTGCCGCGGATCGAAGCTCGGGGACGCGAGTTTGGACAGCGCGACCTCGTGTTTGGTTGTAACGGATTTGGCTGGCCCCGGTTTCGCCGAAATGCAGGTTGGCGGGAAGCAGTGGGCGGTTGGCGCGAGCCAATGCGGGAAGCGGCAAGCACGAGCCGGGAGTGCGCGGCGGCAACTCGCTCGTCATCGACCCGCCGTTGTCGGACAGGATGAACAGGAAGAACAGGATGGACAGGATGAGCCGCCTCCTGTCCATCCTGTTCATCCTGTCGAACAGCCGAGCGCCGAGAGCGGAAAGCCGCTCTTCTCGGCGCGACTCGTTCGACGGAAGAAGAACGACGGCGCGCGGAGGAAGCATCCTCCGCGCGCCGTCGTTGTCGACCGATCACCCACACCCAACAGCCAACGACTCTCGGTTGAACCGACGACTGTAGTTGAAGTCGAGAGTTGAACGTCGAGAGTCGGCAGCCGAGCGCCGAGCGTCGTTACCGGCTGAAGATCACCGCGAACGAGTGCACGTGCGCGTCCTGCGGATCCACGGACGGGAAGCGCCAACCACGCACGGTCGAGAGCAGGCAGCGCTCGACGTCGTTGCCGCCCTTCCCCGCCCACGAGCGGCGAACGATGGCGGTGCTGGCGACGCCGCCGTCGTCGGCGAGGGTGACGGTGACGGTCGCCGAACCGGTGAGCTTCGGGTGCTTCCGACGGGCCTCCCCGTAGCAGAACTGCATCTGCGGCTCGCGCGCGCGCACGAAGTCGCCGAACTTCGGCGAGCCGCGGCTCGAGCGGTCGCTCGGCCGGTCGGTGGCGGCGTACCGCGGCTCCGCGCCACGCAGCGCGGCGCTCGACACGTCGCCCGAGGGAGCGGAACGGCGGAAGTGTCCCGCGCCGGTGCTACAGCCGGTGACGGCCACGGCCAGGGCCACGAACGCGACGTTCGCGAGTCTCCACATACATCCTCCACGAGCGGGTGACGGGACACAATCACCGGCGCGGGGTGCAGCGCCAGCCTATACCAACGACCGGCGCGGCGGCGCGTCACGACCGTGACGGACACGCCACGAAGCGTGCCGTCGCGGTGCGACGCGCGTCACAAGGAGACAGGATTTCTGCCTAACGTGGACCAACCTGATTCCGGGTTCCTGTATCCTCTCGCCAGATCACCAATTGGAGCATCCACGCGAGAAGGTGCAGGAACCAGGAATCAGGTTGGCCTTCACTGGCCGGACGTCTGCTTCGGCGCCGGCGCGGGCGGGAGGGCGAGGACGCGCTGGTGGATGCGGTCGTACGCCGGCGTGTCGGTCGTCAGCGACGAGAGCTGGCTCTGCGGCACCTGCCCGAGCATGCGCTGGATGTCGGCGATGCGGTCCGACGTGCCGGGGTGGTCGGCGAACCAGGAGCTGACGCCGCTCCGGCCCGCGCCGCCGCTCGCCTGCTCTTCCTGCAGCAGCTTCTGGAAGAACGTCAGCATGCCGGTCGGGTTGAGCCCGGCGCGGACGACGTTCTGGAAGCCGCCCTCGTCGGCCTGCACCTCGTCGGCGCGGCTGTTCTTGGCGAAGTACGCGCCGCCGGCGACGTTGACCGCGGCCTGCGCCGCCGGGCTGTCACAGACGCGGGCGAGGGCGCAGCCGAGCGCGACACCGATGTTCGCGTTCTGCATCTGCGCCATCTGCTTGACCGAGTGGCGGCGGACGACGTGCTCGATCTCGTGGCCGAGCACTCCCGCGAGCTCGCTCGCGTTCGACGCGCGCTCGAGCACGCCGCGGTTGACGTAGATGTAGCCGCCCGGCAGCGCGAACGCGTTCACGTCGCTCGTGTTGACGACGGCGAAGTGCCACTGCAGGTCGCTGCGCGAGGTGCGCGACGCGATCTCGTTGCCGAGCGTGTTGACGTACTGGTCGATCTGGGCGTCGTTGAGCATCGGAAGCTGCGCATCCACCTGCTGCGCTTCCTGCGCCCCGAGCTGGACTTCCTGCTGGGTCGAGACGGCGCCCGCGCTGGCGCACCCCGCGACCAGCAGGGTCACGCCGACGGTGAGCGCGATACGGCGAGTGAACACGAGAGCCTCCACGGGCATGGTGATGGTCGGACTTCGGGACCAACGTGCCCGTGGAGGATTACAACGATCGGGCCAGCGACCGCGGCCGGGGCCGGTTGTCGGCGGCGGCGCCGCCAGCCCGTCGTCGGCCTACCGCGACGCGACGCTCGCCAGGAGCGGCGGCTTCACCCAGTCGCGGACCTGCGTGTACACCGTGTAATCCTCGTGCAGCTGGCTGTGGCGCAGGCAGGCCGTCTGCGTGTTCGTCGCGCCGCCCGAGAGGATGACGCTCTTCTGCGGGTAGATCACCTCGTCGCACGGCGACCACCAGGTCGCGTAGCGCGGCGTGCTCGGCGTCTCGTCGGTGGCGTTGAGCGCGCTGAGGAACGACGAGTTGGGCCACATCTGCAGGCACGACGTCTGGTAGCAGCCGTAGGCGGTCTGCGTGCCGTGGTCGGGGCCGCCGAGGGTGACCCACGCGTCCACCTTCGGCGCGCCGCCGAGGTTCTTCACGTAGTAGCGCGCCGAGAGCGCGCCCATCGAGTGCGAGACGATGTCCACCTGCGTCGCGCCGGTGGCGGCGAGGATGGAGTCCACCTTCTTCGCGATGATGCCCGCCGTCGTCGCGTTCGACTGCGATGTGTTGTAGGAGAAGTTCGCGAGCTCGGCGTCGGTCCAGCCGTCGGCCTTGAAGCGCGAGATCATCGTCGTCCAGGCGGCGCCGCTCGAGTTCCAGCCGTGGACGAAGAGGATCGGCGTGTGCGCCGGCGGAACGACGGCGAAGCGCGGGCTCGTCGGCGAATCGATGGCGCCGCACGCGGCGAGCGTGGCGGCGAGCAGCAGGGACGACGCGAGGCGGGTGGCGAGCGGCGGACGGTGCACGGGAGGCCTCCGTGGC
>DATMHT010000330.1:0-2677 GCA_035554795.1 Gemmatimonadaceae bacterium | reverse complement strand
GAAGTACGGCTCGTTGAGCGAGTGGGGGCGGTTCGGGGCGATGATCAGGTCGAACGTCCTGTTCGCCTTGATGAGCGCGTCCACGACCTGGATCGTCATCGCCGGATGGACGTTGTCGTCCATGTCGCCGTGCATGAGCAGGAGCTTCCCCTGGAGGTTCTTCGCCATCGTCGCGTTCGCCGAGGCGTTGAAGTTGTCCGTCTTGCGCACCGTGTCGCGCGTCAGGAAGCCCTGGTACTTCTCGGCCCAGTAGATGTTGTAGCTGCGGTTGTCGTGGTTCCCCGAGCCCGACACCGCGACCTTGAAGAACTCCGGGTACTTGAGGATCGCGTCGGTGGACGCGAAGCCGCCGCCGGAGTGGCCGAAGATGCCGACCTTGTTCACGTCCATGAACGGGTAGCGCGTCGCCA
The DNA here is from genome assembly GCA_035554795.1 of Gemmatimonadaceae bacterium. Classification (GTDB taxonomy): domain Bacteria; phylum Gemmatimonadota; class Gemmatimonadetes; order Gemmatimonadales; family Gemmatimonadaceae; genus DATMHT01. The sequence continues at coordinate 2,267 of DATMHT010000330.1, read as the reverse complement.
GCTGCTTGATGACGGCGATGTGATCGGGGAGCCCGTTGTCCGTGAAGTTGCCGTAGTAGCTGTCGTGGAACGCCTTCGACCGGAACGGCGTCCCCATGTGGTCGATCTGCACGACGACGAAGCCGAGTTCCGCGAGCGAGAACGCTTCCCCGCCCCCCTTGAACGACCACGCGCCGACGCTCCCGACCTGCGGCCCCGGGTAGATGTTGTCGATCACCGGGTAGCGCTTCGTCGTGTCCACGTTCGGCGGCAGGTAGATGACGCCGTAGAGATCCGTGACGCCGTCGCGCGCCTTCGCCGTGAACACCTTCGCCGGCCGCCAGCCGAGCGCCTTGATCCCGGACACGTCCGCCTGCTCCAGTTTGCGGACGACGCGGCCGTCGGGCGCGCGCAGCACGCTCACCGGCGGCGTCTCGATCGTCGAGTAGGCGTCCACGAAGTACTTCCCGTTCGGCGCGAAGTCGATCTTGTGGTTGCCCTCCTCGGGCGTCAGCAGCGTCAGCCCCGAGCCGTCGAAGTGGACCTTGTAGAGCAGCGCGTAGTACGGGTTGCGCCCCGCCTCGCGGCCGCGCGCCGTGAAGTAGATCGTGCGCGTCGGCTCGTCCACGAACTGCACCGCGCCGACCGCCCACGGTCCCGAGGTGATCTGGTCGAGCACCTTGCCGTCCGCCGAGTAGCGGTAGAGGTGCGCCCAGCCGTCGCGCTCCGACCACCAGATCGCCTCGCGGCCGTTCTTCGTCACGTACCAGCTGAGCGGGTCGCCCTGGTTGGTCTCGACGTACGTCTTCCCCGTGTCGCGCGCGATCACGCGGCTCTCGCCCGTCGCCGCGTCCACCTCGGCCAGGTACGCGCTCTTCGAGCCGCGCGTCAGGTACGAGACGTAGAGCTTGTCCGAGCGGTCGCTCCAGAGCGAGTCGCGAGCGGAGCCGGACATCTGCAACAGCGCCGGCGTCGGGTCGATCTTCGCGAGCACGCTCTTCTTCGAGGCGACGTCGATGACGTACATCTCCGGCCGCGGGATGATCGAGTCGCCGGGGAGCGCGTACGGCTGCGAGAACATCCGCGGCCGCTGCGACGTGTACGACACGTAGTACATCCTGCCGACCTTCCGCTCGTCGGTGCGCGAGATCGCGAGCTTGCGCGAATCCGGCGACCAGCGGATGCCGGGGCGACGCGGCTGCGGCTTGAGCGCCTGCTGCGGACGGATCGACGGGAGCCCGTAGGAGTAGTCGTCCACGCCGTCCGTCGTGAGCTGCGTCGAGTCCTTCCCGCCGCGCGAGCGGACCCAGACGTTGTTCTTGTGGACGAACGCCTCCCACTTGTGATCGGGCGAGAGGACGAACGGGACCTCGCTCGTCGTCGTGTCCTTCACCGTGCAGGCGTACGCGACGATGTCGCACGACCAGCGCTTCTTCGTCGCCGTGAACTCGATGACGCGGACGTTCGTGCCGTCGTCGGCGAACTTGAAGCTCGCGAACGGCAGCTTCGCCGGCTCGAAGCTCGTGTCGCTCGCGACCGTCATCGCCCGCGCCAGCCGCGCGTTGTCGAACACGAAGCCCCGCGTGCCCCGCGCCGGGTCGATCAGCACGAAGTCGACGCCCGTCTTCGTGCGGGTACGGTACCAGAAGCGGTTGCTGTCGGGGTACCAGGTCGGATCCACGGCGTCGCCGGTGATCCGGAGGTTGGTGTTCCAGGGGAGGAGCTGCTCCGCGCGGGAGTAGTCCACCGTCTGGGCGGACGCGACGACCGGAGCACCCGCGGCGATCAGGCCGGCCGCGAGCAGGCAGGAACGGGTTGACGCAGGCACGTTGGCTGGGGACGGGGGACGGGACGGGGCGGACGGTTCCCCCTCTACGCGGGCCGGGGGGAAAACATTGAGCGCCCGTGAGCCGCCGGGCGGTCATGGTCGTCTATCGCCTGGCGGCCCCTCGACGCGCCACCGCGTTCCCCCCGCTCTTCTCTCGATGACCGAAGCAGGCATCCTCACCGGCCCCGTCTCCGCCGATCGCACCGGCGCTCCAGCTCGCGTCTCCCGAGCGGAGCCGGCGACGCCGCTCGAGCGCGTGGCGCTCGGCGCCCTCGTCGCCCTGATCTACGTCGTCGCGCGGCCGCCGCTCTACCAGCGTGACGGCTGGGTCTATCACCTCCTCGGCCGCGACTTCCTCGGTGGCACGAACCCGCACCACCTGCTCTGGAACGCGGTCGAGTGGCTGATCGGACGCGCCGGCGCCCTCGTCGGGGTCGCGTCCGTGCTCCCGTTCCAGCTC
>DATMHT010000329.1:0-3968 GCA_035554795.1 Gemmatimonadaceae bacterium | reverse complement strand
CGCCGTCTCCACGTCTCGCTCGCCGCGAGCGCGACGGCGGCGCTCGTGAACGTTGCCCAGAACGCGCTCGTCACCGGCCGCGAGGCGCGCCGCTGGGGGAACGCGCACGCGAATCTCGTCCCGTACCAGCTCTTCGACGCCGCCGACCGGCCGATCGTGGTCGCGGTGGGGAGCGACGCGCAGTGGCTCGCCTGCGCGCGCGCCCTCGGCCTCGACGACCTCGCCGCCGATCCCGCCCTCGCGACGAACGCCGGCCGCCTCGCGCGCCGTGAGCTCGTGGTCGGCGCGATCGAGGCGCGCCTGCGCGAGCGCGACGCCGAACACTGGCTGGCGCGCCTGCGTGACGCGGGCGTGCCGGCGGGGCAGGTGAAGAGCGTCCTCGAGGTGCTGCGCGACGCGGACGCCTCGGCGCTCACCGGCGTGGCGCCGAGCGTACCGGGGAGCGCCGTCCGCCTGCCGCCGCCGCGACTCGACGAGCACGGAGCGGCGGTCCGCGCGCGCGGCTGGCGGGCGCTCGGCGAGCCGGCGGCCGGGCGTCCGGCCTAACGAGCGCCGCGTCGCCGACGGCGCCCGCTCCCGGGGAAATTTCCGGGGGCGGCGGCGTCCCGCGTGGCGGCGGCCGGGCGGCCGGCGATGCCCGTGTTACCTGGCCGGGGGCGTATCGTCATACCAGCGTGACCAGCGTCGCTCTCCCGGCCCCACGCGCCATGCGTTCCGCAGGACTATCCAGCGAACGCAAAGCGGGTTATGCTTGCTCCGTGAACACGACGGTGCAGGCTGCCCAGGCCGATCAACTGGAAGCGGATCAACAGGTCATCAACCGGGTCCTCGCAGGACACCGGGAAGATTTCTCTGTGCTGATCGCACGGTACAGCGATCCGCTGTACCGGCACGCGCTCGGTATGACCGGAAGCCCGGACGTTGCGGAGGACATCCTCCAGACGTCCTTCATCAAAGCGTACCAGCATCTCGGTGAGGTGCGCGGGCGCTTCGACGCCTGGGTCTTCAGGATCGTAGCGAACGGGTGCAAGGACTGGCTCAAGAACATTCGTCGCACGCACCTCAGCTACGACGAAGACGACCAGCCCTCCTCGTACTCCACGCCGGACGAAGAGCTGGACCGGACGGAGCTGCGATCGGATCTCGACCGCGCCCTCGCGGCGCTCGCGCCATCACTGCGCGAAGCGTTCGTGATGAAGCATGTCGAGGGTCGGTCGTACGAGGAGATGGCCGACCTTCTGGGCACCACCGTCGGGGCTCTGAAAATGCGCGTCCACCGCGCACGTGAGGCGCTCCAAGTTCTCTTAGAGGAGAAATACGCCTAATGTTCGACAACTTGAATGCGCCCAACGGCCGTGAGCCGGCCCGGCGCGACGGCGGGGCCCGTCAGCCCGCGGAGCCCCTTACGGACCGCGAAGTTCCGCTCAGCATCTCGCGCACGCCGGCGACGGTGCAGGCGTGGCTGGACGGCGAGGCGGCCGAGTCCACCCTGCAGGGTGCCGACGCCCGTCACGTCGAGTTCTGGGCGCGCGTGAACGCGGAGACGGCGCGCCGCCGCGAGGTGCGCACGCCGGTCGAGGTGCAGCAGCGCATCATGGCCGCGCTGCCGCTGGCGACGCCGCAGGCCGTCTCGCCCTGGTACCGCCGCAACGTGACCGTGAACCCGGCGGTCGCGATCGCCGCCGCCGCCGGACTCGTCGCGATCGGCGCCGCCGTCGGCGCGGCGCTGCGCACGCGCTGAGCTCGTCGCGGCACTCGAGCAGGTCGCGCCGCGCTCGCCGCGGCGACCGAGGCCGGCCCCCCAGGGGCCGGCCTCTTGCTTTGCTCCCCGTGCCGCCGAGCCCGTAGAGCGGCTCATCCAGTCGCTCCGCCGCCGGGGCCGTCGGGGGCCTGCTCCTTGCACCCCCACCCACCGCAACACCGTCGCGAACGTAGCCCTGCTTCCCTGGAGGGATTGCTATGAAGCGAATGACGGTAGCGGTTCTGGCGCTCGTCGCGATGCCCGCGCTCGCGATGGCCCAGGACTCGACGAGGCAGCACGTGGACAGCGCGCGCACCAACATGCAGCGCGGCGCGCGGAGCGAGATGCAGGACACCACCCGGGCCCGCACCGGCATGGAGCGCGGTCGCCGCATGCACCGGGAGAGCATGGCGCTCAGCAAGGACCAGGTGATGCAGCTCCAGACCGCGCTCTCCGGCGCCGGCTGCGACGCCGGCAACGCCGACGGCATCGTCGGCCCGAAGACGCGGCGCGCCATGGCCTGCGCGCGGCAGAAGAACAACGTCACGACGAACGCCGACCTGTATCGCGCCCTCAACCTCGACTTCGAGACGAGCGGCCGTGGGCCGAGCCGCGGCGCGCATGAGGCGTCCACCGAGCTCCCGGCGGCGAAGGCGACGCACGGCGACTCGGCGGAAGTCGGCGGACAGAACCGCGGCCGCATCCGGCCGCCGGCGACCGACTCGATGAAGAAGCCCATGGGTGACTCGACGCGGCGCGACACGACACGCCGCGACTCGACGATGAAGGACACGACGAGCCACTGAGCCACGCGGAAGGCGCGTAACGCGGACGGGCGCCACCAGCTCTGGTGGCGCCCGTCTGCGTTACCGCGGCGGCACGTGCGCTACAGCCAGTACTCCCACCGGCCGGTCGCGATCACGTAGGCGCAGAGCGCGGCGTTCGTGACGGCGTGCGCGATGACGAGGTCGGCGAGCGATCGCGTCCGCGCCATCCACCAGTTGTACGCGATGCCGGCCACGATCCCGACGTCCCAGAACGGTCCGTGCTCGCTCGCGAAGAGGAGCACGGTCGCCCAGAAGGCCAGCGGTGTGTAGCGCCCGAGGGGCACGCGCCGGAAGTCGGCGTCCTGCACGAAGCGCGGGAGCCAGCCGCGCCAGAACAGCTCCTCGATCACCGGCACGAGGAGCGCCGCGCGCGCGGTGCGCAGCGCGAGCACGAGCGGGCTGCGCAGTGCCTCCGCCGGGAGCGACGACGAGAGCGATCCGGTGAGCGAGTTCTGGAAGAGCGGGCTCGCGCGGTAGCCGGGGAAGAGCAGGTCGGGCCCGACCCAGAGCGCGAAGACGGCGAGGCCGATGCCGACGCTCGCCGCCGCGCGCCGCGGCGTCGCCCACTCGGGCACGGCGCGGGCGCAGTACCACGTGACCGCCGCGAGCACGACGACGCGGAGCAGCGACTCCCAGGGCTGGCCGAGCGGCAGCCGCGGTCCGGCGACGAGAAAGAGCGCGAACGCCGCGAACGGCGCCACGTACGGCAGCGACGGATACCGCTCCGGCAGACTGGTCTCGCGGGTGACGGTCATCGTCAGGCGCCTAACGAGCGGACGAGGAAGGTGAGCGCGACGCCGTCGCGCACGAGGTCGGGCGCGCGCGCCTGCTCGGCGAAGCCGGTGGACACGAGCAGCGCGTGCAGGGCACGGAGCGCGGGATCGTCGGGGAGCTCGGCGACGGCGAGCCGGGCACCGAGCGCGGCCAGCTCGGCACACGCCGCCTCGACGAGCGCGCGCCCCGCACCGCGCCGCCGCGCACCCTCCGCCACCACCAGCCCGTGCAGCGCGCCGCCGCCGACCGTGCCCGCCACGAGGCCGAAGAGCACGACGCCGACGATTTCGCCCGTGTCGTCCACCGCCACCGCGCCGTGGTACTCGCCCGTCGCCTTCGCCGCCTCCTCGAGGATCTCCAGCGCTCGCGCGACATACGCGTGGCGCGGAGCCTCGGCGACGAAGAGCGCTCGCGCGGGCGCGAGATCGGCTGCTGTGAGAGGACGGAGAATCATCCGGTTCGGCGGACGGCGCTCATCGGCGGTTGGTGACGAGTCGTCGGTGGTCAACGCCCGCGCGCGGACGCGGGCTCCGCCACGACGACGTTGCAGACCGAGCACTCGTCACCAACGACCAACGACTGCCGCTGCGTGGACGCGCGTAGCGGCGTCCCGCTCAGATGTGGAT
>DATMHT010000328.1:0-7599 GCA_035554795.1 Gemmatimonadaceae bacterium | reverse complement strand
AGCAGATCCTGCCGCGTCGGCTCGTTGTACTCGCGACCGCGCACCAGCACGTGCTCCGGAACCGTCGCGAACTCGAACGGATCGCCCGACCACACGACGACGTTCGCCTCGCGACCGGCCTGAAGCGAGCCGACCTTGTCGGCGACGCCGAACATCTGCGCCGGCGCCAGCGTCACCGCCCGCAACGCCTCGTCCCACGGCATGCCGTAGGCGACGGCGTTGCCCGCTTCGTAGCGGATGTTGCGCGCATTGAACGCCTCCTCGTCGCCGCCTTCGGCGTTGCCGATGAGCGCGACCGTCACGCCCGCCTTTCGCAGCAGCGCGGCGTTCTCCTGCCGCTGTCCGAGCGTCGTGAAGCTCGTCGGGACGTTGTTCATCGCGCCGGTGAGCACGGGCACCTTCGCCGCGGCGAGCTTGTCGGCCACCATCCAGGCCTCGGCGCCGCCGCCGATCATGATCTTCAGGTTGTACTGCTTCGCGAGCGTGAGCGCGGCGTCGATGTCGCTCGCCTTGTCGGCGGCGACGAGAAGCGGAAGCCGCCCCTCGATCACCGGGATCATCGCCTCGAGGTCGAGACGCGTCGCGACAAACGGGCGCGACTGGTTGCGCTCGAACGCCGTCCGCGTGTGCTGGTACGTGCGCGTGTCCTCGAACAGCTCGCGGAGCCGCGCGATCAACTCGCCACGCGCGCCGAGCTGCGCCTGCGCGGCGTCGCCCACCTCGCCGAGCATCGCGACCGACGGCCGGAGCAGCATGTCCGACGCGGTGCCGGAGACGAGGTCGATGACGCCCGCCTGTCCGGCGATCAATCCGCCCTGCGGCAGGATCACGACCGTGGTGATGCCGTCCTTCCGCGTCGGCGGGATCAGCATGGACTCCGGGTTCAGCCCGTCGGCGGCGCGGAAGCCCGCCGCGATGCCGTCCTTGCCCTTAGCGGCGGCGTCCCGCGTGGACGCGACGGCGCCGATCTCCTGCAGACCGAGCACGGTGCCGGAGTTGATGAGGCCGGGCGTCACCCACTTGCCGGTCGCGTCGATGCGACGCGCGCCGGCGGGGACGGTGACGTTGCTGCCGACCGCGGTGATGCGGCCGTTCTCGATGAGCACCGTGCCGTTCTCGATCACCGGTCCGCTCACCGGGTACACCTTACCGCCGGTGATGGCGATGGTCTGCGCGCGCAGCGCCGGCGTGGCGAGCGGCGCGACGAGCGCGGCGACGGCCGCGGCGGCCACGAGGCGGTTCATTCGCATGCCGCTCACTTGTTGCCTCCCGACGTCACGGCGGACGCCGCCGGCACGAAGCCGAGCTCGAAGTCGGTTTTCCACTGCTCCCTGGGGTCGGTGCGGTCGAAGAGCATCGCGCCGTCGATCCACACCTTCTCGGCGCGGGTGTACACGCTGAACGGATCGCCGGACCAGAGCACGACATCGGCGTTCTTGCCCACCTCGAGCGACCCGATGCGATCGTCGAGGCCGAGCGCCCAGGCCGGGTTGATCGTGTTCCACTTGATCGCTTCGTCCTCGGAGATGTTGATGCCGGCCGCCTTTCCGGCCGCGATCCCCTTCGCGGACTCCTGCACGAGACGCTGCTCGCCGAGCGGATCGTCCGAGTGCGTGATCGCGCGCACCCCGGCCTTGTCGAGGAGCGCGAGGTTGGCGCGCACCGCGTCCGCCGCCTCGAGCTTGAACGCGCCCCAGTCGGCCCAGACCGACGCGCTGATGCTGTCGCGGGCGAGGATGTCGGCGATCTTGTACGCCTCCACGCCATGATGGAACGAGCGGATCTTGTAGCCGAACTCGTGCGCGATGTCGATCATCTGCGCCATCTCGTCCGCGCGGTAGCAGTGGTTGTGGACGAGGATGTTGCCGCGGAGCACTTCGGCGAGCGTCTCGAGACCGAGGTCGCGCTGCGGCGGCTCGCCCTGATGATCGGCGTTCCACTTGTCCCACTTCCGGCGATACTGCTCCGCCTGGATCCACGCCGCGCGGTAGCCGGCGACGTTGCCCATGCGCGTCGACGGACCACGCTGCGAGTAGACGCGCTTCGGGTTCTCGCCGCACGCCATCTTGAGCCCGTACTTCGCGCCGGGGAACTTCATCCCCTGCGCCGTGCGCGACGGGACGACCTTGAGCACGACGCTGCGGCCGCCGATCAGGTTCGCCGACCCGGGAAGCACCTGGATGGTGGTGACCCCGCCGGCGAGCGTCCGCGGGAAGTGCGCGTCCTGCGGCCACACCGAATGCTCGACCCACACGTTCGCCGTGACCGGGTTGGTCGCCTCGTTGACGTCGTCGGTCTGCGTCCCGCGCGCGTCCGGCACGGCGCCGGCGCCGATGTGCGAGTGCGTGTCGATGATGCCCGGCGTCACGAACTTGCCGGCGGCGTCGATGACGACCGCGTCGGCGGGCGCATTCACCGTCTGGCCGATCTCGGCGATCTTGCCGTCGCGCAGAAGGATCGAGCCGTTGTGGATGGCCGGGCCGGCCGCCGTGAGCAGCGTCGCGTTGCGAATCACGGTCGTCCGCGACGGGAACGGCTTGTAGGTGCTCGGGAACGGGTCGGCGTTGGGCGCGGAAACGGCGCCGAGGCCGGTGCCCCGCGCGCCCGTGGGGGCCGCGGCCGCTGGCGACGGAGTAGTGCCGGCGGCGGTGCGCTGCGGGGACGGGGCCTGCGAGCCGGTGGCATGGCTGCAGGCCGCGAGCGCGGCGACGACGGCGGCGACGGCGAGTGCGTCGGTTCGCATCGCGTGCGTGTACCTCCGAGTGGTGGGAATTCGCCGGCGGGTCCGGCGCAACGAAGTCTCATACGGCGCCGCGAGCGCGGCCGTTGAGACGATGACAGCGGAGCGGCAGCGGCGGGCGCGGCCCGGCGATGTCGTCAGCGGCGGAGCGCCGCCGCCATGACGTCGGGGACGTCCGTGCAGATGCCGTCCACCCCGAAGCGGGCGAATTCGGCGGCGACGGCCGGGTCGTTCACCGTCCAGGCGATCACCCGGCCGCCCGCCTCGTGGACCGACCGCACGAGCTCCGCGTCGAGCAGCTCCCAGTGCTGCCAGAGATCCCGCGCGCCGACGGCCCGCAACGCGGCGACCGGATCCACGAGGCGGCTCACGAGCAGTATGCCGGCCGGCAGCACACCGCTGGGCAGGGCGGCCGACAGCTCGCGCGCCCGGCGGGCGGCGCGGTGGTCGAACGCGTGCACGGCGCAGCGCACGCCGGCCGCCCGCGCGATCGCGTCCACCACGCGCTGCTCGATGCCGACGCCCTTGATCTCGACGTACACCGTCGCGCGGTCGCCGACGAGCCCGAGCACCTCGTCGAGCGTGGGAATCCGGGTCTCGGCGGCGCCGTCGCCGCCCTGCACGTCCGCGGCGTTCAGGGCGGCGATGGGACGGCCGGCGAGCGATCGCGCCTCGCCGCCGAGCACCGGATCGTGGTGCACGACCACGACGCCGTCGGCCGTTGCGTGGACATCGAGCTCGATCGCGTCGGCGCCGAGCTCGAGCGCGCGCGCGAAGGCGGCGAGGGTGTTCTCGCGACGCTGCCGCGGCGCGCCGCGGTGGCCGATGATCTCGGGAGTGGGGGTGCGGGCGGCGGGTCGGTCTGGCATGCGGTCGGAGGAGGGTGGCGCGGTGTCGCGGCTGAGCCCCGGTGTGATGTAGCTTCCGCCACCGCCGGACGGAAGCGTGCCGCGGGCCCGCCGGCGGCGCTCTCTTAACGCCGGCGCCCGGCCGGCGTCTCACTTTCGAGCTTCATGACCGACGACCCCAGCGGGCCGGGCGACGACGCCCTCGTGGATGCGGCGCTGATCGAGCGCTGGCGGGAGGGCGACCAGCGGGCCGCGACCGAGCTGGTCGCGCGCCACGCGCCGGCGCTCGCCCGCTTCGCCGCGAACCTCGGCGCGCGGGACGACGTCGAGGAGCTCGTGCAGGACACGTTCGTCCGGGCCTTCGGGTCGCTCGACGCGTTCCGGGGCGAGAGCTCGCTGCGCACGTGGCTGTTCACGATCGAGCGCCGGCTGCTGCTCGACCGGCGGCGGTCGGAGCGACGACGACGGGACCAGGCGACGCTTGACGGGCACGACGCGGCCACCGAGTACGACGCGCTCGACGCGGTGGTCGCGGAAGAGACCGAGCGGCGGGTGCGCGACGCCGTGGAGCGGTTGACGCCGACCCAGCGCGAGGTCTTCACCCTCCGCGTGACCGAGGGGCTGTCGTACAAGGAGATCGCCGAAATCGTGGGAAGCACCGAGGGCGCCGCCCGAGTTCACTATCACAACGCGATGCGCGCCGTGAAGGAGTTCCTGAGATGACCGACTGTCCGAACGCGGAGATCCGCGACCTGCTGCCCGACCTCGTGCACGGCACGCTCGCCGGCGAGGAGCGCGCGCGCGTGGAGTCGCACGTCGCCACGTGCGCGGACTGCGCGAGCGAGCTGGCGCTGCTGCGAGCGGCGCGGCGCGCGCTCTCGACGGGCGTGCCGGCGGTGAACGTCGAGCGCATCGCGAGCGCACTTCCGTCGCCCCCTCGGGCGGTGAGCACGACGCCGGGCGTCGTCTCCATCGAGACGGCGCGACGCGAGCGCGAGCAGGTCGCGCGCCCGCGCTTCGCCGGTTGGCGGCGCGCGGCGGCCGTCATCCTCGTCGCGGCGGGCGCGACGACGGTGGCCGTGATGCGCAGCGACCGCGGACGCGACTCGGCCGTCGGCCCGACGGCCGTCGCGACGGCGCCGTCGCCGCTCGCTGGCTCGGCGGGCGGGGCGCCGACGGCCGCCAGCGAGACTGTAGTCGCGACGCGCGCGGGAAGCGCGGCGAGCGCGGCGAGCTCCACGCCGGCGCGCGACGCCGGTCTGTCCATGGCCGGCGGCGTGAGCGACCTCGATGACGCGGCGCTCGTCGCGCTGCTCGGCGACCTCGATCGGATCGACGCGACGCCGGCGACCGAGCCCACGGCGGTGATGCCGGAGATGACGGGGGAGGGAAGCGAATGACGAGTCTTCAACGCGGCCGGGGACTCGCGCGCGCGACGCTGTTCGCACTCGCCTTCGCCGCGGCCGCGCCGGTCGCCGGCGCGCAGGGCGGACGCGCGCCCGATCGCACGCCCGCCGAGCGCGCGCAGCTCGAGCAGCAGCTGCGCCAGCGGTTCGCGACGGTCGTCCAGCAGCGGCTCCGCCTGACCGACGCCCAGATGACGCGTCTGCGGCAGACGAACGCGCGCTTCGAGAAGCAGCGGCGCGATCTCGTGCAGCAGGAGCGCGAGGTGCGCCTCTCCATCCGCGACGAGCTCGCCGCGGACAGCGCCGCCAATCAGGCGCACGTCGCCGATCTGATCCAGCGCGCGATCGGCCTTCAGCGGCAGCGTCTCGATCTCGTGGACGCGGAGCAGAAGGAGCTCGCGCAGTTCATGACGCCCGTTCAGCGGGCTCGCTATCTCGATCTGCAGGAGAAGATCCGCCAGCGCGTCGAGAAGCTCCGCCGCCAGCAGCAGCTCGGCGGCGGCCAGGGCGGCGGACGCGGCATGCCCGGCGGGCGGCACCGCTTCCAGCCGTAGACGCGCCGCCGCGCCATTGCGCCACGCGCCCGGGGCGGGCGATACTTGGGGCACGCCCGGGTGGCGGAATCGGTAGACGCAGGGGACTCAAAATCCCCCAGCACGAGAGTGCTATACGAGTTCGAGTCTCGTCCCGGGTACTGGACGCATCGAGACGTCACGCGGGGGCCGCACACATGCGGCCCTCGCCGCGTTTCGCTCCCTGTCGTCTGACTTCCGTCGCCCGAGACGGTGACGTAGCTTTCCGCCGCCGGCCCGGGCCACTCGCCCGGCCGCCACGACCAGCAACCCGACGGCGGTGCCCGAGCAGCGCGAGCGCGCGGGGCGACCGCCTCCTCTTCCGTCCGGTACATCAGGCATGGCCAGTCCCGCCCGCTCCACGACGCTCCCCACCGACGGCGAGCGCATCGAGTTCACCAACGGCCGGCTCGAGGTGCCGAACAAGCCCATCGTTCCGTTCATCGAGGGCGACGGCACGGGCCCGGACATCTGGGCCGCGTCGGTGCGTGTCTTCGACGCCGCGGTCAAGAAGGCGTACGGCGGCGAGCGTCGCATCGCCTGGATGGAAGTGCTCGCGGGCGAGAAGTCCCACAAGGCGAACGGCGACTGGCTGCCGCAGGAGACGCTCGACGCCCTCGGCGAGTTCCGCGTCTCCATCAAGGGCCCGCTCACGACGCCCGTCGGCGGCGGCATCCGCTCGCTCAACGTGGCGCTCCGTCAGGTGCTCGACCTCTACGCGTGCATCCGCCCGGTCCGCTACTTCGAGGGCGTCGGCGCGCCGGTGAAGGAGCCCGGCAAGCTCGACGTCGTCATCTTCCGCGAGAACACGGAGGACGTGTACGCCGGCATCGAGTGGAAGGCCGGCAGCCCCGAGGCGACCAAGCTCCGCGAGTTCATCGGCCGCGAGTTCAAGAAGGAGATCCGAGAGAACTCGGCGATCGGCATCAAGCCGATGTCCGAGTTCGGCTCGAAGCGTCTCATCGACATGGCGATCCGCTACGCCGAGCAGACGAAGCGGAAGTCGGTGACGCTCGTGCACAAGGGCAACATCATGAAGTTCACCGAGGGCGCCTTCCGCGACTGGGGCTACGAGATCGCGAAGGAGCGCTTCGGCGGCACGGTGATCGACAAGGGCCCGTGGGTGAAGCTCCCCGACGGCCTCGTCGTCAACGACGTCATCGCCGACGCGATGTTCCAGCAGCTCCTCCTGCGCCCCGACGAGTACTCGGTGATCGCGACGCCGAACCTGAACGGCGACTACCTGTCGGACGCCGCGGCGGCGCAGGTGGGCGGGCTCGGCATCGCGCCGGGCGGCAACGTCGGCGACGGCGTCGCCGTGTTCGAGGCGACGCACGGGACGGCGCCGAAGTACGCGGGACTGAACAAGGTCAACCCGGGCAGCGTGATCCTCTCCGGCGTCATGATGCTCGAGTACATGGGGTGGAAGGAGGCCGGCGAGATGATCGTCCGCGGCCTCGAGAACGCCATCCGGAGCAAGCGGGTCACGTACGATCTGGCGCGACAGATGCCGGGCGCCACCGAGGTGTCCACCTCGGGCTTCGGCGACGAGATCATCAAGGGCATGAAGGCCTGATCGTCGCCGGCCGCCGCGCCACTCAAGACCACGCACCGCTCTCATGGCACTTCCCGTCACGCTTCGCTCGCTCGATCTCGCCGCCGACGTCCCGTTCCTCGCCGTCGCGCTGACGGCTGGCGCCGAGCTCACCAAGGACCTCGAGCCGCTCGACCGCGCTCTGGGCGGCGCGCTCGGGCGCACGCTCTCGCGACGGGACTTCCGCGGTGGCCGCGACGAGACGCTGCACCTCGCCGGCGCCGCGAAGGGGCCGCAGCGGGTGCTGCTCATCGGCATGGGCAAGCCGGCGGACGACCGCGCGACCGGCGACCGGGCGGTCGCCGTCAAGCGCGCCGCGTCGATCGCGGCGCGTCAGGCGCACCGGGCGGGCGCGGGACGGGTCGCCTTCTACTCGCCCGGGCTGACCGACCGCGGCGTCGAGAGCGCCGTCATCGGGCTCGCCGCGGGCGCGTGGGAG
>DATMHT010000327.1:0-8822 GCA_035554795.1 Gemmatimonadaceae bacterium | reverse complement strand
CGGCCTCGACCCGCTGTGGACGTCGCGCTTCCGCGAGATCGTCGCCGCGCTCAAGCACCCGGCGCGCACCATCCTCATCGCGTCGCACAACCTCGAGGAGCTCGAGCGGCTCTGCGACCGCGTCGCGATCCTCGACCGGGGACAGCTCCAGCGCGTCGTCGAAGTCACGCGCGTGCTGCCGATGACGGCGGCCGTCGTGTATCGGATCACCGTTGCGCACGGCGCGGACGCGCTCGAGGCGGTGTTCCCCGATGCCGTGGACCTCGGCCGCGGCGACTGGGCGGTGCGCGCCGGCGATCTCGCGGCGCTCAACCGCGGCCTTGCGGAGCTGATCGCGCGGGGCGTGCTCCTCGCCGGCGTCGCGCCGGCACAGTCCGCGCTGGAGCAGCAGTTCCAGGAAGCGATCGGGGAGGTGGCGCTGTGAGAACGACCGAGAAGGCCGACGCACGCAGCCCGTGGACCTCCGCTGCCGTCGGCGGCGGAGCGCTGACCCGTGACGACGAGAGCGCGCCGGTGGCTCGCGCCGGCGCCGCCGGCGCCGTGCAGGCGCCCCCGCTCGATCCCGACGCCGAGCCGCGCGGTAGCCTGCGACGATACGTGAAGTTCCAGTTCAGGGACTTCGTGCGCGAGCGCGGGAGCTGGATGCTGGCGCTCGGCGGCGCGGTCGTCGCGCTGTTCCGTGCGCGCTACGACTTCGCGTTTCCGATGCGCCCGCCCTCGGTGTCCGAGGCCGACTTCTTCCGGGTGCGGCTCCTCGGCGCCTTCGTGCCGATGGTGTTCTTCGGCGTGTTGATCGCGACGCACGGCATCGTCTCCCGCGACCGTGAGCGAGGCTTCCAGCGCTTCCTGTTCGCGAAGCCGATCGGCGCCGCGCGCTACTATCTGCAGTCGTTCCTCGTGAACGGCGCCGGCTTCCTTGGCGTCGGCGCGCTCCTGCTCATGTGCACGGCGGCGGCGTTCGCGCGCGGGGTACCGGCCGTCGGCCTTCTCGCGGGCGCCGCCGCGACCTACGCCGCGTTAGGCGGCCTCGTCTTCCTCGTCTCCACGTTCGCGCGCTACGACTTCGCACTCGCCGGCGTACTCACGCTCGTGGCCGCCATCCTCGACGCAGTCGTCGAGAGCGGCGCCGGCCGTTGGACTCCGCTCTGGCGCCTGCTCTCATGGGTGCTGCCACCCGTATACTCGCTCGGCGACGCCGCGGTGGCCGTGGGCGAGGGACGAACGCTCTCCGCCATTACCGCGACGCTGCCCGCATTCGTCTACGGCGCCGCGTGCGTCACCACCGCGCTCGCCGTCATCCGCCGCCGCTCGATCGCGAACTGATCTCGCGTACCGCTTCCCGCTTCTCGCTTCCCCGTCTCGATGTCCGCCTCGTTAGCCGCACCCGCCAATCCCACGCTCCCCGGCCTCGATCCCGCGACCGTCCACCGGCGCGTCCTCTCCAACGGCCTCACCGTGCTCGTCCGGCAGGACCGGTCGGCGCCGGTCGTCGCCATCGTCACGTACGTGAAGGCGGGCTACTTCGACGAGACGGACGACGTCGTCGGCATCGCGCACGTGCTCGAGCACATGTTCTTCAAGGGCACCGAGCGGCGTGGCGTCGGCGAGATCTCGAAGCAGACCAAGGCGGCCGGCGGCTACCTCAACGCGCACACGATCTATGACCACACGAGCTACTACGCCGTCGTGCCGTCGTCGAGCTTCACCGAGGGGCTCGACGTGCAGTTCGACGCCTACGCCAACTCGGTGATCGACGCGGGCGAGCTGTCCAAGGAGCTCGAGGTCATCATCCAGGAGGCGAAGCGCAAGGCCGACAACCCGACCGCCGTCGCCACCGAGACGCTCTACGAGGTGATGCACGACCGGCATCGCATGCGGCGCTGGCGCATCGGACGCGAGGCGGGACTGCGCACGCTGACGCGCGACGCGCTCGTCGGCTTCTACCGCAACTTCTACAAGCCGTCGAGCACGATCCTCGTCATCGCCGGCGACGTGGACGTGGCCAGCGCGTTCGCCGAGGTGGAGCGTCGCCATGGCGCGCTGCCGGACGGCATGCCGCGCCGGTCGCCCGGCCCAGCCGAGTCGGCGCACCGCGAGTTCCGCTACCGCGAGTGGGGCGGCGACGTCGCGCAGACGCAGCTCTGCTTCGGCTGGCGCACGGTCCCCGCCGGCCACCCCGACGCGCCGCTGCTCGATCTCGCAGCGACGGTGCTCGGTGGCGGCCGCGCGTCGCGGCTCTACCGCGCCGTGCGCGACCGCAAGCTCGCCGCGTCGGTGAGCGCGTACAACTACACGCCGACGGAGCTCGGCGTGTTCGTGATGCACGCCGAGACGCCGCCGGTCACCACCGGCCGCGCCGCGTGCGCGATGTGGGGGCAGCTACGCGAGCTGCGCGAGGAAGGCGTCGGCGTCCACGAGCTGGATCGCGTGCGGCGGCTGTTCGAGTCGCGCTGGGTGCGCCGGCTGGAGACGATGGACGGCCAGGCGAACTACCTCGCCGAGTGGGAGGCGATGGGCGACTGGACGCTCGGCGACCGCTACCTCGAGCGGCTCCTCTGCGCGACGCCGGGCGACGTCACCGAGGCGGCCCGCCGCTACCTCGATCCCGACGCGGCGTCCGTCGTCGTCTACCGGCCGGCGACGGAGCCCGTCGTCGCGGCCGACGCGGGGGCGATGCGCGCGATTCTCGACGGCGGCCGGCCGGCGCCCTTGCCGGCGACGCCGCCGCGTGTTCTGCGGCCGACGCCGGTGCCCACGCCGCGGCCGACGCTCGAGCGCGAGGAGGCCGGCGTCCGCGTGTACTTCACGGCCTCGGGCGTGCCGATCCTCGTCCGCCGCAAGCCTGGCGCGCAGGTGGTGCACACGGGCGTCGTCTTTCCAGGCGGCGCGGTGCACGAGGGCCCTGAGCACGCCGGGCTCACGTCGCTCATGGCGCGGACGGCGGTGAAGGGAACGGAGCGGCGCACGGCGCAGCAGATCGCCGAGGACGCCGAGCTGCTCGGCGGCAGTGTGGGCGTGAGCGCGGGAACGGAGAGCTTCGGCTGGATGCTGTCGGTGCCGGCGCGCCACACCGCAGCCGCGCTCGACCTCCTCGCCGACGTCGTCCAGCGGCCGACGATGCCGGAGGACTGCTTCGAGACGGAGCGCGACGTCGCGCTGTCGGAGGTCGCGATGGTGCGCGACGACATGTACCGCTACCCGATGCGGCTCGCGACGCAGGCCGCCTTCCCGGGGCACCCGTACGGCGTGCCGGCGTCGGGCACTGAGGAATCGCTGCGCACGATCGGGGCGGGCGACCTCCGCGAGTGGCACCGCGCGCGCGTCCGCGACGGCGCGCCGGTCATCGCCGTCGTCGGCGACGTGGACGCGGACGAGATCGCGGCGCTGGCGGCGCGCGACTTCGCGCTGCTCCGCGCCGGCGACACGCCGGCCGTGCCGGCGCCGCGCTGGCCGGCGGAGCCGGTGCGCGCGGTCGAGTCGCGCGAGAAGGCGCAGACGGCGATCGCGCTCCTCTTTCCCGGACCGCGCCGCTCGGATCTCGAGGATCGGTTCGTCGCCGACATGATCGCCGGCGTCGCGAGCGGCCTCGGAGGGCGCTTCTTCGACGAGCTGCGCGACCGCCAGTCGCTCGCCTACACGGTGCAGGCGTTCGCGAGCGAGCGCGCGCTCGCCGGAATGTTCGTCTCCTACATCGCGACGTCGCCCGATCAGGAGGAGCGCGCGCGGCGCGGCCTGCTCGACGAGTTCGCGAAGCTGCGCGAGGCGCCGGTGACCGACGAGGAGCTGGCGCGCGCCAAGACGTACGCGATCGGCACGCACGCGATCGCGCAGCAGAGCGGCGGCGCGGTCCTCGGTGACGTGCTCGACGCCTGGCTGTTCGGCCGCGGGCTGCGGGAGCTGGACGAGCACGACGCCCTCGTCCGCCGCGTCACGCCCGCGATGATCCAGGCGTTCGCGCGGCGGCACTTCGACGAGGCCACGCTCGTCGAGGGCGTCGTGCGCGGCGTCGGCAAGACGGTGTAGCGTCGCCGCTCGTCAGCGCCGGCTCGCCGGCCGGAAGCCGAGCGTGCCGTTGAGCCACCGCACTAGCGGCGTCAACGCCGCGAAGTCCTCGGTCAGCACGTCGGCGAGCGTCGGCCCACGGACGACGGCGTCGGGAAGCTTGCGCGAGGCGGTGAACGAGGTGTAGCGCAGCCACCCCGCGGCCGGATGGTCCGCCGGGTAGCCGCGGGGCACGCGCGTGAGCACGAACTCCTCCGTCAACTCACCGAAGCGCTCGGCGAACGCCCCGCGCAACGAGCGCTCGAGGCCGCGCGGGTCCTCGGCGATCGCGTCGCGCACCTTCGCGAGCGCCGGGCGTGGCGGCCGGTACAGCCCGCCCGCGGAGATGCACGCGCCGGGCTCGAGGTGGAAGTAGAAGCCCGCCGCGCCGCCGTTGTCGTGCGGCGCCGCCGTCCGCCCGGCGTCGCGGTGGAAGAACCAGCAGGCGAAGTGGGTCTTGTAGGGCGACTTGTCCTTCGCGAAGCGGATGTCGCGGTGGATGCGGAACGGCGACGACTTGGGGTTGCCGACGATCTCCGGCGCGACCTCGGCGAGCCGGACGTCCATCTCCTCGATCAGCTCGCGCATCGGCGCGCGCAGCTCGTGCTCGTACTCGTCGCGATGCGCCTCGAACCACGCGCGGTCGTTGTGGCGCTTCAGGCCACGCAGGAAGCGGAACGCGGCGGGCGAGAAGATCGCGGCCACGGGTGACCCGTCTCCGCTACGGCGCCGCGGCGGCATCGGCCGCGGCGGTGGCGGCCTCGCGCAGGCCACGGGTCGCCCGGAGCACGACGTCGGCGGCGGGGCGCATGCGGCCGTCGGGAGCGCGGAGGCCGGTGGTGGCGTCGTAGTCGCTCGCGTCGGCGACGACGAGACCGCGGAGCTCGGGGTGGCTCGTCGCCCACGAGAGCGCGCCCCAGACGGCGCGCGCCTGGCTCGCCTCGCCGTGCGTCACAGGGTAGCCGCCGGCGGCGAAGACCCACTGCTCCTTGGCCTTCGCGCCGGGCGCGCGCGGCGGCAGTGCGTGCAGCCAGCGGTCGGCGGCTCGGGTGCGGCTCTCGAGGGCGAAGCCGCCGCGGAACGACGGGTAGATGGTGAAGCCGACGACGTCCATCGGCGAGCCAGGCGCGGCGGCCCACGCGTAGAGCGCGCTGTCGCGCGCGTCGTACGACGACGCGGCGACGCCGAGGCGCACGCGTGCATCGACGCGCTTCGCCGCGCGCGCGGAGCGGGCGAGGAAGTCCACCCACGTCGAATCGGGGAGCCGGCCGAGGACGCGCGCGCCGCGCCCGTACGGCTCGTCGGCGGGCAGCAGGTAGTCGGGGTGCAGCCGCGCGACGACGCGGCGCACGTCGCTCACGCGCGCGGCGAAGTAGGCGGCGGGGTTCTGCTGGTAGCGCTCGCGCGCGTCGTGGCCGTAGCCGAGGGCGACGATGAGCGAAGTACTGTCGCGGCGCAGCTCGTCCAGCGACCGGGCGAGCGAGTCGAGCGCGGCGACGCGCGTCGCCTCCGGCCCGAGCGTGACCATCACCGCGTCCACCTCGGTGCTATCCACCAGATCGAGGTCGCTGCGCAGCGCGAGCGGCGGCGGCGGGCCGTCGAGGTCGGGAAGGATCTTGAGGCCGATGGCGAAGTCGCCCTCGGGACGCTCGCGCAGCCGCTGCGCCGCGTAGCGCGCGTAGCTGCCGACCGCGCGCACCGACGGCGGCACCTCGACGAGCGTGAGCGCCGCGGCGACGCCGGCGGTGAGGGCGAGGGCGGCGCGCAGGCTCTTGCTGATGCCCCAGCGCGACGGGTAGGCCGGCGCGAGCATCGGGATCGCCAGCACGTACGGCGACGAGAGCGCCGCCGCGCCCGTGACGAGGCCGAGCGTCGCCGCCTGCGCCGCGGTGAGCGCGAGCAGCGGCGGCGGCACCGGGGCGCCGAGGCTGCCGGCGTAGCGCACGAGGGCGGCGGCGGCGAGCAGGACGTCGTACGCCGCGATCGGCACGCCGACGATCGGCGTGACGAGGCCGCGCACCGTCGCGTACACCGCCTGCATCGCGAACAGCACGAGCGCCACCGGCCAGAGCCAGGTGACGAAGACGATCGTGCGTGCGGTGACGAGCGACCCCGACGCCAGCTCGACGAGCAGCCCCGGCGCGAGCAGCAGGCCGGCCAGCGCCGTCAGCGCGCGCAGCGTCGGCGGCACCTTGCGCAGCTGCGCGATGCGGCTGGCGAGGAACACGTCCCAGAGCAGGACGAGCGCCGAGAAGGCGATGTAGGCGGGGGTGAGGAGCTGGAGAAGGCGCATGGGGGGGGCGGCGTACCTGATGCCTGGTTCCTGCTTGCTGATGCTGGCCGCTCTGAGGGGCGGGCTTTAGCAAGCAGGAACCAGGCATCAGGTGGGGACCATGGTCTATCTACCCTCGACTCATCCTCTGGCTCCGCACCTCGCGCGCGACGATCCGGCGCGCGAAGACGTCGAACGCCTTGCGTCCGTCGTGCGTCGCGATCGTGAGGACGTCGAGCAGCAGGAGCTCGCGCTCGGGGAAGGCGTGCACCGACATCTGGCAGCCGTCGAGCAGGAACAGCCCGGCGACGCCGTCGTGCGGGAGCTGGCGCACGATCGGCGCGCCCACGCCGGCGAAGCCGGCCGCGCCCGCCGCCGCGATGAGCAGGCCGCTCAGCATCGTCGTGTCGCGGAGCTGGTGCGGCGGCACGCCGATGAAATCCGCGACGAGGTGCGTGAAGCTGCCGCCCGGCGCCTCCGCCGCGGCGCCACGCTCGCCTGAACTACCGCCACCACTACCCGGAGTCGCCACGATGCCTAACGGGTGACGAAGGTGAAGCCGGTGATCGTCGACGCGAGCGAGCGGTGCCCGTTCGCGCCGACCGACCGGACCGCGACCCACGTGTCGTCGAGCTGCTCGTCGAGCAGGTACGACGTCGTGCTCCCGACCGGGATGACGCGCTCCCACGTCGGCGCGACTGTCGAGCGCACGAGCACCTCGTACGAGGCGGCGCCGGGTACCGCGCGCCAGGCGAGCTGCCACTTCTGGCCGCCCGACGCCGCGTCGCGCTTGAACGTCGCCGAGTCGGGCGCGGCCGGCGCCATCGCCAGCGAGCCGATCGTCGCCGCGTTGAGCCGCGCGACGTTGGCGACGTAGCCGAAGTTCACGTCGGCGAGCCGGTCGGTGGGCAGGTGCTGACGCTTGTAGTTCTCCAGGCGCTCGGTGAATCGCAGCGCCGCGTCGCCCTGGCGATAGAACGGGGCGTGGTCGCCGCCGCGTCCGAGCCGGTCGAGACGGTAGGTCGGGCGCACCTCGAAGCCGGGCACGTAGAGCGGACCGAGCCCCCAGACGTAGCGACCGAGCTCGCGGCTCGGTGACGCGTCGTCGCGGTCGGGCGACGCCGGGGCACCGGCACGCGTCGGTGGGGCACCGGCGGCGTAGACGCGCATGCTCGTCGAGTCGGTGCGTCCGTCCTCGGCGACGACGTTGCCGACGATGTCGTCGGTCATCCCGGCGACGACGGTGTAGCCGCCGGCGTGCAGGCGCTCGGCGAGGTGGTTGGAGCCGAGCAGGCCGAGCTCCTCCCCGCTGTAGAGCGCGAAGACGACCGTCGCGTCGAGGCCCTTCGGATAGCGCTCGGCGAACAGTCGCGCGAGCTCCATCACGGCCGAGGTGCCCGATCCGTCGTCGTCGGCGCCGGGCGCGTCCGTCGTGACGTCGAAGCGGTCGTTGGTGCAGACGCAGCTGTCGTAGTGCCCGCCGATGACGACGACGCGCGTCGTGTCGCGCCCCGGCAGCCAGGCGAGCACGTTGACGACGTTCACGCTCGGCTTCTGCGGGTGACGCTCCACGACGACCATCGCGGGGTCGTACTCGACGCGCAGGCAGCCGCCGCAGCGGCGGCTGACGTCGTCGAGCTGCGCGTGGATCCACCGCCGGGCCGCGCCGACGCCGCGCGTCGCCGAGAGCGTGTCGCTCATCGTGTGCCGCGTGCCGAACGCGACGAGCGTCGAGTCGGTGGCGCGAATGCGCGCCGGCGACACCGCCACCACGAGCTCGGCCAGCCTGGCATCGCGCGCGAGCCCGATGCCGCTGCCGCCGCGGGCCATCGCCGGCGACGCGGTCGTGGCGACGGCTGGAGCGGCGACGGCGGACGTCGCCGCCGTGCCCGAGGCGCACCCGGCGAGCGGCGCGGCGAGACCGGCGACCGCGAGAGCGAGCGCGTGACGAAGACGTGTGGTCGAGTGCATGGGTCGGGTGGGGCGTGCGGCGGCGCGCCGGCCGGCGCGGCCGTGGGCGACTGCGGATTGTAGCGCGCCGCGAGAGCGAAGGATAGCTGACCGGAAGGCCCCCGAGGGGACGGGCGCAACCGACGGCGCCGCCGGGCACGGGAACGATGCCGCGGCCGTCGTCCGCCGAGGTTAACTCCCCGGTGGGGGGCCCCTCCCCGCGCCGGTTCGCGCCGTCGGCGGACTCGCCCGTCATGGCATCTCTCGCGCCGTCGCTCCCGACGCCACACCACGTCACCGCTCGCCGAAGCGCGGCAGGCCGGCGCACGGATCACTCCGGGCGCGATTCGACTCCGCCCGTCACCGACCTCCCATTCCCCATTCCCCGCCAGGCACTACCTTCTCCTCCCATGAATCGGGGCGCGATCTTCAGTCTGCCGAACGTCGTTTCCATGTCGCGGGTGGTGCTCGCGGCGGGCTTCGTCGGCGCGCGTGGGGCGGAGGAGCGGCTGGCGCTCATCGGCGTCGCGTCGGTCACCGACTTCCTCGACGGCTGGCT
>DATMHT010000326.1:0-30800 GCA_035554795.1 Gemmatimonadaceae bacterium | reverse complement strand
GAAGAGTGTGTCACGTGAAACATCGTGTTACGCCGAGCTCGCTTGATGGAAAGGCGGGCTCGGCGTTTTTCCGATGATGACGCCAAAAGTGTTTCACGTGACACTTTCTTGCGACGCGATTCTGCGTAGCTTCCGGTTCCTCGATTTCCCCCGAACGCGCCGACGCGCACTGCTCCTGGCGCCGTCGGCTGGAGTGAGACCGGGGCCCGTGCGGACTCGCCGAACGCGGACCCTCTCGTCCATCGGTCGCCGCCGTCGAGCGCCCGAACGGCTCCGCCGGCTCTCGCGTCGCCGCTCCTACCTGCCTTCCATTCCGCACCCGCATCCGTGGCTCGAGTCATCGCGATCGCAAATCAGAAGGGCGGGGTGGGGAAGACGACCACCGCCGTCAACCTCGCCGCCAGTCTCGCCGTCGCCGAACAGAAGACCCTCCTCATCGACGGCGACCCGCAGGGGAACGCGACCAGCGGCATCGGCATCACGCGCGAACAGCTCTCGACGACGCTCTACGACGTCCTGATCGGCGAGACCGACATCGCGTCCACCCGTCATCGCGGCGTGCAGTTCAAGACGCTCGACGTCCTTCCGGCGACCCCCGACCTCGCCGGCGCGGAGATCGAGCTGGTGGATCGCCCCCACCGCGAGCGGGCGATGCGCGACGCGATCGAGGTCGTGCGCGAGGAGTACGACTACGTCCTCATCGACTGTCCGCCGTCGCTCGGTCTGATCACGGTGAACATGCTCGCCGCGGCCGACTCGATCCTCATCCCGCTGCAGTGCGAGTACTACGCGCTCGAGGGATTGTCGCAGCTGCTGAACACCGTGCACCTCGTTCAACGCGGCATGAACGAGCACCTCGCCATCGAGGGCGTGCTGCTCACGATGTACGACGGCCGCGTGAACCTCTCGCGCCAGGTCGCGACCGACGCCCGCGAGTACTTTGGACCCAAAGTGTTCGACAGCGTCGTGCCCCGGAACGTGCGGCTCGCCGAGGCGCCCAGCTTCGGCAAGCCGATCATCCTCTACGACGTCGCCTCGGTTGGCGCGCAGGCGTACATGGGCCTCGCGCGCGAGCTGCTCGACCGCCACCGGCTCGAAGGTGACGGCGCGCAAGCGGCGCTCGTCCAACAGTAGGCGATGCCTGCCCGCGCTCGGGCGCACCGCCCGCCTCACGCTCACTCGACGGCCCATTCCGCATGACTTCCGGCTCTGACAAGCCACGCCGACTCGGTCGGGGACTCGAGGCGCTGCTCGCCGCGCGCCCCGCGGCCGCGCCCGTGCCAGCCGCCGGCGCCGAAGCGGCCGCGGGATCGACGGCGCCGTATCGGGACGCGGCAGCGCCCGAGGTGCCGCCGTCGGAGCTGCAGCGCATCCGCATCTCGACGATCCGCCCCAACCCGTTCCAGCCGCGCAAGGAGTTCGACCCCGCCGAGCTGGCGGAGCTCGAGACCAGCCTCCGCGCGAACGGGTTGATCCAGCCGATCACCGTGCGACGCGCGCCGAGCGGCAACGGTTACGAGCTGATCGCCGGCGAGCGTCGCTTCCGGGCCGCGCAGCGGCTCGGGTGGACCGAGATCCCGGCGCTCGTGAAGGACCTCGACGACCGCATGACGGCGACCCTCGCCCTCGTCGAGAACCTTCAGCGCTCCGACCTGAACCCGATCGAGGAAGCGGAGGGCTACCAGCGCCTCATCGACGACTTCTCGCTCACCCAGCAGCAGGTCGCCGACGTCGTTGGCAAGGACCGCTCGACCGTCGCGAACATCCTCCGTGTGCTCAACCTGCCGGCCGCCGTCCGGCGCATGCTGCAGGAAGGAGAGCTCACCCTCGGCCACGCGCGCGCGCTACTCGCTCTCGGCAACGAGATGCGGATGACCGAGGTCGCGCGCGAGGTCGTCGCCCGCGGGCTCACCGTGCGCGACGTCGAGAAGCGCGCTCGCGACGTCGCGCCCGAGAAGCGCAAGCCGGCCACCACCACCACCGGCGCGCCGTCCGCCACGCCACGCGACCCCCAGGCCCGACGCATCGAAGACCAGCTGCGCCGCTACCTCCAGACCGACGTCCACCTGAGCGTCAGCGCCAAAGAGCGCGGGGAGATCCGGATCATGTTCTACTCGAACGACGACCTCGAACGGCTGCTCGAGCTCGTGCTCGGCGCCGCTGGAGACGCCCTGTGAGCAGACCGACGCCCGCCCGTGGTGCGAAAGGCTACGGCAACATCTACACGCCGCACGCCGGCTCGATGGTCATCCAGGTGCAGCGCGAGCTCGGGCTCGCCAACCGCACCTTCGTCCTGAGCAATCGCAAGGTGAAGCTGCTGCGACTGCTCAACTCGCGCGTCGGCCGGTTACTCGTCGTCGCCGCCGTCGTCAGTTGGGTTGCGCTGGCCATCCAGGCGTCTCGTGCCTCCTACCTGAGCGCGCGACTGAGCCAGATGCAGCACACGGCCCAACGTCTCGACAGCCTCGAGACGACGCTCGTGCGCCTGCAGCACCGCTACAACCAGCTCCACGCGTTCGTCGGCGCCGTCAACGGTCCCACGGCCGATCCGACGAACGTCGCCACGAACCAGCCCGCACCCGCAGCACCCCCGGGCCAGTAAGGCAACACCGAGCGTCCACCACCAGCAGCCCTCTCAGCCGGAGTCGTAGGATGGCAATCTTCGCGAAAGACGTTACCGAGCGTGGTCCCAACGGTTCGGCTCAGCCGGGCGAGGGCGTGCTTTCTCTCATCGGCGCCGGCATGAAGGTCATCGGCGACATCGACACCACCGGCGTGGTGAAGGTCGAGGGCACGGTCGAGGGCAACATCCGCAATGCCCGCCAGGTGCTGCTCGGGCGCCAGGGCGAGATCACCGGCGACATCCGCGCCCGCGACGTCGTCCTCGGCGGCCGCGTCTGCGGAACCATCTACGCCAGCGAGCGCGTCGAAGTGCAGGGAACCGCCTCGGTGCTCGGCGACATTCAGACGAAGTCCATCGTCGTACTCGAAGGCGCGCGCGTGAACGGCGCGGTGAAGATGGACGCCTCCGCCAGCAGCAACAGCAGCGGCGACGACGAAGACGCCGACGCGCCGATGCCCGCCGTCGCAGTCATGCGCTGACCTCGCTCGCACCACCGCCGCCGACGCCTGACGGGCGCGGCTCGCGGAACGCGAACGACTGCAACAGGCACTAATATGGAGGCGGTTGCCGAACCCACATCGTTCGGCGGCCGCCTCCAGCACATTTCCACACTACTGCATCACGTTGGCTTTCCGAAGCTTATGCCCTTCACGCCACGTCCGTTCGCACGGTTGTCCACAGTTGTCCACACGACCCTGTGGAGCACCGTGTCCATCGTCGCCGCGCTCGCCATCGCGGCGTGCGGGCGCGGCGCGGAGCAGCAACGAAGCGCGACGAGCGGCACCGGTGCCGGAAAGAGCTTTCGCGTCGCGCTGCTGACGCCGGGCCCCATCTCCGATCAGTCGTGGAACGGCGGCGCGTACAAGGGACTCGAGCGCATCCGCGACAGCCTCGGCGCCAGCATCAGCCACATCGAGACCAAGACGCCCGCCGAGTTTGAGGAGAACTTCCGGCAGTACGGTGCGCAAGGATACGATCTCGTCTTCGGACACGGCTTCGAGTTCCAGGACGCCGCCGTTCGCGTTGCCCCCGAGTACCCGAAGACGGTCTACATCACGACGTCCGGCAATCGCACCGGCGCCAACGTCGCCGGGATGGAGTTCGCCTTCGAGGACGCGTCGTACCAGGCCGGCATGCTCGCCGGCGCGATGACGAAGAGCGGTGTCGTCGGCGCCATCGGCGGCACCGAGCTGCCGCCCGTGAAGACGAGCTTCGCGGCGTTCGAGGCGGGCGCGAAGGCGGTCAACCCGCGAGTCCGTGTGCTGACGTCGTACATCGGCAACTGGGACGACGTCAGCGCCGCCAAGGAGCAGGCGCTCGCCCAGATCGGGCAGAAGGCCGACGTCATCTTCCAAAACGCCGACCAGGCCGGGCTCGGCGTCTTCCAGGCGGCGAAGGAGCGGCGCGGCGTCTACGTCATCGGCTCCAACTCCGATCAGAACGCCGTCGCGCCCGAGGTCACCTTGGGGAGCGTGGTCATCGACCTGCCGCACGCGTTCCTGTCCGTCGCGCGCGAGGTGAAGGACGGTACCTTCAAGCCGCGCGTCATCGAGCTCGGAAGCGCGAGCGACGTCGTGCAGCTCGTGATCAACCCGGTGCTGGCCGCCAGCATTCCCGCACCAACCCGCCACGCCGTGGACTCCGTGGGCGCGCTGCTGAAAGCGGGGAAGATGACCGCGCTCCCCAAGTAGACCACGACAGCAGCGGCCCGCGACGCTCGTCGCAGGCCACCCGGTCCGACCCCTGCTCCCCGATCCGTCATGACCGTCGCGCTCGACGACCTCGTCCCCTACCTGGATGACCTGCTCGCGACGCGCGACACGCCCGACTACGGCGGCGCGGTCAACGGCCTGCAGCTCGAGAACGGCGGCCGCGTCACGAAGGTCGCCGCGGCGGTGGACTTCTCGCTCCGGACGGTGGACGGCGCGATCGCCGCGGGCGCGAACCTGCTGCTCGTCCACCACGGCATGTTCTGGGGCGGCGCGCAGCCGATCCGTGGCGCGTCGTACCGTCGCCTGCGGCGCCTCGTCGAGCACGACGTCGCCGTCTACGCGTCGCACCTGCCGCTCGACCGGCACCCGACGCTCGGCAACAACGCGCTGCTCGCGCGCACGCTCGGCCTCCAACCGTCGCGCGAGTTCGCGCGCTACAAGACGATCGCGGTCGGCGTCGCCGGCGAGAGCGACGTCGAGACCGCCGAGCTGATCGACCGTGCCCGCGCCTTCGCCACGCGCGAGGGCGGCGGCGTGGTCGTCGGCGGCGACGCGCCGGCGGGGCGGCGCACGCGGCGCTGGGCGCTGTGTACGGGATCCGGCGCGTCGTCCGACACGATGCGCGAGGCAATCGAGCTCGGCGCCGACACGCTCATCGTCGGCGAGGGCCCGCACCACACCGCCGTGGACGCCGAGGATGCGGGGCTGGTGGTGATCTACGCCGGCCACTACGCGACGGAGACGCTCGGCGTGCGCGCGCTGGCGCAGCACGTCTCGGAGCGCTTCGGCGTACCGTGGACGTTCGTGTCGGCGCCGACGGGGCTGTGAGCGACCAGGCGGCGGCCGCCCTCGAGCTCGCGGGCGTCGTCAAGCGCTTCGGCGACACGGTCGCGCTCGACGGCGCGTCCATCGCCGTACGCGTCGGGACGGTCCACGCGCTGCTCGGCGAGAACGGCGCCGGCAAGAGCACGCTGATGCGCATCGCGTTCGGCATGCTGCATCCCGACGCCGGCGTCGTCCGCGTGGGCGGCGTGGCGCATCGCTTCGCGTCGCCTCGCGACGCGATCGCCGCGGGGCTGGGGATGGTCCACCAGCACTTCGCGCTCGTGCCGGCGATGACCGTCGCGGAGAACGTCGCGCTCGGTGGCCGCGGGCGCTACGACGCGCGCGCCGCCAGCGAGCGCGTACGCGAGATCGGGCGGCGTACCGGCCTCGCCCTCGACCCGGACGCGCTCGTCGCCTCGCTGGGCATCGGCGCGCAGCAACGCCTCGAGGTGGTGAAGGCGCTGGCGCGCGAGGCGCGCACGCTCATCCTCGACGAGCCGACGGCGGTGCTCGCGCCGGCCGAAGCGGACGAGCTGCTGCGGTGGTCGCGCGGGTTCGCGCGGGATGGCGGAAGCGTCGTGCTGATCACGCACAAGCTGCGCGAGGTGCTCGCCGCGGCGGACGACGTGACGGTGCTGCGCCACGGCGCGACCGTCTGGTCGGGCCGCGCGGCCGACGGCGACGAGGAGCTGTTCGCGCGCGCGATGCTCGGCGCCCCGACTGCCGCCGCCACCGGTGCCCAGGGGGCCCCCCCCGGTTCGAACGATGCATCGGACACGGGCGACGACCGCAACCGATTCGATGTGCGCCGCATCATCGGAGCGCGCACGGCCGACGCGGAGGCGGAGCCCGGCCGTCCGACGCGCGCGCCGCGCGGCCGCGGCGAAGGTGCGCGCGTCGTGCTCGCGCTGCGGGACGCCGCGGCGGTGGACGACCGCGGCGTCGTGCGGCTGCGCGGCGCATCGTGCGCGGTGCACGCGGGCGAGATCGTGGGGGTGGCGGGGGTCGAGGGAAGCGGGCAGCGCGAGCTGCTGCGACTGCTCGCCGGCCGGATCGCGCCGACGGCGGGGCGCGTCGAGCGGCCGGGCGAGGTGGGATTCGTGCCCGAGGACCGGCATCGCGACGCGATCGTGCTCGATTTCACGCTCGTGAGCAACGTCGCGCTGCGAGGCGCCGGCCGCCGGCGCGGACGCGTTCGGTGGCGCGAGCTCGAGCGGCGAACGCGCGATCTCGTCGCGCGCCACGACGTGCGCGCCGCGAGCGTGGACGATCGAGCCGGCGCGCTCTCCGGCGGCAACCAGCAGAAGCTCGTGCTCGCGCGCGAGCTCGACGCGGACGGTGGGACCGAACGTCGCACCGGCGGCGACGCGGTGCCCGCCGCGCTCGTGGTCGAGAGTCCGACGCGCGGGCTCGACATCCGCGCCAGCGCGGCGGTGCACGCGCGGCTGCGGGAGGCGCGCGACGCCGGCACCGCGGTCGTCGTGTACTCGAGCGACCTGGACGAGGTCCTCGCGCTCGCCGACCGCGTGCTCACCTGCTACGCGGGCACCGTGCGCGAGGTGCCCACCGACCGCGCCGCCGTCGGGCGCGCGATCCTCGGGCTGGCGTGACCGCGCCATCCGCTGCCGCCGCGGTGGCGCCGCCGGCGCCCGACACGCATCCCGACCGGTGGCGGATGCTTGCCCTGCTCGCCGCCGCCGAGCTGCTGGGGATGTCGCTCTGGTTCGCCGCGAGCGCGGTGTCGCCGCTGCTGCAGCGGAGCTGGTCGCTCACCGCCGCCGAGGTCGGGTGGCTGACGACGGCCGTGCAGATCGGGTTCGTGGTCGGCACGGCGGTGGCGGCGCTGCTCAACCTCGCCGACGTCGTACCGTCGCGGACGTTGTTCGCGGTGGCGGCGCTGGCGGGCGCGGCGAGCAACGCGCTGCTCGTGTGGGCCGGCGGCTTCGCGCCGGCGATCGCGTCGCGCTTCGCGGTCGGGTTCTGTCTCGCCGGCGTGTACCCGCCGGCGATGAAGATGGCGGCGACCTGGTTTCGCGCCCGCCGCGGCCTCGCGGTCGGCACGGTGGTCGGCGCGCTGACGGTGGGCAAGGCGACGCCGTACCTCGTGCACGCGATCCCGAACGCCGGCGTCGCGCCGGTGGTGCTCGCGGCGTCGCTCGCGGCGTCGGTCGCCGCGCTGCTCGTGCTCGCCGGCTATCGAGATGGTCCGTATCCCTTTCCGCCGCGCCGATTCTCCTGGGGGCTCGTGGGCAGCGTCGTGCGCGAGCGGCGCTGGCGCCTGGCGACCGGCGGCTACCTCGGTCACATGGCGGAGCTGTACAGCTTCTGGACCTGGATCCCGGCGTTCGTGGCCGCGAGCGCGGTCGAGCGGAGCGGGAGCGCGGGCGCGGCGAGCGCGCTGGCGGCGAGTGCACCGGCGGTGTCGCTGCTCGCGTTCAGCATCATCGCCGTCGGCGGGATCGGCTGCGTCTGGGGTGGACTGGCGGCGGACCGGTTGGGACGCGAGCGGCTCGTGACCTGGGCGATGGCGGCGAGCGGGACCTGCGCGCTGCTGATCGGGTTCGCGTTCGGCCGGAGCTGGTGGCTCCTGGCGCCGCTGGCGCTGGCGTGGGGCTTCTTCGTCATCGCCGACAGCGCCCAGTTCTCGGTGCTGGTGACGGAGAGCGTCCCGCCGCACGCGGTCGGGACCGCGCTCACCGTGCAGACTTCGCTCGGCTTCCTTCTGACGACGCTGACGATCCAGCTCGTGCCGCCGCTGGTCGTGGCCGTGGGATGGCGCTGGGCCTTCCCGATGCTGGCGCTGGGACCTGCGCTCGGGATCGCGGCGATCCGCCGGCTCCGCGCGGTCAAGGAAGCCGGCGGCGGTGGTGCTGACGCAGCGCCGGCGGCGCGGCTCAGCGCATCAGCTTGAGCAGAGCGCCGGGCGGCATCGCGCCCCAGTCCCGCGGGTAGGACCAGAGACGGCGCGCGACCGCCCCCGAGTCGAAGATCAGACAGCGTGGCGCGCGCGCGCCCGGGACCGTCGCCGCGTCCACCTCGCGCACGGTCCAGTGCTGGCCACTCACGTCGTCGAAGATGTGACGCGGAACTTCCCGATCACCGCCGCCGAATCTCGCCTGACTGTCCATCGCTACACCACCCTGCTGAACGCCGGAGGCGGCTTCGCGGCCGGCGTGGGATTTTCTTGCGTCCGTTCCGCGGGTCCTCGTCCGTAGCCTGCGGATCACAGACCCAAGAGCAACGGCCATACCAACCCCTAGGTCCAACGGTCCGAAATCGGCTCCGCGCGCGGCCTTGGTGCGGTGCCACGCGTCGGGCAGCGCGGTCGGGCCGACGCCGTCGTTCACGGTGGACGCTGTTGCCCGGCGCAGGGGCGGCGCGTAGCTGTTATCGTAGAGAGTCGCACACCTCGACCCGTCGTCGCACATGCCCCGTCGCGCCACCCGCTCCACCAAGCCCCGCGCCGAGCCGCCGGCGGCATCCGCCGAGCCGCCCGAGGCGACGCGCCGGCGACGGCGGCGGCTCTGGCTCGCGCTGCTCGGCGTCAGCGTGGGCTGGAAGGTGGTCGTGTTCACCGTCGGCGCCGCCGTTCCGCGCTGGCTCATCGACGACGGCATCGCGCAGCTCCCGGCCGCGCTGCAGGAGTACGGCCGCGAGGCGCGGAGCACCGCGCTCGCCCTGTGGGACGGACCGCTCGAGCGCCACGGCCTCGTGCGCACGGTTCGCGTGGTGAGCGCGCACGGCGCGACGTACGCGTCCACCGCCGGCCTCTCCGGCGCGGCGCCCGGCACCGCCGGCTGCGACGGCCGCGGCGCCCTGGTGCGCGCGTACACCTACTTCGGCATCCCGTACTCCGAGGTGCGGACGACGTGCGGCCGGGGCGTGGTCGAGTATCGGGTGTTCCGGCGGCGAAAGCCGGATGCCGCTCGCTGACGACGAGCCGGCGCCCGCGGCGGCCAGCGGCGGGGCGGCCCGGGCGCCACTCGCCGCCTCGCCGCCGGGCGTGGCAGGGCGGCTCGCGCGGGGTGCCGGCGGTGCGCTGAGCGCGGTGGCGCTCGTCGCCGCGGCGGTGGCGGCGCTGGCGCTGCTCCTCACCCTGTCGGGCTACGACGCGTCGGCCGCGTTAGGCGCCCTCGCGCGCGGCGCGGTCGGCTCGGGGTACGCGTTCTACTCGGCGACGCTCGTCCGGGCGACGCCGCTCATCCTCACCGGGCTCGCCGTCGCGCTCGCGTTCCGCGGCGGCGTGCTCAACATCGGCGGCGAGGGGCAGCTCCTCGCGGGCGCGGCGGCGGCGGCGGCAGTCGGCGTGACTTGGGGCGCCGCGCTCGGGCCCTTGCTCGCGGCGCCGGTAGCCCTCGCGGCGGCGGCGCTGGCCGGCGCGGCGTGGGCGTGGCCGGCGGCGGTGCTGCGGCGGCGGTTCGGCGTGCTCGAGGTGATCAGCACGATCATGCTCAACTTCATCGCCGCGCACGGCGTCTCGTATCTCGTGCGCGGGCCGCTGCAGGAGCCGACGCACGTGTACCCGCAGACGTCGAGCGTCGCGGCGGCGGCGGAGCTGCCGCACATCGTGCCCGGCACGCGTCTGCACGCCGGCTTCGCGATCGCCGTCGCGGCGGCGGCGCTGCTCTGGTGGGCGATGCGCGCGACCGCGGCCGGCTTCCGCCTCCGCGCGAGCGGCGCGAACCCGCACGCCGCCGCGAGCGCGGGGCTGATCGACGTCGCGCGGACGACGTCGCGCGCCTTCCTCCTCAGCGGCGCGCTGGCGGGGCTCGCCGGCGGCGTCGAGGTGACGGGGGTGACGTACGCGCTGTACGAGAACCTCTCGCCCGGCTACGGCTACACGGCGATCGCCGTCGCGCTGCTGGCGCGGCTCGACCCGGCGCTCGTCGTCGCGAGCGGCGTGCTGTTCGGCGCGCTCGAGGCGGGCGCGGGGGCGATGCAGCGCGACGCCGGCGTGCCGTCGGTGATGGTCTCGGTCGTCGAGGCGCTCATCGTCCTCATGCTGCTCGCCGCGGACCGGTGGCGCGCGACACGGGTGCGCGCGCGCCGCCGCACCACGCTCGTCGCGCCAGCAGCGGAGGTCGCCACCGCGTGAGCGCGCCGCTGCTTCTGGCCGGTTTTCTCGAGGGAAGCGTGCGCACGGCGACGCCGCTCGCGCTGGCGGCGCTCGGCGAGACGCTCGTCGAGCGCGCCGGGGTGATCAACATCGGCCTCGAGGGGGCGGTGATCGCGGGGGCGCTCGCCGGGCTGGCTGGCGCGGGCGCGCTCGGCGTGGGCGCGGGGTTCGCCGCGGCGGCGCTCGCCGGCGTCGCGGTGGCGGCGCTGTTCGCCGTCTTCGCCGTCACGCTCCGCGCCGACCAGATCATCACCGGCACGGCGGTGACGATGTTCGCGCTCGGCCTCACCGGGTCGCTCTACCGCGCCGTGTACGGCGCCAGCGGGGCGGCGCTGCGCGTGCCGACGGCGGCCGCGTGGCCGGTACCCGGACTGTCGCGCCTGCCGGTGGTCGGCGAAGCACTCTTCGCGCAGCCGCTCGTGACGTACCTTGTGTACGCGGCCGTGCCGGCGCTCTGGTGGTGGCTCTACCGCACGCACGCCGGGCTGGCGCTGCGCGCGGTCGGCGAGAACCCGGCGGCCGCGATCGCGGCGGGGATCTCGCCGGCGCGATCACGCTGGGGCGCGCTGCTGGTGGGCGGCGCGCTCGGCGGGCTGTGCGGCGGGACGCTGGTGCTGGCGCAGGTCGGGACGTTCGCCGAGGGGATGTCGGCGGGGCGCGGCTTCATCGCGATCGCCGTCGTCGCCCTCGGCCGGTGGCATCCGGTGGGCGTGGCGCTCGCGGCGCTGCTCTTCGGCGCGGCGAGCGCGCTCCAATTCCTCTTTCAAGCGATGGGCTGGGCCGTGCCCTATCAGATCTTTCTCGCGCTGCCGTACGTGCTGACGCTGCTTGCGCTGGCGGTGTGGAAGCGGAGCGCCTCGGGACGCGGCGCGGCGCCGGCGGCACTCGGCCGCGCCGACGATCTCTCCGCGCTCGGCGAAGCGGCGGCGGCGGCATGATCAACTCCGTCAAGCTCCGTACGGAGCCGACCGTGCATCAGACGGAGGCGATCCTCTCGCGCATCGAGCGCGAGCTCACGACGCGCGAGGTGGGCGTCACGCGCGAAGCGTTCGGCGCGATGTCGTTCCGGATGCCGCAGCCGTGGCGCGCGGCGCACCTGGGGCTGCTGCTGCCCATTCGCGGCGGGCGGGTGCGAGTGAGCGCGGGCGCCGGCGAGCGGT
Organism: Gemmatimonadaceae bacterium; assembly: GCA_035554795.1. Lineage (GTDB taxonomy): Bacteria > Gemmatimonadota > Gemmatimonadetes > Gemmatimonadales > Gemmatimonadaceae > DATMHT01. The sequence continues at coordinate 19,364 of DATMHT010000326.1, read as the reverse complement.
GGCGCGTGCGCTACGAGCTGAGCTTCGCGTCGCTGCGCGCGCTGACGGTCGTGCTGACGGCGGTGCTCGTGGCGGTCGGATGGTCGTGGCCGCGGCTATCGCTGTTCAGCCGGCTCGTCATCCTCTGGACGGCCGTGTTCGCCGTCCCGTGGACGCTGGCGAAGCTGCGCTTCCGCCGCCTGATCGAGGCGTGCGCGCGCGAGGTCGTCGAGCGCCGGAAGACGCCGCGCGCCGGGTCCGCCGTCGTCAACGGCGAGAGCGGCGAGGTGCCGGCGCTGCGCCCGACGGGCACCGCCGACGCGACCGGCACGCCACCGTCTCCGTCCCCCTCCGGCGGCGACCAGGAGGGCGGCCGCCCGCGAAGCACCGGGTGAGCGTCGCCGTCGCGGCGTGGGCCGCGGTGATCGTGCTCGGCGTGGTCGGCGTCGCCGTGCTCGCGTATGGCATCGCCGTCGAGCCGTTCCAGCTCACGCGCACCGACGTGGACGTGCGCGTCCCCGACCTGCCGCCGGCGCTCGACGGCTACACGATCGCGGTGCTCTCCGACATGCACTGCGGCGGCGGGATCGCGACGCCGGCGTCGTTCGTGCGACGCGCCTTCGACGTCGCCCAGCGCGCGGCGCCCGACCTCGTCGCGCTCGTCGGCGACTACTCGGTCTCCACGCGCCGGACGCCGCGGCTCAACGCACGCTGGTACGCGCGCGGGATGCGCGAGGTCGGACCGATGATCCGCGCGCTGCGCGCGCCGGACGGCATCGTCGGCGTGCTCGGCAACCACGACCACTTCTACGACGCGGCCGTGGTGCGCGCGTGGCTCGAGGAGCTCGGCGTGCGCGCGCTCGTGAACGAGAGCGTGGTGATCGAGCGCGACGGCGCGGCGCTCGTGGTCGGCGGCGTGGACGACTTCATGGAGGGCCACGTGGACCCCGCCGGCGGATGCGACGGCCGGCCGCCCGACGCGCCGACCGTGGTCCTCGCGCACAACCCCGACTCCGTGCTCCTTCTGACCGCGCCGCGGCGCGTGGACCTCGTGCTCTCCGGGCACACGCACGGCGGTCAGGTGGTGCTCCCGCTCGTCGGCGCGCTCGCGCGTCAGGCCAGCATCTGCACGCGCCACGCGACGAGCGGCTGGGTGCCTAACGCGCGCGCGCCCCTCTACGTCTCGCGCGGCATTGGCGGACAGCATCCGCCGAGGGTGAATTGCAGGCCGGAGGTGGTGATCGTCAGGCTGAGGGCCTAGGGCCTAGGCCCTCGGTTCTCAGCACCCCGCGTACGCACTGCTCCACCGCAGCCGCCACTGCTTCGCGCCGGTGCGCTCGAGGAGGGCGTAGGCGAAGCCCTCGTTGTACTCGCGGCCGATGACGAGGGTCGGCGTGCGGCGGGGGCCGAGGGCGACGGCGGCGAGGACGTCGCTCGACTCGATCGTCTCCTCGTTGTCGGCGACGCGCTCGGCGTAGGCGGCGGTCCACGGCGACGACGGCTGCGCGCTGTCGCGCTCGGCGACGAGGAGGATGTGCTCCTCGCGCGGGTTGGCCTCCTCGTTCACCTTGCGGCGCACGTCGGCGACGAGGGCCTCGACGCCGGGCGCGGGCGAGAAGCGGCGCAGGCTGTGGACGGTGAACGGCAGGCCGCGGAAGGCGGGCGCCGTGTCGTTAGGCAGCGCCGACGCGAGGCGGGCGGCGTCCGCGGCGAGACGCGCCGAGTCGGCGCGGGAGAGCGCCTCGATGGAGTCGAGCGGGATCGCGGTCGCGTGGCCGGCGGCGAAGCCGACCGCCCAGGCGCCCGGCGCGCCGGTGGTGAGGCGCGCGGTCGGCCAGCTCGTGCACTCCTCCTCGCGCGACGGCGACACCGGGTTGGGCGCGAGCGTGCTGCTGCCGGCCGCGCCGGCGCGGGTGAAGAGGTCCACCCGCGCGCCGTGGACGCGGCCGAAGTCGAAGCTGCTCGTGTCGGTGAGCGTCGAGTCGGTGAAGCCGGGGAAGACGAGCTGCGCCGTCCCCGGATTCTGCGCCGGAATGAAGAGCGCGGGGCCGGCGGCGGTGTCGCTCCAGCCCAGCACCGCGGGCGCGGCCGCCGGCGCGGCGGCGGATTCGGCGGGCGGAAGCACCGCACCGGTGCTGTCGCGGCGCACGGCCGGCGTGCTGTCGCCCGTGCACGCGGCGGCGCCCACCGCGGCGAGCACGGCGACGATGGCGAGGAGCGCGGTGGCGCGGACGTCGCGGGCACGCCGGGACTGGCGGCGGCAGCGGTCGTCGCCATCACGCGGCGACGGGCGCGAGGAACGCGGAAGGAGGGGGGCGCGCATCGGGCGTAATCTGCACCGCCGCCGCGCGGCGGGGGAGAGGGCGTACCCGGATGGCTACGTCGGCTCGCGCGCGCGGCTACGTCGGCCGACGTATCGCGCGCGGCGTCCGTCGCGTCTATTCTCTCCGGCAGCGGCGTGTGCCGCCCGTCACCACCGCCCGCGACCGCGCTCTCCGCGAGGACCCGACACGCATGTCCACGACGCACGCCCGAGTCCACGGCGACGCCACCACCCCTGCGGGGCTCACGCCCGGCGCCGTACCACCACCACCAGCGCCACGCGTGCGCGCGCCCGGCCGCGAGCGGTGGAGCTGGGCGCTGTACGACTTCGCGAACACGATCTGGTCCATGAACGTCGCCACGCTGTACTTCTCGGTGTGGCTCATCTCGGACCTCGGCGCGTCGAACACGTCGTACGCGATCGCGAACGGCGCGTCGTCACTGCTCGTCGCGCTCTCGATCCCGGTACTCGGCGCCATCTCCGACGCGCGCGGGCGGCGCAAGCCGTGGATCGTCGGCTTCACGCTCGCGGCGTGCGCGGCGACGGCGCTGATGGGGCTCGTGGGGCAGACGATGCTGCCGCTCTACGGCGACGCGGTGATCGGCGGCGTGACGCGGCCGGAGGCGTACCACGCCGGCGGCGCGGCGCTGGCGTGGCTCGTCGTCGCGTTCATCGTCGCGAACTACGCGTACCAGGCGGCGCAGCCGTTCTACAACGCGATGCTCCCCGAGCTCGTGCCGGCCGAGGAGATGGGGACGCTGTCGGGGATCGGCACGGCGGTCGGCTACTGCGGGACGATCGTCGGACTGCTGCTGGTCGCGCCCTTCTTCAACGGCGGCGTACCCGTGCCGGGCGTCGGGCCGCTGCCGGAGGGCTTCGTGCACGCGCTGCGGACGGCCGTGCCGCTGACGGCGCATGGCGGGCGCGTGTCCACCTTCGCGCCGACGGCGCTCGCGTTCCTGCTCTTCTCGCTGCCGCTGTTCGTCTTCTGCCGCGACCGCTACCCGAAGCACGCGCCGATCGCGTGGCGGGCGGCGTTCGCGGACGTGAAGCGCACGCTCGTGGACACGAAGCGCTATCCCGGCGCGCGCCGGTTCGTGATCGCGTCGCTGATGTACCAGGACGCGATCGGGACGATCGTGTCGTTCATGGCCGTCTACGCGGTGAAGGCGATGCACTTCGAGCGCGGCGCGGAGACGAAGCTGTTCGTCGTGCTGACGGTGCCGGCGATCGCGGGGAGCTACGTGTGCGGGAAGCTCGTGGACCGGATCGGGCCGAAGCGGACGCTGATGGCGGTGATCGTCGCGTGGGTGGCGCTGCTGGTGGGGATGATCGTCGTGCCGGGCGCGGGCGCCTTCTGGGCGGTGGGGGCGGGGATCGGCTTCATCTTCGGCGGCGTGCCGACGGCGGAGCGGCCGATGATGCTGAGCCTCGTACCGGAGCGCGAAGCGGGGCGCTTCTTCGGCCTGCTGATGCTCTCGGCGCGCGCGGCGGCGATCGTCGGGCCGTTCGTCTGGGGGCTGACGGTGGACGGGCTCGAGCCCGCGTTCGGCAGCGGCGTCGCCTACCGCGCCGCGGTGGCGACGGTGGCGGTGGCGATGGCGATCGCGCTCCTCGTGCTGGCGGGGGTGCCCGAGCGCGCGGTGGGCTCGGCGGGGGACGTCGCCACGGATGCCGACAGTGTCGGCGCGGCGCCGAGCGCGCGTTAGGCACGTGCTCTATCGCCTCCTGCACTGGGTCGCCGGCGTCGCGCTCGACTGGTTCTACGGCAACGTGGAGGTCGTCGGCGCGGAGCGGGTACCGCGCGACGCACCGCTGCTGCTGGCGTCGAACCATCCGAACCAGCTCATCGACGCGCTGCTCGTGGCGCGGGCGGTGCCGCGGCGGGTGACGTTCACGGGGAAGGCCGTGCTGATGGAGAACCCCGTGGTGGCGGTGCTCGCGCGGGCAGTGGGGTTCGTGCCGATCCGGCGGGCGCAGGACGCGCGGGGAGAGACCGCACCAGACCCGTCGCGCAACGCCGCCGCCTTCGACGCGATCATCGGCGCGCTCGCGCGGCGCGCGGCGGTGCTGATCTTCCCCGAGGGGATCAGCCACGACCGGCCCGAGCTGGCGCCGGTGAAGACGGGCGTGGCGCGCATCGCCCTGCAGGCGCGCGACGAGCGGGGTGTGCGCGACGTGCACATCGTGCCGATCGGGCTGACGTTCGAGCGGAAGTGGGCGGCGCGGACGCGCGTGCTCGTGCAGATCGGCGAGCCGATCGCGATGGACGCGTGGCGGGCGAGCGATGATGGTGCGCCCGACGACGCGCCGGCGGCGGTCGCGGCGCTGACCGCCGAGGTGGAGCGGCGGCTGCGGGACGTGACGCTGAACTTCCCGAGCCGCGAGGCGGCGGACGTGGTGCTCCCGTCGGCGCATCTGCTGGCGGCGCTGCTCGAGGGGGAGCCGCGGCCGCTGTCGAATGCCGACGCGCCGCTGCCGAGCGTGGTGGCGGTCGCGCGGCGGGCGGAGGCGGTGCGGCGGGCGGTGGAGCAGGGAAGCGACGGCGCGCAGGCGGCGCGGGTGGCGCGCTTCGTCGAGCGGCTGGATCGGCTGCGCGACACGCTCGAACGGAGCGGCATCGCGCCGAGCGAAGTGGACGTGGACCCGGGGATCGCGGCGGGAGCGTGGTTCGTGCTGCGCGAGGCGGCGCTCGTCGTGCTCGGCGGGCCAGTGGCGCTGTGGGGGCGGGTGAACCACTGGCTGCCGCTGACGGTGGCGCGTCTCGTCGCGCGTCGGACGAGTCGCGCGCCCGAGGATCCGGCGATGCACACGATCGTCGTCGGTGTGGTGACGGTGCCGGTCTTCTACGCGCTGCAGGCGGCGCTCGTCTGGCGGCTGACGGGGAGCGGGTGGTGGGCGCTCGCCTATCTCGTGACGCTGCCGCCATCGGCGGGGTGGTGGCTGCGCTACGGCGACCGGCTGGCGCGGGCGCGGCGGCGGGTGCGCGCGTATCTGCGGCTCAGGCGCGATCCCGCGTTAGGCGCGGAGATCCGCCGCGAGGTGAGGTGGATGCGGGCGGAGGCGACGGCGGTAGGCGGTGGGCGGTAGGCGCTTCCCGCTTCCCGCGTAACGCTTACCGGCCCTTCTCCGGCAGAAACTTCCCGACCAGATCCCAGTGCCACGCCTCGCGCCGCTCCCCCGTGCGCGGGTCCTTGAGCGGCTTGTACTGCAGCTTGTGCTCGGGGAGGCCGACCGCTCGGCCGTACTCGAGCAGAAGCTCGCGGTCCACCGAGACGAGGTGCGCCATCGGGTGCCCCTTCCAGACGTGGAAGTGCAGCCAGAGGCCGCCGTCCATGGCGTGGATCATCCCGTCGCGGTGCTTGGCGAACTGGCGATAGACGGGACGGGGGACGGGGGACGGGGGACGTACGGAGACGGCCCGCCCAGCGTTCTCGCGCCAGTCACCGGCCTGCTCGCCCGTCCCTCGTCCCCCGTCCCCCGTCCCGCTCATTTCGTCTCCAGCCAATTGTCCCCCACGCCGACGTCCACGACGAGCGGCACCGAGAGCGACGCCGCGTGCTCCATCTCGTGCACGACGAGCGCGCGCACCTGTTCGAGCTCCGGCGTCGCCACCTCGAACACCAGTTCGTCGTGGACCTGCAGCAGCATCTTCGTGTTGAGCGCCTTCTCGCGCAGCGCGCGATCGATGCGGATCATCGCGATCTTGATCAGGTCGGCCGCCGAACCCTGGATCGGGGAGTTGGCCGCGGTGCGCTCGCCGAACGCGCGGATGTTGAAGTTGCGGTCGCGCAGCTCGGGGATGTAGCGCCGCCGGCCGAAGATGGTCTGCGCGTAGCCGTGCTCGCGCGCGAACTCGACGCGCGAATCGAGGAAGTCCTTCACGCCGCGGAAGCGCTCGAAGTACGTCGCGATGAACTCGGCCGCCTCGCCGCGCGAGATCTTGAGCTGACGCGAGAGCGCGTGCGCGCCCTGGCCGTAGATCGTCGCGAAGTTGATCGTCTTCGCGCGGGCGCGCATCTCCTTCGTCACCGCGTCGAGCGGCACGTTGAAGATGATCGCCGCCGTCTGCCGGTGGATGTCGCCGCCGGCGTTGAACGCGGCGACGAACGCCGGGTCCTGCGACAGGTGCGCGAGCAGCCGCAGCTCGATCTGCGAGTAGTCGGCGGCCATCAGCTTCCAGCCCTTGCGCGGCACGAAGCCGCGGCGGATGTCGCGGCCGAGCTCGCGGCGGATCGGGATGTTCTGGAGGTTCGGGTCGCTCGACGAGAGGCGCCCGGTGGACGCGACCGTCTGGTTGAACGACGTGTGCAGCCGGTGGTCGCGCGGATGGAGCAGCGTCGGCAGCGTGTCGATGTACGTGCCCTCGAGCTTGAACAGCTCCCGGTACTCCATCAGCAGCTCGGGGATCGCGTGCCCCTCGTCGGCGAGCTCCTGGAGGACGCTCGCGTCGGTGGACGGGCCGGTGGCGGTGCGCTTCTTCACCGGCAGCTCGAGCTTCTCGAACAGGATGCGGCGGAGCTGGGGGTTGGAGTTGATGTTGAACTCCTCGCCGGCCTCGACGTAGATCTCCTGCTCGACGCGCTCGCGCTCGCGCTGGAAGCGCTCCTTGAGCGACTGGAACCAGGCGACGTCGATGGCGATCCCCGCCCACTCCATCTCGGCGAGCACGCAGACGAGCGGCACCTCGACGTCGTCGAAGAGCTGGCGCAGCCCCTGTGCCTCGAGCTGCGGCTCGAAGATCGCGCGCAGCCGGAGCGTCATGTCCGCGTCCTCGCACGAGTACTCGGCCGCCGCCTCCACCGGCACGACGTCGAACGGGAGCTGCGTGCGCCCCTTGCCGCAGAGGTCCTCGTACGACGTCATCGTGTGGTCGAGGAACTCGACCGCGAGGACGTCGAGCCCGTGCGAGCGGCGCCCCGGATCGAGCACGTAGCTGGCGAGCATCGTGTCGAAGTCGAGGCCGCGCAGCGTCACGCCGCCGCGCCGCAGCGCGAGCACGTCGTACTTCGCGTTCTGCGCCGTCTTGCGCACCGCCGGGTCCTCGAGCAGCGCGACGAGCGGCTGCATCGCCTCGGAGTCGAGCGGCGGGAGGTTCTTCGGCGGACGGGAACCGCCGTCGCGGAGCAGGCGGCCGGCGATGCCCAGCGACTCGTCCGACGGCGTGGCCGCCGCCTTCTTCTTCTTCGCGGGCTTCTTCTTCGCGCTCGCGCCGTCTTCCCCGATCTCGTCGCCGCCGGTGACGAGCCCGCGGTCGCGCGGCGCGTCGGTCGGCGAGCGGTCCCCCGACGCGTCGAGCGCCGGGTGCTCGACACCATGCTCGACGCCGCCGCCCTCCTCCTCACCCAGCGCGAGCTCGCCCTGCGGCTGCACGTACTGCTTGTGGTCGAGCGGCAGGTAGTACGCCTCGCCCGGCGCGAGCGCGATCGAGATGGAGACGAGCCGCGACCGCAGCGGGTCCACCTTCGTCGGCGAGTCGGGGTCGATCACCGTCTCGGTGTCCACGGCGATGTGGCGCGCCTTGCGCGCCTTCGTCACGAGCCGGTTCAGCGCCTGGACCGTGTCCACCACCGTGTAGTCCGTCTCCAGCGCCGGCTTCGCCGGCGCCTGCTGCGCGGCGACGTCCTTCACGAGCGAGGTGAACTCGAGCTCGATGTAGAGCTGCTTCAGCCGCTCGAGGTCGGGATCCTCGATGCGCAGCGCGTCGAGGTCGAGCGTCATCGGCAGGTCGCGGCGGATCGTCACCAGCTCCTTCGACAGCCGCGCCTCCGCCTCGTGCGCCTGCAGCGCCTCGCGCGGCCGCTTCTTCGTGATCTTGTCGACGTTGGCGAGGATGCTCTCGAGAGCGCCGAATTCGGCGACCAGCTCGCGCGCCGTCTTGTCGCCGATGCCGGAGACGCCGGGCACGTTGTCCGACGAGTCGCCGACGAGCGCGAGGTAGTCGATGGTGCGCTCGGGCGGGACGCCGAGCCGCTCGGCGGCGTTGTGCACGCCGACCCACTGCTCCTCGACGCTGGCGGGACCGCCGCGCCCCGGGTTGAGCAGCCAGACGCGCGGCTCGACGAGCTGCTGGAAATCCTTGTCGCCGGAGACGATCACGACGTTCAGCCCGGCGTCGGCGCCCTGGCGCGCGAGCGTGCCGATGACGTCGTCGGCCTCGTAGCCGGCGAGCGACAGGATCGGGATCCGGTACGCGTTGAGCAGGTCGCAGATGCGCTGCATGCCGCGGTCGAAGTCCGCCTGCAGCCCCTCGTTCAGCTTCTCGCGCGTCGCCTTGTAGGCCGGGTACTGCTCGTGGCGGAACGAGAGCCCGGAGTCGTGCACCCAGCCGAGGTAGTCGGGCTTGTGGGTGGCGAGAAGGCGCTGCAGGAAGTTGACGATCCCCCACGCCGCCGACGTGTTCTCGCCGCGGCTCGTCGTCAGCGGGCGCGAGATGAGCGCGAAGAACGCGCGGTAGATGAGCGCGTACCCATCCACCAGAAAGAGTCGCGGGGAGGCGGGCAGTTCGGTCGAGCCGTCGGACATCGGGAGTCGCGTAGCGGGAAGCGCGTAGCGCGTAGCGGGCCAGGCGAATGCTATCACCGCACCACGCCTGCCACTACCGCCACGAATCGTCGCGTCCGGGCGCCAACTATTCGCTCCCGCGACGCGCGACGCGCTCCCCGCTACGCGCCCTTAAATGCCAACCGCCCGTCGCGGGCTTGACGACAGGCGGAGGCAGTTCGAACGGCCGTCGGATGGACCGACTACGACTAGACGCGCTGGACGTTCGCGGCGTGGAGCCCCTTCGCACCGCTCTGGATCTCGAACTCCACCACCTGACCCTCGGCGAGCGTCTTGAAGCCTTCCATCGTGATCGCGGAGAAGTGGACGAACACGTCCTCTCCGCCCTCCTGCTCAATGAAGCCGTAGCCCTTGGCGTCATTGAACCACTTCACCTTACCTCTGGCCATACGAGCTGCCTCCAACGGGGTGTGCCGTAGCCTGCACTGCGGGGTGCTGGGCGCGCCCGGTCGGGCGTGCGGGCCCCTATATAGGATGACCTCGTTTTTTTGTCAAGAGAAAGCCATACGCCACAACAGGATACCGGCGCCGACCGCGAGCACGACGCGAACGTTGTCGTCGAGCGGACGCGTCGGCGCCTCGGCGAGCGCGGCGGCGACGCCGGCAACCACGCTCGCGCCGAGCGGGAGACGCGCGACCCACAACGCGCCGGCGAACGTGACCGCGGCGCACGCCGCGCTCCCCTCGAGCGTCTTCGCGAATCGCGGCGACAGGCGGTGCCGGCCAATCCAGCGGCCGACGATCGCGGCGCTCGCGTCGCCTAACGCGACCGCCCACGTCGCGGCGACGGCGACGGGAGCGGGATAGAGCCCGACGGCGAGCGCGAAGGCGGCGAGGAGCCACGTCGCGCCGGCCCAGCGGTGATGCTCATGCGCGCGCAGCAGCGGGCCGGCGGCGCGCGTGAAGTGCGCGCGCGCCCGCTCCGACCGCGCCCGCGCCCCCTCCACCACGAGCGCGATGGCGAGCAGCGCGAGCAGGCCGGCGAGGAGCCCGGCGCGCGGCAGGCCGGCCGCGTACGCGACCGGCACCGCCGCCGAGGTGACGTGCAGCGCCTTGCGCGCGAGCTCGCGGCGCAGCGTGAGAGCGACGCCGCCGCCGTGCTCCGCGTCGCCGGTCGCCGCCACGCGCGCCGCCGTCCGACTCGGCCGTGCTACGACGCGCGGCGCGTCTGCAGCCGGCGCGCGAGCATCTGGAACTCGGCCGCGCTCGACGAGGTCAGGCGCCAGCGGCCGAAGCCCGTCTGGTCCACGAAGACGAGCTGCACGCGGTACTCGCGATACTCCCAGATCTGGGCGCGGCCGCGCTGCGACACGTCGTTCGCCGCCTGCTCGTACACCTGGTCCGGGTCGCCGAGCGTGACGTACACCATGCCGCGGTCGCTGAGCCAGCCGGCGCCGCCCTCGTCGCGGAAGCGGAGGTTCGCCTGGCGGATGCGCCCGAAGTAGTCGCGGATCGCCTCGTTCTGCGGCGTCCCCGAGTTCGGGTCGGTCTCGCGGAGGAAGGCGGCCCAGGCGGCGGCGCGGAACTCGGGCGCCGTGTCGCGCAGGGCGCGGATGCGCTCGGGCGTCGTGAAGAAGCGGAGGTAGCTCAGCATCTCCTCGAACGTCGCCACCGGCAGCTCGTCGCCGAAGCTGACGAAAATCGGCGCGCGCGCCGAGTCGTTGGCGGCCGATGTCGCCCCGCTGTCGGCGCGCCGGGCGACGAGCGACGCGACACCGACGCCGACGCGCGAGACGGGGACGTTGACGATGCCGCTGTAGAGCGGCGCGCGGCCGGCGGCGGCCGGGATCGGCGTGCGGCGGGCGAGCGTCGCCGTATCGCGCCAGAGCGTCCCGCCCCGATCGCTGCGCACGGTCAGCGTGACGGGTACGCGCGCGTCGCCGGCCGCCGCCGCGGTCGCCGCCGCCGGCGCGCCGTACGCCTCGAGGTAGATCGGGATGACGCTGTCGCGCCCGAAGGCGACGGTGGCGCGCGGGCTCGTCACGAAGCTCGGCAGCGAGTCGGTGCGCGTGCGCGGCGCCGCCTCGTACACGGCGATCGGCGTCGAGATCGCGCCGGGGCCGAGCCGCGGGACGCCGAGGATCGAGCCGGCGGTCGCGCTGCGGGCGCTGCCGGCGTCGCGCACGGCGATGTCGAGCCCGTACTGGCCGGGCGCGAGGCTGATGATCTGCTGGAAGATGATGCTCTCGTCGTCGCGCGTCGTCTCCTTGAACGTCGCGACGCGCACGATCTGCGGTGCCTCGACGTGCCGCACCGACTGCAGCCCCTGCTTCACGTCGATCCGAACCTCGTACGCCCCGCGGTAGCGCTCGCCCTCGCGCGCGAAGGTGAGCACGCGGTTGGGGAGCGAGAGCGTGATGACGGCGAGCGTCGTGTCCGGTGTGGGGCCGGCGAGGTAGCTGACGCTGGCCACGAACGGAACGGGCTCGGGAGCGGCAATGAGCCCCATCGCGGAGTAGATGCGGGCGGGATCGAATGCCGCGGCCGCGTCGCCGCGGCGGACCGGGCTGGCGCCGCCGCCGGTCGTGCCGCCGTCGCCGACGCGCCGGCGCGCCGCGCAACCACCGAGGACGAGCGTCGCGCCGAGTACCACCACCGTCGCCCGCTGCGCCCGCCACCACCGCCGCCGCCCGCCACTCGCCGCACGCATCATGTCGTTCACTCGCGAAGGATTGAGGATGAGCATGGCTTCAAGATCTGGTCCGGGATACACCAGCGCGAGGGCCTGGGGCCCGAAGGGCCCAGGGCCTGGCCTGCTTCGGGAACAACCCTGTAGCTCGCTCGCGCCCCACGCCCTATAGCCCTCGGGCCCTCCCCCTCTTACATTCGCCGCGTGACGACACGGGACTCACTCGTCGGCTCGACGATCGCCGGCTACGCGCTCCGCGACCTGATCGGCGAGGGTGGCACTTCGGCGGTCTACAAGGCCGACCACCCGCAGCACGGGACGGTGGCGGTGAAGGTCCTGCGCGACAAGCTGCGCCAGGATCGCACCGCCATCGCGCGCTTCGTCCGCGAGGCGCGCTTCGGCGCGCGCGTCGAGCATCCGAACGTCGTCCGCACGATCGAGATCGGCGAGGCGTCGCCGGGGATGCACTTCCTCGCCATCGAGTGGGCCGGCGGCGAGATCCTCGAGCGCTACGCGAAGCGGCTCGGCCACCTGCCGAAGGAAGACGTCGCCGACATCGTGCTGCAGATCGCCGGCGCCGTGCAGGCCGCGCACTCGGCCGGCATCATCCACCGCGACCTGAAGCCCGAGAACGTGATGTACGACCCGGCGACACGCCAGGTCAAGCTCCTCGACTTCGGGATCGCCGCCGACACCGACAGCACCCCTGACGAGCGGCTCACGCGCGCCGGCTTCTTCGTCGGCACGCTCATGTACGTCGCGCCCGAGTCGCTCTCGGGCGAGCTCGTGACACCGGCCGCCGACCAGTACAGCCTGGCGACGATCGCCTATTTCCTGCTCACCGGCTGCCTGCCGTACACGGCGAAGACGCCGCGCGAGATGTTCACGCAGCTCCTCTCGCAGCCGCCGATCCCGCTCAACAAGGCGCGGCAGGGGATGACGTTCAATCCCGCGGTCGAGAGCGTGATCATGCGCGCGCTCGCGAAGCAGCCGGGCGACCGCTACCCCGACGTGATGGCGTTCGCCACGGCGCTCCGCACCGCGCTCCTCGCGCCGCCCGCCCCCGCGTCCGCGCATCCCGACGACGGCGGCAGCGGGCTGCTGTCGAAGATGAAGGGACTGTTCGGGCGGAAAGGCTAGCGAGAGCCGACGACTACTGACGACGGCGGTCGTCAGTTCAACCGAGAGTCGTTGGTTGTTGGTGACTAGTGGTTGGTAATCAACGACGGCGCGCGGAGGCATGCTCCTTCGCACCGTCGTTGCTCACCGAACACTCCGTACCAACAACCAACGACTCTCGGTTCAACCAACGACTGGTTTTTCGTCCGTCGTCGTCGCCGGCGTCGTCTCCGTCACCACCTCGGGCGCCGGCGTCACCGCTCGCATGCGCGCCGAGACGCGGGGCTTCAGGTCGGCCGGGTCCACCGGGAGCCAGAGGGTGAACGTCGAGCCCCGGCCGAGCTCACTCTCGAGCGTGACGTCGCCGCCGATGAGACGGGCGAGACGGCGTGAGATCGGGAGGCCGAGTCCCGTGCCGCGCGCCATCGAGTCGCCGCGGGGACCGGCGTTCACCTGCTCGAACTCGTCGAAGATGCGCTCGCGGTCGGCCTTGGGGACGCCGGCGCCGGTGTCGCTCACCTGGAGCGCGACCCAGTGCGCGTCGGCGCTGGGCGGCTTGCCGATCGGCGGGCCGCCGGTGAGCGGCGCGCCCGGCTCGACGAGGCGGGCGCGCACCGCGATGCCGCCGGTGGCGGTGTACTTCACCGCGTTGCCGAGCAGGTTGACGAGGATCTGCCGCAGGTGCTGCGGGTCGGTGCGGATGCGCGGCAGCGTCGCGCCGACGGCGATCGAGAGCGCGAGCTGCTTCTCGTTGATGAGCGGCTCGACCTCGCTCGCGACGTCGAGCACGAACGGGCGCAGGTCCACCGTCTCGGTGTGCACCTCGAGCCGGCCGGCGGCGATCTTGGCGAGGTCGAGCACCTGGTCCACGAGATGGCGCAGATGGTTCGCCGACGCCTCGATGCGCTGCACCGGGCTCACCTGCCGCGGCGCCAGCTCGCCGTAGACGCCGTCGCGCAGCAGGTCGGCGAAGCCGACGATCGCGTTGAGCGGAGTGCGCAGCTCGTGCGACACGTTGGCGAGGAACTCGCTCTTCGCGCGGTTCGCGCTCAGCAGCTCCGACGACAGCCGCTCGAGCTCCGCCGACCGCTCGGCGATGCGCCGCGCCTGCCGCCGCTCGTGCATGACGCCGAGCGCGAGCGCGCTGAGCGTGAGGATGCCCATCCCCCAGAGCGTCGTGCGCAGCGGCCCGCTCCCGGCGTGCATGACCTCGACCGTCCACTGGCCGCCGCCGGGCAGGCTCACGACCGCCGACGCCGGCTGCACCGACGCGGCGAGCGAATCGGGATGCATCCGCTCCGGCGCCGGGCCGTTGCGGATCGTCGCGACGTCGAGCGCGCCGGGCGCGCCCGGCGGGCCGGTGCGCACCTTGAGGTCGAGCCGGTCGCGCGCGTGGCGCGGGGACAGGCTGCGGAGCACGGAGCGCGTCGTCACCTCGCCGACGGCGAAGCCGACGAACCGCCCCTCGATGTGCAGCGGCTCGATGAGGACGAAGCCGCTGTCGGCGGGCGACGCGAAGAAGACGCCGGGCGCGCTCACCACCGTCTGGCCCGTCTCGCGCGCGCGCCGCGTGAGCGCCCCGATGCGCAGCAGCTGCATCGTGTCGAGCACGAGCCCGGGCGGGAGCGGCTTCGCCGGCGGCGCCACGATCGAGTCGTAGCGGACGCGGCCCGCGGAGTCGGTGAGAAAGACGCGGCGGAAGCCGTTGACGTGCGCGCCCATCGCGCCGACGAGCGCGGCGAACTCCCCCGGGTCGCGCACGGGGTCGGCGACGAGGTAGACGCCATGCATCGAGCTGAGCGCCTCGGCGTGGCGGTGCAGGTAGCTCCCGACCAGCCCCGCCGAGACCTCGGCGTCGAGATCGGCCTGCGCGCGGTCGGCGTCGGTGAGCGCCTTGTGCGCCGCCGAGACCACGGCGAGCACGAGGATGAACGCCGCCGCGAGCGTGACCGTGGCGAAACGCGAGGTGAAGCGGGGGATCATGAACTGCCGGGTGTAGGGTGTGGGGTGTCGGGTGTTATCGTTGCGGCTTCGGAGATGCCGCCCGTGCCCGCTGCCGCCAGCCGTGAACATCGGACGCCGCGGCACCGGCACCTCGGCAGCGCGCCATCATCTCGATCGCGTCGGGGACCATGCCCGACACTCCACACCCGACACCCGTGGTCATGCACGCCGATACCCGCCTCTCCCGTCTGCTCGACCTGCTCGCCCGTCGCTCCGCCCGCCGCGGGCAGTTCACGCTCGCCTCGGGGAAGCAGTCCACGTTATACATCGATGCGCGGCTGACGACAATGAGTCCGGAAGGGCTGACCCTGATCGGGCCGCTCGCGCTCGGCGCCCTCCTCGATGCCGGCTGGGACGTCCAGTCGGTGGGCGGGCTGACGTTAGGCGCCGACCCCATAAGCTACGCGATCAGCTACGCCAGCGCTGACGCCGCGAGCCGGGGTGAACAGCAAGCCCCGCTGCGCGCCTTCACCGTGCGCAAGGAGGCGAAGGCGCACGGCACGGGGAAGCTCGTCGAGGGGACGTTCGAGCCGGGCGACCGCGTCGCCGTCATCGAGGACGTGATCACGACCGGCGGCTCGGCGCTCAAGGCGATCGCCGCCCTGCGCGCGGCCGGCGGCACGGTCGCCGGCGTGCTCGCCCTCGTGGACCGCGAGGAGGGCGGACGCGAGGCGATCGAGCAGGAGGCGAACGTGCCGGTGGTCGCGCTGACGCGCGCGAGCGAGATCGTCGAACGGATGGAGTAGGGCGGGGTGGTGGGACGACCGCCTTCGCCGTCGTCCCACCATTCAGCATGACGTCACCGGGACGTCAGCGCGACGATGCGACCTCGTCGCCGGGGGGCCCCCCCCCACGGGGAAGTTGGTCCATCGTCCGCGCCTCGGCGTCATCGGACGCATCCGCGCCGAACGAATTCCTCGCGTCGCGCGGCCGCTCCCGCCGCGCGCCGGCGCGGCTCCCGGCGCCCGTGTCGCCCACCGACGCCGGTGGATCCTCGACGACGAGATGGACGGCGGCGGCGGCGGCGACGCTCTCCGCGGCGCGCACCTCGACCGGCATCTCGAGCAGCAGCGTCGCGTCGTCTTCGCGCCAGACGCGCCCGCCGGCGCGCTGCGCCAGCTCCACCGCCAGCGCCGACACGCTCGGCGTGGCGCGGTCGGCCGCGCGTGGCGCCGGCGCGAAGCTCACGGTCACCGCCGCCGAGCGGTCGCGCAGCGCACGCAGCCCGACGGTGACCGCGGTGTCGCGCCGGGCCTCGTCGAGCGCGGCGTCCACGAGCGAGCGCAGCACGAGCTCGAACGCCGTCGAGTCCGCGCGCACGGCCGGCACCGTCGCCGCGACGAGCGACGGCGCGAGCTCGATCGTGCACCCGGCGGCCTCGGCGTCGTCGCGCAGATCGCGGCGCACCGTCCGGGCGAGCTCGCCGAGCGAGACCTCCTGCAGCGTCAGCGCCGGGCCGTGCGCCTGCGCGTCGCCGAGCGCGGCCGCGACCAGCGTCTCGAGCGAGGCGGCGTTGCGCGTCACCATCGCCCGATAGCGCGCGCCGAACCGGACGTCGGCCGGCAGCGTCTCGTCCTCCATCAGCGCGATCGCGCTCCGGATCGTCCCGATCGGGTTGCGGAGGTCGTGGCGGAGCGTGCGGTAGCGCCCGCGCAGCGTCTCCACGAGCGCGTGCGTGAAGCCTTTCGTCGCCGCGAGCCGCATCGCCGCGAACGTCCGGTGCAGCCGCCGCGCGGCGCCCATCACGTCCGCACCGGACGAGGCCTCCTCCCGGTCGTCGTCGCCGCCGCTGGCGCGGCCATCGCTGGTGCGGCCGCGACTCGCGCGGTCGCCGCGCTCCGCCGTCTGCTCGGCGACGTAGAGCACCATCGCCTCGAGCAGGTCGAGCTCCTTCATCATGTAATGCAGCGAGGTGCCTCGGGCATGCGCGCGGCCGCCGAACTCCCAGCCGGCGCGCAGCGCGTCGTCCTGACAGCGCGGCGCCCGCCGCAGCGCGCAGGCGAGCGCGACGACGGCCCGCCGCGCCACGTCTTCCACCACGCCGGGGGATGCCACAGCGGGGGAGACGCTGTCGCCAGCGCGACGTCCGACCACGCGCGGCGCCACCGCCCCCGCCTGTACCTGCCACCGTTCCGCCAGGGCCGGCGCCTCGGCCTCCAACGCCGCGGCGACTCGCTCCGCAAAGATAGACAAACTCGGCCCTCCGGCCTTCATGAAGATGATCGGGCCAGGCCCGGGGACAGCACGTCGCGTGGCGCGCGGCCGGAAGTTGCGGCCGCGCGCCCGTGGGCGCCTGTTTCGTTACGCTCGGCTCGGCCGTCTTAGCGTTGCCAGCGTACTGATTCGCATGGCTGGTGCCACGTGCGCGACGAAGCAAACGGGCGACGTTGACGTGTGATGAGCCGTTGGGCCCAGCGACCATTCCGGCGTCGCTCGCGTCGCCCGCCCCACTCTCCGAGGACGACCGCCGTGCCACCATCCACCCTCGCGCCCGCCGAGCCCCGCTCGCGTCTCGCGCCGGAAAGCGCCGAGCCCGGCACCGCCAGCGGCGGCGCACCGCGTCACGTGCCGCGCCGCGTGCCGCCCGTGCCGACGGACCCGCGGCGCAGCGGGGGCTTCACGCCCGGCGTGGAGGTGGTGGACGAGGAGCGGGAGAAGGATCTCGTCACCTTCCGCCAGGGCGCACGGCGCCGCTACCTGAGCACGATCCTCCTCGGCGCCGCGCTCGGCGGAGCCGTGTTCTTCGGCGTCGTGTCGGTTCCGGTGTGGGTCATGGTGGCGATCTTCGCCGGCGCCATCGGCTGCAACTTCGTGCTCGTCAATCTCGCCACGCGCCCGGCGCTGTACCACTGGTCGTGGCGCTACGCGTTCGCCGCGTTCGACGCGATGCTCATCAGCATGCTGATGATCGAGTTCGGCGAGCGCGGCCTCGCGGCAGTCTACTTCCTCGCCATCATCCCCTACTCGTTCGACCGCGGCAAGTCGCTCGGCTACTTCACCGCCGGCGTCTGCGCGGTCTGCTTCGTCGCCGCCAACTACGTCTACCATCTGCTGCACCCCGGCACGCCGGTGGACATGGGCGCGGTCATCACGGTCGGCGTCCTCATCGTCATCGTCGCCCAGCAGACGGTGCCGATCCCGTCGAAGCTGATCCGGCGCATCCGCGCGACGCGGCAGGCGTTCAGCGAGGCGGAGCATGGCAACCTCCTCGTCCGCGCCGACGCCCGCTACAGCGACGAGCTCGGATTCCTCGAGCGCAGCTTCAACGGGATGCTCGCCCGGATGGGGCAGATCATCGGCGCGGTGCAGCGCGAGGCCGAGGACGTCGCCGCCTACGCCGACCGCGTCGCCCAGGCGACCCAGGCGCTGCACGCGGCGGGGGCGGAGTTCGCCGCCACGGCGCGCGACCTGAGCGAGCGCCTCGAGGCCCAGCGCGGCTTCACCGAGGCGGGCACGAAGCAGACGTCCCACGCCCGCGCCGCCTCCGACGGGCTGCGCGACCGCGCCGGCGAGATGGAGGCCGACGCGCAGGCGCTCGTCGAAGCCGCCGAACGCTCGCGCGACTCGATCACCCGCGCCGGCACGACGCTCGTCGCGATCGGCGAGAAGGTGCGCACGTCGGCGGCGACGGTCGGCACGCTCGCCGGCGACTCGGAGCGCGTCGGCAACTTCGTGGACACGGTCGCCCGCATCGCGCGGCAGACGAACCTGCTCGCGCTGAACGCGGCGATCGAGGCGGCGCGCGCCGGCGAGCACGGGCAGGGCTTCGCCGTCGTCGCCGAGGAGGTGCGCAAGCTCGCCGAGGAGAGCGCGCGGGCGTCGAAGGCGATCGCGCGCACGATCGCGACGGTGCGCGAGAACATCGACGTCGTCGTGCGCTCGATGGCCGAAGGGGAGCAGGAGGTGCGCGACGTCGGCGACGTCGCCGCGGCCGCCGACCAAGCGCTCGGTGCCGTGCTCGACGGGATCCGCCGCGTCGCCGAGCTCGTCGCCGAGACGGCGACCGTCTCGCGCTCGCAGTCGCAGACGATGGCCGAGCTCTCGGCGGCGATCCAGAGCGTCGAGGGCGTCTCGATCGAGGCCGCCACGCGCGCCGAATCCGCCTCGCGCCTCGCCACCAACCAGACCGCGTCCACCGAAGGCATGGCCGAGACGGCGCTGCGGCTCGCGGAGCTGAGCGTGCGACTGAAGGAGGCGATGGGCGGGTTTCGGGTGTAGTGCGTAGTGCGTAGCGCGTAGCGCGTACCCGCTACCCGCTACGCGCTACGCGCTACGCGCTACGCGCTACGCGCCTACCGCCTACCGCCTACCAGCCCTCCCCATCCACCCCGGCGGCGCCGTCAGCGGGCGGAACTCGCGCAGGGTCGCGAGGTGCGGCAGCACCAGCGCGTCGCGGAAGTGCTGGAGCATCCCCTCGCCGTCGTAGCGGTGGCGGAAGTCCACCGCCGTCATGCCGAGCAGCGTGCGCACGTGGCGGCCGAAGCTCTGCGGCGACGAGTAGTCGAGCGTGAGCGCGACGTTGGCGACGGAGAGGCCGGCGTTCTCGAACAGGCTCGCGGCGCGACAGAGCCGGGCGGTGGCGAGGTAGCGCTTCGGCGCCGGCAGCCGGGCGCGGAAGAAGCGGCTCATGAGCGTGCTCGGAAGCACGGCGAGCTGCCGCGCGAGCTGGCGCACGGTGGAGACGCGGTTCCCGCACGTGAACAGCGACTCGAAGAAGCGCCAGCAGTCCTCGGGCGCGCCCGAGAG
>DATMHT010000325.1:0-2430 GCA_035554795.1 Gemmatimonadaceae bacterium | reverse complement strand
TCGGGGCTGAGGTTCGTCAGCACGCCGACGGTCGGGCTCACGCTCGGCGTGTCATGGAGCTGGAAGCTCGACAGCTCGAGCGCCACCCACTTCGGCCGCTTCTCCATCAGGGCGACCTCGGCGAGCGGCAGGCCGATGTTGCCCGCGTCCACGGCGTCGTGGCCGAGCGCGCGCAGCAGGTGGCCGACGAGCGCGGTCGTCGTCGTCTTGCCGTTGGTGCCCGTGACGGCGATGTACTTCAGGCCCGGCAGGTAGTGCAGCGCGATCTCGATCTCGCCGACGACCGGCACGCCGGCGCGCGCCGCGGCGGCGAGCGGCGGCGCTTCGGGCGGCACGCCGGGGCTGGCGACGACGAGCGCGGCGCGCGCGATCCGGTCGAGGTCGTGGCGGCCGACGTCCACCGCGACGCCGAGCGACTCGAGTGCGGCGGCGTTTGCCCGCGCCGTCTCCGAAGAGCCGGCGTCGGACGCGTAGACAAGGTGCCCGTCGCGCGCGAGGAGCGTCGCCACCGAACGGCCGCTCTTCCCGAGGCCGATGACCGCGACCTCGCCGGGCGCGCGGCCACGGAAGATCCCCGCGTTCGGCGCGGAGTTGCTGCTACGGTTGCTGCTCGCCACGGCTAGCGGACCTTGAGCGTGCTGAGGGCAAGGATCGCGCAGAGGATGCCGAGCACCCAGAACCGTACGACCACCTGCGTCTCCGGCCACCCCTTCATCTCGAAGTGATGGTGGAGCGGCGCCCGCAGGAAGAGCCGGTTCTGCTTCGCGTACTCGAGGCCGTAGCGCCGGCGGCGAACCTTGAACGCCGTGCGCTGCAGGATGACGGACAGCGTCTCGGCGACGAACACGGCGCCGATGATCAGGAGGAGGAACTCGCTCTTGAGCAGGATCGCGATCGCGCCGAGCGCGCCGCCGAGCGCCAGCGAGCCGGTATCGCCCATGAACACCTGCGCCGGGTGCGAGTTGTACCAGAGGAAGCCGAGGTTGGCGGCGAAGATCGCCGCGCAGAAGACGGCCAGCTCCCCCGCCCCGCGCAGGTAGTAGATGTTGAGGTGCGCGGACCAGTCGACGCGGCCGATGATGTAGGCGAACAGCGCGAAGGTCGCCGCGGCGATCGCCGTCAGCCCGGCAGCCAGTCCGTCGAGGCCGTCCGTGAGGTTGACGGCGTTGCTGACGCCGGTGAGCACGAACGTCACGAACGGGATATACAGCAGCGCCGGCGTGAACACGACGAGCACGTACTTGAAGAACGGCAGCGTGAACGACGCGCCCGGCAGCGTCGAGACCGGATGCTGCCAGAGGTACCAGCCGAGGAAGAGGCCGATGGTGACCTGGCCGGCGAGCTTGTAGCGCTCGACGAGCCCCTCGTTCTTCAGCCCCGCGCGCTTCTGGCGCAGCTTCAGATAGTCGTCGAGGAAGCCGATCGCGCCCATCCAGGCCATCACGACGAGCGCGAGGACGACGTAGCGGTTGGTCAGCTTCGCCCAGAGCATGGTCGGGACGATGCTCGCGGCGAGGATGATGAGCCCGCCCATCGTCGGCGTCGTGCCCTTGCCCGCGTGCGAGTCCGGCGTCCCCTCGCGCACCACCTGATGGACGGCCATCTCCCGCAGCCGGCGCAGGATCACCGGGCCCACCACGAAGGCGACGATGAGCGCCGTGACGAACGCGCCGGCCGCCCTGAACGTGATGTAGTTGAAGAGGTTGAACAGCTTGAAGATGCCGCCGTACTTGGCGAGGGGCGTCAGCAGGTAGAGCACGGGAGTACGGTCCGGGGAGCGGGACGCGGGAATCTAGTAGACGATCGAGTGAGGAATACGGCTCCTGGTGTCGAACGCTCGGCAGAAGCGGCGCCGCGGAGCGACGCGGATCGACGCGGATCCGCCGTTGCCGCCGTCCGATTCCGATTCGTCAGCAGGCACTATCCGCGTTCATCCGCGAAGATCCGCGGCGAACACGCCGAGCGCCGAGGGTCATCCACGGCTAGTGGTGCCCAGCGTCGTCCGCCCCGCCGTCCTCGAGACCCGCCCACTTCCTCAGCAGGGGGAGCATCCGCTCGAGCCGCACGCCGCGGGAGGCCTTGAGGAGGATCAACGCGTCGGCGGCGAGGCGCGGCGCCAGCAGCGTCCAGAGCTCGTCCACGTCGCCGGCCGTGATCACGCGCGGGTCGCCGGGCGCGAGGGCGCGGAGCGGCGCGGCGAAGTCGCCGACGCCTGCGATGACGTCGATGCTCGACGCGAGGGCGCGCCGCGCGACCTCCTCGTGAAGCTCCGCTCCGCGGTCGCCGAGTTCGCGCATCGAGCCGATGACGGCCACGCGCTGGCGCCCGCCGCCGGCGCCGGCGAGCAGGTCGAGCGCCGCGCGCGTCGAGGGCGGATTGGCGTTGTAGGCGTCGTTGATCAGCGTCACGCGGCCGAGCGTGTCCCACGCC
>DATMHT010000324.1:0-1885 GCA_035554795.1 Gemmatimonadaceae bacterium | reverse complement strand
GCTCACCTCGCAGCTCGCGGTGAACAGCGCGCTCAACCTGCCGCTCGGCGCCTCGCTCAGCAACCGGTACCAGCGCACGACGACGCGCAACTGGGCGCGGCGCTTCGACAACACGCAGGGCGTGGTGGACGGCGAGAACGTCAGCTTCCCGAACGTGAGCTTCCGGTGGAATCCGCGCCTCGGCTTCCTCCAGCGGGTCATCGCGAGCTTCGCCACCAACGCCGACTACGTGCAGACGAAGAGCGCCGAGTTCCGGCCGAGCGGCACGGACGCGCCGGCCGAGCGGAGCGGAAGCCGGGTGCGGACGTACCGTATCACGCCGTCGGCGGTGTGGGCGCTCGGCGGCATCTCGACCGGCGCCGGCTACTCGCTCAGCCTGCGCGACGACTCGCGCCCCGGCAGCTCGAACACCTCCCGCACCGCCGACTTCAATGTGGACCTCGGAAAGTCGTTCGCCGCGCCGGCGAGCTGGAAGCTGAAGCCGGGGAGCAGCGTCCGCACGCGCCTCAGCTACCAGGCGAGCCACACCACCGGCTATGTCTTCAGCGAGGGCGCGAGCTCGGCGACGACGGGCGGCTCCGGCACCGGCGGCTCGACGACCACCGACCACTCGCGCGTCCGCCTCGCCGACAACGGCCGCACCGCGATCAACTTCAACGGCGAGAGCCAGCTCGCCGACAACATGATCGGGAGCCTCGTCTTCTCGCGGGTCGTGAACTTCGACGAGCAGAACAACCGCCGTTTCTCGCAGCTCGTCTTCTCGGCGGTCCTGCGGCTGCAGTTCTACAGCGGGGAGCGACGGTGATGGAGCCGGGGGTCGGGGCTCGGGGCCCGGGGCTCGCGCGCCTCGGGACGTCCCGGGCGGCTTGTCGAGGCCCGAGCCCCGAGCCCCGACCCCCGTGCCCGTGACTCCCCCTCGCATCGTTGCTCTACCACGTCATCTTCCCTCCATGCGCCGACTCGCCTATCTCGCCGTTCTCGCCGTCCTTCCGGTACTCTCCGCCTGCAAGGACTCCGAGGCGCATCCCCAGAGCGCGTTCGACGGCAACACCGCGATCGGCTACGTGAAGACGCAGCTCGACTTCGGCCCGCGCATCCCCGGTAGCGAGGGACATCGCCGCACGGGCGACTGGATCGTCGCCGAGATGCGCAAGCGCGCCGACAGCGTCGTCGTCCAGGAGTGGAAGCACGTCACCGCGAAGGGCGACACGCTGCCGCTGCGCAACGTCATCGCGCGCTTCCGCCCCGAGCTCAAGGACCGCGTCCTCTACGTCACGCACTGGGACACGCGGCCCATCTCCGACGAGGCGACCGATCCGCTGCAGCGGCAGCTCCCCGTGCCCGGCGCGAACGACGGCGCCTCCGGCGTCGCGCTCTTCCTCGCGATCGGCGACGCGCTCAAGAAGGCGCCGCCGCAGCAGTTCGGCGTGGACCTCCTGTTCGTGGACGGTGAGGACTACGGCGACTTCAACAAGGACCAGGACGTCCTTCTCGGCTCGAAGTACTTCGCCGCGCACCTGCCGTCGCCCGACTACCGCCCCGTCTTCGGCGTGCTCTGGGACATGATCGGCGACAAGGACCTGCAGATCTACCAGGAGGAGAACTCGGTCAGCGCGGCCCCCGAGGTCGTCGCCCGCGTCTGGCAGCAGGCGGCGGAGCTGGGCTACGAGAGCGTCTTCGTTCCGCAGGTCAAGTACAGCCTCGTGGACGACCACGTGCCGCTCATCAAGGCCGGCCTCCGTGTCATCGACGTCATCGACTACGACTACCCGCGGGTCGCGCGCGAGGGGGAGCCGCGCGTGAACTACCACCACACGCCCGAGGACCGGCTCGACAAGGTGAGCGCGAGGTCGCTGCAGATCGTGGGGGACGTCGCGGTCAAGCT